>JAJKJM010000215.1 GCA_021153985.1 Polaromonas sp.
GTGCTCACCATCGACCCATCTTCTTCCGTCTCGGGCGGCTCCATCCTGGGCGACAAGACCCGCATGGAAAAGCTCTCGGTGCATGAGCGCGCCTACATCCGCCCCAGCCCTTCCAGCGGCAACCTGGGTGGCGTGGCCGAAAAGACGCGCGAGGCCATGCTGGTCTGCGAAGCCGCCGGTTACGACGTGGTGATTGTCGAAACCGTCGGCGTGGGCCAGAGCGAAACTGCCGTCGCCAACATGACCGACATGTTTGTGCTGATGCAGCTGCCCAACGCAGGCGACGACCTGCAGGCGATCAAAAAAGGCGTGATGGAGCTGGCCGATCTGGTCATCATCAACAAGGCCGACATCGATGCCGATGCGGCGATGCGGGCCGAAGCGCAGATCACTTCGGCCATGCGCCTGTTCGGCCTGGTCAACAATGCCATGGGCAGCGAACAGGCCGCCAGCTTCGATAAAAACTGGCACCCGCAGGTCATCCAGCTCAGCGCCCTGCATAACAAGGGCGTTGATGTGTTCTGGCAAGCGGTCACGCAGTTCAAAGCCTTGCAAACTGCCAACGGCCAGCTTGCCGCCCGCCGCCAGCAGCAGTCGCTGGCCTGGATGTGGGAACGAATTGACGCAGGCCTCAAGCAGGCCTTCCGTCAGGACCCGCAGGTGCGCGAGCGTTTACCCGGCTTGCTGGCCGAAGTGGCGCGCGGTGAGGTTGCCGCATCTACAGCCGCCAGGAGCTTGCTGGCCCTGGCATCCAAGGGTTGGAACGCGTGAAGAAAATCGCCGTTCTTTGCGCACTGCTTCTGCAGGCCTGTCTGGCTTGGGCTGGCGGCATGGTGGCCGGTGAGCCGCAGAGCTTTGTCTTTACCGACAAGGGCTATTTCGCGGACAAGCCCGTCACGGTGCATTACTACAAGGCGCGCGGCGCCGGACCCGACGCCAGGGTGATGGTGGTGATCCACGGGGCTGAGCGGCAGGGCTCGCGTATGCGCGACAACTGGATGCCTTTTGCGGAAAAACATAAACTGATCGTGCTGGCTCCGGAGTTCGATGAAGCGCGCTTTCCCTCCAGGCTGTTCAACATGGGCGGCATCGAGACCCGCGACCGCAGCAAGTGGTCATTCCAGCTCGTCGAGCATCTCTTCGACTTTGTCCGCGCCGATGAGGGGCTCACTGCAAGCGATTACCTGCTCTTCGGCCATTCCGCCGGCGGGCAGTTTGTACACCGATTCATGCTGCTGGTTGAAGCGCCGCGCGTCTCTGTCGCCGTGGCAGCCAATGCCGGCAGCTACACCATGCCCCGCTATCCAGGCTTGGTGGACGACAAGTTTCCTTACGCGCTTGACGAAAGCATCGTCACGCCCGACAAGCTCAAACAGGTTTTTGCACGCAAGCTGATTGTGCTGCTTGGTGAGGCCGACACACAGACTGACGCGGCCAACCTTCCCAAGGCCAGGCAGGCCACGGCCCAGGGCGTGAACCGCTTTGAGCGCGGCACCCACTTCTTTGAGCAGGCCCAGGCGCAAGCGCAGAAGCTGGGCACACCCCTGGCTTGGGAGCGCGTCACTGTGCCGGGCGTAGGGCACGACTCGCGCCGCATGAGCCAGGCCGCTGCGCGCCTTCTGTTTGAACCCGTTAAATAATTTTCATCGTCCCACCATTGCGGAACACACCATGCAAGAAATCCTTGAACAACTCGAAAAGAAGCGCGCCGCAGCCCGTCTGGGCGGTGGGCAAAAGCGGATTGATGCGCAGCACGGCAAAGGCAAGCTCACCGCGCGCGAGCGGCTGGAGTTGCTGCTCGACGAAGGCACGTTTGAAGAGTGGGACATGTTTGTCGAGCACCGCTGCACCGACTTCGGCATGCAGGACAACAAGATCCCCGGCGACGGTGTGGTCACCGGCTACGGCATGATCAACGGCCGCCTGGTGTTTGTATTCAGCCAGGACTTCACCGTGTTCGGGGGGGCTTTGAGTGAAGCCCATGCCGAGAAAATCTGCAAGGTGATGGACCAGGCCATGAAAGTCGGCGCGCCCGTCATTGGCCTGAACGACTCGGGTGGCGCCCGTATCCAGGAGGGCGTCGCTTCGCTCGGCGGCTATGCCGATGTGTTCCAGCGCAACGTGATGGCCAGCGGCGTGGTGCCGCAAATCAGCATGGTGATGGGGCCTTGCGCCGGCGGTGCGGTCTATTCGCCTGCCATGACGGACTTTATCTTCATGGTCAAGGATTCGAGCTATATGTTCGTCACCGGCCCTGAGGTGGTGAAAACCGTGACGCATGAGGAAGTGACTGCCGAAGAACTGGGCGGCGCCACCACCCACACCACGCGCAGCGGCGTGGCCGACCTGGCGTTTGAGAATGACGTCGAGGCATTGCTGATGCTGCGCCGCCTCTACAACTACCTGCCGCTGAACAATCGTGAAAAAGCGCCGATACGCCCCAGTGCCGACCCCGCCGGCCGCATGGACCTGAGCTTGGACACCCTGGTGCCCGAGAACCCGAACAAGCCCTATGACATGAAAGAACTCATCGTCAAAACGGTAGATGACGGCGACTTCTTCGAGATCCAGCCCGAGTACGCGAAAAACATCATCATCGGTTTTGCCCGAATGGAAGGGCAGACGGTCGGCATCGTCGCCAACCAGCCGCTGGTGCTGGCGGGCTGCCTGGACATCAAGAGCTCCATCAAGGCCGCGCGCTTCGTCCGCTTCTGCGATGCCTTCAATATCCCGGTCATCACCTTTGTCGACGTACCCGGATTCATGCCCGGCACCAGCCAGGAATACGGCGGCATCATCAAGCACGGCGCCAAGCTGCTGTATGCCTATGCAGAGTGCACCGTGCCCAAGATCACTGTCATCACCCGCAAGGCCTATGGCGGCGCCTATGACGTGATGGCCTCCAAGCATCTGCGCGGCGACGTCAACTTTGCCTGGCCCAATGCCGAGATCGCCGTGATGGGCGCCAAGGGCGCAGTTGAAATCATCTTCCGCGAAGACAAGGGCGACCCGGCCAAGCTGGCCGCGAAAGAAGCCGAATACAAAGCGCGTTTTGCCAACCCCTTTGTGGCCGGGGCGCGCGGCTTTATCGATGATGTGATCCTGCCGCATGAGACACGCAAGCGCATTTGCCGCTCACTGGTGATGCTGCGCGACAAGAAGATCGAGAACCCGTGGAGGAAGCACGGGAATATTCCACTGTGAACACCGTGAAAACCAAGATGCGTATGGCCAGTTTGATGCTGGTTTTCCCGGTGTTTGCTTCTGCGGCGCAAGCGGCAGATGGTGCTTGCGATACCCCCGTTGGCAAAGACTTCACGAGTGCACCGCCCAGCCAGGTCGCCTTGTCTGCTGCACGCCTGGACGGCATGATCGATGCATTGGACGAGTCGAAACTGGAAGTGAGGGCCTTGTTGGTGCTGCGCGACTGCAAGCTCTCGCTCGAACGCTACAAAGACGGGCTGAGCCGTCAGTACAACCACTCGATGTGGTCAGTCACCAAATCCTTCTCTTCCACACTGGTCGGGGCCTTGTTGCACCAAGGAAAGCTCAAGTCGGTGGATCTGCCCATCGCAGATCTTGTGCCCCAACCCTCGCGCCTCAACGACAACGATTGGGACAAGGCAAAGCAGATCAGCTTGAAGAACGTGATGCAGATGAGTTCGGGCTTGAACTACAAGCACGATCCTTGCTGCCATCCCATCTACGACCCTCTGAACGACCGCCTGGCTTTCGCGCTTTCGCCCCCGTTCATCGCACCACCAGGAACCCGGTTCAACTATTCTGATGCCGATGTGTCGATGACGGGCGCGGTTATCGCCGCCGTGGCGGGCAATGACTTGCTGAGCTTTGGCAAGGCTACGCTGTTCGAGCCGTTGCAGATGAGCAACTACGAGTGGATGTTTAGGGATCGCGCAGGCCGCTATCCCGGCGGTTGGGGTTTGCGCGTTCGACCGATGGACATGCTGAAGCTGGGGCAGCTCTATATGCAGCAGGGCGAATGGAACGGCAAGAGAATTTTCGACGCAAGTTATGTGCAAGAGGCGACTCAGCCTGGGCCCAACAAGAGCTATGCCTTGCACTGGTGGATCGGAGATGCCAAATTTGCGGGCACGCCCTATTTCTATGCCAGCGGTTTTAAGGGGCAGCGCATTTTTGTGTTCCCGGCGTGGCATCTGGTCGTCGCGTTGGTGGCCAGTGTTGACGACGAAAAAACCTTGGCCGGTATCGTGGTGCGAGGCGTCATCGATGCGGTCGCCAAGGGAACGGATGCGGATACCGGGAGCGACGCGGTGTTGAAAAAAAAGGAAGCCGCGGGCTTTCACGGCAGCATCCAGGCCAAGCAAGCCAATCAGGATGCCCCTCGGCGCTTCTGATGAAATTGTCTCTTCAACTGTCCTATGCGCACTCCATGAACGGTGGTGCCGTCAAGCCCTGGTGGATTTTTAACGAGCCGCGCAAGCTGCTCCTCGCCGATAACCAATGAGAGCTTCATGATGTTCAAAAAAATACTGATCGCCAACCGCGGCGAAATCGCCTGCCGCGTCATCCTCACTGCCCGCAAGATGGGCATCCAAACCGTCGCGGTATATTCCGACGCCGACAAGGACGCACGCCACGTCGAACTGGCGGACGAAGCCGTCAATATTGGCCCCGCGCCCAGCCGTGACAGCTACCTGCAAGCCGACAAGATCATTGCCGCCTGCAAGCAGACAGGTGCGCAGGCGGTGCACCCCGGCTACGGCTTTCTGAGCGAAAACGCGGGCTTTGCCAAGCGGGTCGAGGAAGAGGGCATCATCTTCGTCGGCCCCAAGCACTACTCGATTGCCGCCATGGGCGACAAGATCGAATCGAAGAAGCTGGCGGGCGCGGCGGGCGTGAATTGCATTCCCGGTGTCAACGACGCGATTGAAACGGCCGAGAAGGCGGTGGAGATCGCCAAGGGCATTGGCTACCCTGTGATGATCAAGGCCTCGGCCGGCGGCGGCGGCAAGGGCTTGCGGGTGGCCTTCAACGACAAGGAAGCGTTCGAAGGTTTCACGAGTTGCCGCAACGAAGCGCGCAACAGCTTTGGCGACGACCGGGTTTTCATCGAGAAGTTTGTCGAGGAACCCCGCCACATTGAAATCCAGTTGCTGGGTGACAGCCACGGCAATGTGGTCTACCTCAACGAACGTGAATGCTCCATCCAGCGGCGCCACCAGAAGGTGATTGAAGAAGCGCCATCACCCTTTATCAGCGACGCCACGCGCAAGGCGATGGGCGAGCAGGCGGTGGCTTTGGCCAAAGCGGTGAAGTACCAGAGCGCCGGCACGGTGGAGTTTGTGGTCGGCAAAGACCAGAGCTTTTACTTCCTTGAAATGAACACCCGCCTGCAGGTGGAGCACCCGGTGACGGAATGCATCACTGGGCTGGACCTGGTGGAGCTGATGATTCGCGTGGCCGCTGGTGAGAAGCTGCCGATCGCGCAGAAAGACGTGCAACGCAATGGCTGGGCGATTGAGTGCCGCATCAACGCTGAGGATCCGTTTCGCAGTTTTCTGCCTTCTACAGGCCGGCTGGTGCGCTTTCAGCCACCCAAGGAGACGATGTTTGCGGCCGATACTTCGCAGCTGTACGGCGTACGCGTCGACACCGGCGTGCAGGACGGCGGCGAGATTCCGATGTTTTATGACTCGATGATTGCCAAGCTGATCGTGCACGGCAAAGACCGCAAGGAGGCGATTGCCAAGATGCGTGAAGCGCTCAACGGCTTTGTCATCCGCGGTATTTCCAGCAACATCCCTTTCCAGGCGGCTTTGCTGGCGCATCCGAAATTTGTGGCAGGTGATTTCAACACCGGTTTCATTGCAGAGAATTACAGCAAGGGCTTTCATGCGGAAGATGTGCCGCACGACGATCCGTCCTTTCTGCTGGCGCTGGCGGCTTACGTCAACCGCCGCATGCTGGGCCGCGCAGCAGGCATCAGCGGGCAGTTGCCGGGCCATGGCGTGACGGTAGGGGAAGAGTTCGTGGTGGTCGGCCTGGGCGCCGCCGGGCAGAATACCCAGCACCCGGTCACAGTCCGAAACTATCAAGCCAAATCGGGCTCCGGCACAGTCGATACAAGGACTGGTAGCTATGAAATTTGTAGCAACTGGCATCTGGGCGGTGCGCGCATCCGCGGCACGGTGAACGGCCAGCCGTTTGCTGCGCAGGTTGAGCGCGGCGTCGGCCGCAATCCCCTGGCCATCCGCATTGCGCACAACGGTACGCGGCTGGATGCGCTGGTGCTGTCGCCACGCGCGGCTCAACTTCACGCCTTGATGCCCTACAAGGCGCCGCCGGACATGAGCCGCTACGTGCTGTCGCCTATGCCGGGCTTGCTGGTGGATGTGGCGGTCCAGGTGGGCCAGAAGGTGCAGGCCGGTGAACGTGTCGCCGTGATCGAAGCCATGAAGATGGAGAACGTATTGTTTGCCATTGCCGATGGCGTGGTTGGCAAAGTGCTGGCCGCCAAGGGCGAATCACTGAGCGTGGACCAGCCGATTGTGGAGTTCCAGGCATGAGTGCCGGTCGTCCTTTCAAAGTGCTGGGCATCCAGCAGATCGCCATCGGCGCCACGAGCAAAGACCGGCTGCGCACGCTGTGGGTCGACATGCTGGGCCTGGAGGTCACCGGCAACTTTGTCAGCGAACGCGAGAACGTCGACGAAGACATCTGCGCGATCGGCAGCGGGCCCTTCAAGGTCGAGGTTGACCTGATGCAGCCGCTGGATGTAGACAAGAAGCCCGCCGTGCACGCCACACCGCTAAACCATGTGGGCCTGTGGATTGACGATTTACCAAAGGCCGTTGAGTGGCTGACGGCGAAGGGCGTGCGTTTTGCGCCTGGCGGCATCCGCAAGGGCGCTGCGGGTTTTGACATCTGCTTTCTGCATCCCAAGCCCAACGACGAGTTTCCGGTTTCCGGCGAAGGCGTGCTGATCGAAATGGTCCAGGCACCGCCTGAGGTCATCAAGGCGTTTGCGGCCTTGGGCTGAACGCCAACTCAGTCTTTTTTGCCGTAAGTGTCGCGCTGGGCACGGGCCCGGGCCAACGCCGCCTCAATGATCGCGCGCTTGCGGTCTGCCACGGCGGGCTCGGCCTCGGAGCGTGCTGGCTGGGCTGGCGACGGATCGGCAAGAGGCTTTCGGGTTTTTCCGGGATTCTTGTCTCCCGAGCTTATGCCGCTGGCGTGCCGGGTTTTGTGGAGTTCATAGCGCGCTCTGGCCGTATCTGCCTCTTGGGGTGACCAAGCGGCCCAGCCTGTGCGCTCGCCGGTGACATTTTCCAGGCTGATGCAGTCCACGGGGCATACCGGGATGCACAGTTCGCAACCGGTGCACCACGGCTCAATCACCGTGTGCATCATCTTGTTGCTGCCCATGATGGCGTCGGTCGGGCAGGCGCTGATGCACAGGGTACAGCCTATGCACCAGTTCTCGTCGATGATGGCGATGGCGCGCGGGCCTTCGGCACCATTGGCGGGGTTGAGCGGCTGAACGGGTTGGCCGGTGATAACCGAAAGGCGCTGCACGCCTTCAGCGCCGCCGGGTGGGCATTGGTTAATGGGAGCCAAGCCTTCCGCGATGGCTGTGGCGTAGGCCGCGCAGTCAGGGTAGCCACAGCGGGTGCACTGGGTTTGCGGCAGCGCGGCGTTGATGCGCTCGACAAGGTGAGACGCAGGGGGAGACACGGGGTGAGAGGCGGGGT
Organism: Polaromonas sp.; assembly: GCA_021153985.1. Taxonomy (GTDB): domain Bacteria; phylum Pseudomonadota; class Gammaproteobacteria; order Burkholderiales; family Burkholderiaceae_C; genus Polaromonas. The sequence continues at coordinate 7,734 of JAJKJM010000215.1, forward strand.
GAGAGGTCACCTGCCTATTGTCCTACCAGTCTGGGGGCCGGCAAGCGCCAACAAACGGCCCTGCCGGACACACGAGTTCAGGCTGGCTTGCTGCGCGCTGTCTTCCTGGCTGCCGGCTTTGCAGCGGCCTTTGCTGCAGGTTTTGCGGCGGGTTTCGACGCAGGCTTTGCTACCTTTTTAGGAGCTGCCGCCGCACGTTTGGCCTGGGCTGGAGCCCGATTATTCTCAAGGATGAAGGCCTTGACCTGCGGGTAGACGATGTCGCGCCAGCGGCGGCCGCTGAAGATGCCGTAGTGGCCCGCACCTTTGACTTCGAGGTGTTTTTGCAGCGACTTGGGGATGTTGTAGCAAAGGCTGTGGGCGGCCTCGGTCTGGCCCGAGCCGGAAATATCGTCCAGCTCGCCCTCGACGGTGAAGTGGGCCGTGGTCTTGATGTCTTCGGGACGCACGCGCTCGAGGTCGCCGTCGACGTTCCTGACGTCCCACGTGCCGTTGACCAGCTTGAACTCCTGGAACACCGTCTTGATGGTCTCGAGGTAGTAGTCGGCATCCATGTCGAGGACGGCGTTGTATTCGTCATAGAACTTGCGGTGGGCCTCGGCGCTGGCGTCGTCGCCCTTGAGCAGATCCTTGAAGTAGTCGTAGTGGCTCTTGGCGTGGCGGTCGGGGTTCATCGCGACGAAGCCGGTGTGCTGCAAAAAGCCGGGGTAAACGCGGCGGCCGGCGCCCGGGAAGTTGCTGGGCACGCGGTAGATCACATTGTTTTCGAACCACTCGTAGCTCTTGTTCATGGCCAGGTTGTTCACGGCGGTCGGCGATTTGCGCGCGTCGATCGGGCCGCCCATCATGGTCATGCTCAGGGGGGTGGTCTCGCCGCGCGAAGCCATCAGCGACACGGCTGCCAGCACCGGCACGGTGGGCTGGCAGACGCTGATGACGTGGCAGTTACCGTAAATGCCCTGGATGTGGCGAATGAACTCCTGCACGTAGTTCACGTAGTCGTCCAGGTGGAAGGAGCCGTCGGACAGCGGCACGGTGCGCGCATTTTTCCAGTCGGTGATGTAGACCTTGTGGTCCTTGAGCATGGTTTTGACGGTGTCGCGCAGCAAGGTGGCGTAGTGGCCCGACAGCGGCGCCACGATCAGCACCGCGGGCTCGCCCTTGAGGCTGGTCAGCGTGGCAGGGTCGTCGGTAAAGCGCTTGAAGCGGCGCAGTTCGCAAAAGGGTTTGTTGATTTCCACGCGCTCGTGGATCGTCACATCGGTGCCGTTGACGTCTACCGTACGAATGTCAAAGGCCGGCTTTTCATAGTCTTTGCCCAGCCGGTAAATCAGGCTGTAGCCGGCTGCCACGCGCTGGGCAAACGGGTTTTGCCCAAGCGGCGAGAGCGGGTTGCCATAAAGCTTGGCCGCTGCCTGCGCAAAATCAACAAAGGGCTCCATCAATGTGCGCTGGGTTTCATAGACTTGGTACAGCATTGGGGTCAACCTTGGTTATGGAAATAGCTACGAAAAACGTATTATGTTGCAGTGCAATATAACAGGCGGGGGATGCACTGATTTAGGGATATCTACTAATTCCGGGCGGTTTTCACGGTGTTGGTGCCTCTGCACCACAAGGCGCCACATGGGCTTGTTTTACCGGGATGCCGCCGCCACGTGCAAAATTGAAGGAATACTTATCATTTTGCCCCCAGACGGCGGTCTTTGCCGGCCTTGGGCCAGCCCTTGAACAGGAAAAACAACATGCCCCCTTCGATCGACACCTCCGCGCTGGACCAACTGGCTTCCCTGAAGCAATCTGACCGGATGCCGGTCTTTTTTGTGGGCCACGGCAGCCCGATGAACGCCATCGGCGACAACGAGTACCGGCGCAGCTGGCAGGCGCTGGGCGCGGAGTTTGGCGCCAAATACCCCCGGCCGCAGCTGATTTTGTGCATTTCGGCCCATTGGCTGACGGAAGGCTGGTGGCTGACCGCGATGGACAAGCCCAAAACCATCCACGACTTCGGCGGTTTTCCACAAGAGCTGTTTGACCAGCAATACCCGGCGCCCGGCGATCCGGCAGCCGCCCGGGCGATCAGCCAGCTGGTCCGGCAAAGGGCGTCCGCGCCACTGGGCCTGGACGAAAGCGAATGGGGGCTGGACCACGGCGCCTGGTCGGTGCTAAAGCCGATGTTTCCCGATGCCGAGATTCCTGTCATCCAGCTGAGCATGGACTACGGCCGGGCGCCGGAGGATCACTATGCGCTGGCAAAGCAACTCAAGGCGCTGCGCGACCGGGGCGTGCTGATTGTGGCCAGCGGCAACATCGTGCATAACCTGCGCCAGATGCAGCGCGGCGCGTCGGGTAACCAGGCTTACGACTGGGCGCTGGAGTTTGACCAGACGATTGGCGGCTACCTTCAGCAAGGCAACCTGGACGCACTGCAAAACTTCCAGAAACTGGGGCAAGTGGCCAAGATGGCGCACCCCACCTATGAGCATTACCTGCCTTTGCTGTATGCCGCAGGCGCTGCCGAGGCGAAGGAGCCGATGCGGTTTTTCAACACCAGCTTTCAGGCGGGTTCGATTTCGATGCGCTCGGTGGTGTGGGGTTGAGCTTGTTGAATTTGCTGCAATTTGCTATCAAATAAATAGCCATAAGTGCTTATGGGTTAAGGGCTAGGGGCCAATTTGTCTAAAATTTTGGCTGTCAGGCGGACAGGATATTCAGCCAGCTCCAGCGCTCCCGGTAGGCTTTGGCTTTTTTCTCAAACAGCGGCCGGTGAGGGCACAGGGGATTCGGGCTGAGTGCACCCTGGTAGAGGGCCGCCAGGCCGTTCGGGGCGTAGAGTTCCAGGCCTGAAGCGCCCGGTTTCAGCCCGACGCAGGTGCAGCGCACCAGGAAACGGTCGATGCCATCCGTGGAACGGCCCAGCGCGGGATAAGGAAAGCCGAAGTAGTCCTCATACCAGGTATGGACCCGCGCCTGGTTTTTGGCTTCAACCACGATGTCCTGACCTGAAAAGCAGGCGTCGACCTGCTCGTTGATGCGCGCTTCGGCCGCCTCCGACAGGTCGGAGGGGTCAAAGTAAAACAGGTCGTAGTCTTTGATTTGCGACTCGGGCGGGCGGCTCGAGCGGACATTCCAGACTGTCTGGAAGAGGCAGCCCGCTACCAGCCAGGCGTCGGGCAAGCCTAGCGAGGGCAGGCGATCAAGAATGGCCTGATTGTGGCGGTTTTGCAGCGCATCCCGGATGAACTGCTCCGGAAGCGGAGCGCTTGCGGCGCCGCCAGGCAGGGTCACATTACCTTGGCAATGGACGCGCAGACGTAGTCGATGTTCTTGCTGTTCAGCGCAGCCACACACATGCGGCCGGTGTCGGTGCCGTAGACGCCGAACTCACTGCGCAGGCGCACCATCTGGTCCTTGCTCAGGCCGGAATAGCTGAACATGCCGATCTGGGTGGTGATGAAGCTCATGTCCTGCTTGACGCCGGCAGCCTTCAGGCCGTCCACGAGCTTTTGGCGCATGGCCTTGATGCGCACACGCATTTCGCCGAGTTCCTGCTCCCATTGGGTGCGCAGCGCCGGGGTATTGAGCACGGTTGCCACCACCATGCCGCCATGGATTTGCGGGTTGCTGTAGTTGGTGCGAATCACCAGCTTGAGCTGCGACAGCACGCGGTCGGCTTCTTCTTTGGATTCGCAGAGTACCGACAGGGCACCCACACGTTCACCGTAGAGGCTGAAGCTCTTGGAAAAAGATGTCGACACGAAGAAGCTCAGGCCGGCAGCCACGAACTTGGCGATGACGGCGCCGTCTTCTGCAATGCCGTGACCGAAGCCCTGATAGGCCATGTCGAGGAAAGGCGTGAGCTTGCGTGCCTTGACGGCGGCGATCACCTGGTCCCACTGGGCGGCGGTGATGTCGTAACCGGTCGGGTTGTGGCAGCAGGCGTGCAACACGACGATGGTGCCTTCGGCTGCGGCATTGAGGGCGGCCAACATGCCGTCGAAGTTGACGCCGCGCTTGGCTGCATCGTAGTAGGGGTGGCTTTCAACCACGAAACCAGCCTGGGTGAAAAGCGCGCGGTGGTTTTCCCAGCTGGGGTCGGAGATCAGCACCTTGGCGTTGGGGCTGAGCTTTTTGAGGAAGTCGGCGCCGATCTTCAGGCCGCCGGTGCCGCCAATACCCTGCGCGGTAGCGACGCGGCCGCTCTTGACGGGCTCGCTGTCGACGCCGAAAACCAGGCCTTTGACGGCCGCGTCATAGGCGGCGATGCCGTCGATGGGCAGGTAGCCGCGGGCCTTCGGGTCGGCCATCATCTGCTTTTCAGCCGCCTGCACGCACTGGAGCAGGGGGAGTTTGCCGTTGTCGTCGTAGTACACCCCGACGCCCAGGTTGACCTTGGCGGGGTTGGTATCAGCATTGAACTGCTCGTTGAGACCCAGGATCGGATCACGCGGGGCCATTTCGACAGCGGTAAACAAAGACATGAAAAATCCTCTGGAAAAGTGAAAAAAAGCGAAAGCGTCGGTGTTCAGGTGTCCGGCTTTTACCGGGCCGGGATTTAGGTCACAAGTTGACCGGAAACAAGGCTACAAGAGGTATCAAAAAGGTCATTGCGGGGCGATTGGGGATTGCAATTCCCATTTTCGGCCGAATGTCGTATTCTGTTTGGTTGCCCCGAATTTTAACGGGGCTTGATCGAGGTTTTATGCCAGAAGCTATAGAAGTCATAACCGA
>JAJKJM010000216.1 GCA_021153985.1 Polaromonas sp.
GGTGACGCTGCCGTCGGCGGCCATGTCGAACTGCATGAACACGTTGTTCCAGATTTCGATGAAACGGTCGCCGTCTTCATCGGGGCTGCCGGGTGGGCCGCCGGGGATGTGGTCGCCGTGGTCGTAGAAGATTTCGCTGCAAGGGCCGCAGGGGCCGGTGTCGGCCATCATCCAGAAGTTGTCGGACTTGTAGCGCCCGCCCTTGTTGTCACCAATGCGGATCACGCGCTCCGGCGGCAGGCCGATTTCTTTCGTCCAGATATCGTAGGCCTCGTCGTCTTCTTCATACACCGTGGCCAGCAGGCGCTCGGGCGGCAGCTTGTAGACCTCGGTCAGCAGCTCCCAGGCCCACTTGAGCGACTCGCGCTTGAAGTAATCGCCAAAGCTCCAGTTGCCCAGCATCTCGAAGAAGGTGTGGTGGCGCGCGGTGTAACCCACGTTTTCCAGGTCGTTGTGCTTGCCGCCGGCGCGCAGGCAGGCCTGTACCGAGGCAGCGCGCACATAGGGGCGCTTGTCCGTGCCAAGGAACACGTCCTTGAACTGCACCATGCCCGAGTTGGTGAACATCAGGGTCGGGTCGTTGCCCGGCACCAGCGAGCTGGACGGCACCACGGTGTGGCCCTTGGACGCGAAGAAATCGAGGAAGGTCTTGCGGATGTCGGAGACGGTGAAAGTGGGCTGGCTCATCTTGGAATAGGTGTCTGGCAAGGTGGCCGTCCGCCGGCGACCTCAGGTCGTCCCTACTGCGTCAAACCCACCTAAATGCTTGATTTGCTTGAAGAAACGATTATAGGCCGGGCCCTGATTCACTGATCCCGCTGCCCCTCGTACGCCCTGCCGGACCGGCAGGCGCGTGGGCGCATCGGCGAGTGCATCAACACAGTGCCCAGGTGCACCTGGTTGGCGGCCGGTCAGGGCGCGCGCCGCATTCTGGCGCTTCCCAAGCCGCCCCGACCCCCATTTACCGCGAAAAAAGCTGGCATGCAAGCTGCTTAATACCCTATGAAGATATTTTAAATATCTTATTAATATATTAAGACTTATCCAACCTTAAACCCTTCACCTGAGGAGCTCCCCTTGAACAACCCCCGCTGGCAAGGCATTTTTCCCGCCATCACGACCAAGTTCCACGCTGACGAAAGCATTGACGCCGAAGGCACCGCCCGCCACATCGACTTCCAGATCCGCAACGGCATCCACGGCCTCGTCACCTGCGGCTCGCTGGGCGAAGCCAGCACGCTGTCGCTCGAAGAAAAGCTGCAGGTCGCCAAAATCGCGCTGGACGCAGCCGCCGGCCGCATTCCGGTGCTGGCCAACGTGTCGGAAACCAGCACCCGCGAAGCGCTTCGCTATATCGACGGAGCCAACAAGCTCGGCGTGGCGGGCTATATGGTGATGCCTTCGGTGATCTACGTAGCCGACGCGCGCGAAGCCATGCTCAACGTACGCACCATGGCGAATGCAGCCCAAAAGCCCATCATGGTCTACAACAACCCGGTGGCCTACCGTGTCGATCTGAAGCCAGAGCACATGGTCGAGCTCGCCGATTGCGAGCACATCGTTGCCATCAAGGAAAGCACCGACAACATCCGCCGGATCACCGACCTGCGCAACGTGCTGGGTGACCGCTACCAGCTTTTCCTCGGTGTGGACGACCTGGCCTATGAGGGCCTGGCGCTTGGCTGCGACGGCCTTTTGGCCGGTGTTGGCTGCGCCTTCCCGCGCGAGACCGTGGCGCTGTACGACCTGATGAAGGCAGGCCAGTTCGCTGAAGCGCTGAAGCTTTACCAGTGGATGACGCCGATGCTGCACCTGGACGTCTCTACCAAGCTGGTACAGAACCTCAAGCTCATTGACCTGCTGGTGGGGGTGGGCACCGAGCACATGCGCCGCCCGCGCCTGCCGCTGATAGGCGCAGAGCGTGAGTTCATCGAAGGCATCGTGGCCAAGGCCCTGGCGACCCGTCCGGCCAAGTACCAATCCGTCGTGTAATTTTTTCACCCCCAACCCGCATCGAGGAGACACCCATGACACATCACAAGCGCATCGTTTCACTGGCCGGCATCGCAGCCATCGCGCTGGCTTCAGCAGCACAGGCACAGACCCAGGAGCAGGTCGTGACCATCGGCCACACCGGCCCGCTGTCAGGGCCGAACGCGTTCGCCGGCAAAGACAACGAAAACGGCGTTCGCCTGGCGGTCGAAGAACTCAACGCCCAAAAAATGGTGGTGGGCGGCAAGACACTCAAGTTCGAACTGCAATCGGAAGACGACCAATGCGACGCCAAGGCCGGCGTGAACGTGGCGCAAAAACTCGTTGACAGCCGCGTGAAGTACGTCATGGGCCCCTATTGCTCGGGCGTTGCAATCCCCGCATCGCGGGTGTACAGCGAAGGCGGCGCCATGATGTCGACCGTCGGCACCAACCCCAAGGTCACCCAGGGCGGCTACAAAAACCTGTTCCGCATCATTGCCAGCGACACACAGATCGGCTCGAGCATGGCGGTATACGCCGCCAAGGTACTGAAGGTCAGCAAGGTCGGCGTGATCGACGACCGCACGGCATTCGGCCAGGGCGTTGCAGAGGAATTCGTCAAGGAAGCCAAAAAACAGGGCCTCACGGTGGTCGGCCAGGAATTCACGACCGACAAGGCCGTGGATTTTCTCTCCGTCCTGACCAACCTCAAGGCACAGAAACCGGAGGCCATCTTCTTCGGCGGCTACGCACCGCAGGCGGCGCCCATGGTGCGCCAGATGAAGCAACTGGGCCTTCCTGCCAAGCTGCTGGGCGGTGACACGCTCTGCAGCCCCGAAATGGGCAAGCTCGGCGGCGAAGCGGTCAACGACACGGTGTTTTGCGCTCAAGGCGGCTCCATGCTGGAAAAGGCCGCGGGTGGACCGGCGTTCAAGGCCAAATACAAGAAACGCTTCAACCTCGATACCGATGCTTACGGCGCTTCTTTCTATGACCAGACGATGCTGATCGGCGAAGCCATGCGCAAGGCAGGCTCCATCGACGTGGCCAAGGTTGGCGCCGAAATCTACAAGGGCAGCTACAAGGGGGTCGCAGGTACCTACACCTATGACGACAAGGGCAACATGACCCAGGCGCCCATCACGGTGTTCACGTTCAAGAACGCCCAGCCCACGGCGCTGGCGAGCTACTGAACACCGAAGGGCGGCAACGGGACACGGGCCATCACGGGCGTCACAGGCAACTCCATGAGCAACGCAGCGGATCGAAAGTACTCGCGTGTCTGAGGCATCAAGCCGGGAGGCGGACGTCCTCGTGATCGGCGCCGGCATCGTGGGTGCGGCCTGTGCCCATACCCTGGCGGCATCCGGCCTGAACGTGCGGGTGCTCGATGCCGGCCGTGCGGGCGCCACGGCGGCCGGTATGGGCCACCTCGTGGTCATGGACGACAACCCGGCGGAACTTGCCCTCAGCCAGCATTCGCTGGCATTGTGGCGCGAGCTGGCCCCGCAAATGCCTGCGGGATGCGCGTTCAGCCCGTGCGGAACGCTCTGGCTGGCCGCCGATGCGGCAGAAATGCAGGCGGCCGAAGAAAAGCACGCCCGGCTGGCCGAACGGGGCATTGATTGCGTCCTGCTGGGCGACAGCGCGCTGGCACACGCTGAGCCCGCACTTCGCCCAGGGCTCGCCGGCGCGCTGAAAGTGACCGGCGACGGCATTGTGTACGCCCCGGCCGCAGCGAGCTGGCTGATGGCGCAGGGCGGCAAGCGCATCCAGCTTGAACAGGCCGAGGTCGTGCGCATTGAAGGCCACAAAGTGCAGCTGGCCGATGGTGGCTACCGCACGGCGCCCATGATTCTTCTGGCCAACGGCATCCACGCGACTGCGCTCTGCCCGGAGCTGCCGATCCGGCCCAAAAAAGGCCACCTGCTGATCACCGACCGTTACCCCGGGAAAGTGCGTCATCAACTCGTGGAGCTCGGCTACATCACCAGCGCGCACCACAGCGAAGGCCCGTCGGTCGCGTTCAACCTGCAGCCCCGCCCCACCGGGCAATTGCTGATCGGCTCCTCGCGGCAGTTCGGCACCACAGACCCCGAGGTGGAAGCCGCCATGGTTGCGCAGATGCTGCAGCGCGCGCTGACTTACGTGCCCGCACTTGCCGGCCTGAACGCGATCCGCAGCTGGACCGGGCTGCGCGCCGCCACGCCCGACAGCCTCCCCCTCATCGGCCGCCACCCTTGGCGTGAAGGCCTGTGGCTGGCCGTCGGCCATGAGGGCCTGGGCGTGACCACGGCCACCGGCACAGCGCAATTGCTGGCCGCGCAAATGACCGGTGCCACGCCCGCCTTCGACCCCGTGCCCTATGCCGCCCGGCGATTTGCAGAAACCGCACAGCCATGACAACACCACGCACGGTAACGCTCCAGATCAACGGCCGGCCGTTGTCGGTTAGCGCCGGCACTTCTGTGGCCGCGGCGCTGTGCATCGCCGACGCCAGGCGCATCGGCATGGCACGTCGATCCGTGCACGGCGAAGCCCGTGCGCCGTTCTGCGGCATGGGTATCTGCCAGGAATGCCGCGTCGACATCGACGGCCGGCGCCGGTTGGCCTGCCAGACGCGCTGCGAAGACGGCATGACGGTGGAGGCTGCAACGTGAATATCAAAGACCCCTCCATGGCCGTCGAGCATTGCGACGTATTGATCATCGGCGCCGGCCCCGCGGGCATGGCCGCTGCGCTGGCAGCCGCCCCCAGCGGCGCCAGCATAGTGATCGTCGACGACAACCCGGCACCCGGCGGGCAGATCTGGCGTGACGGTCCCCATGCCGGCTTGCCTGCAGCCGCCACGCAGCGGCGCAGCGCCATCGGCCGCTGTGCCAACATCCGGCTGGTCAGCGGTGCACGGGTTGTCGCAGCGCCCCAACCCTTCGAACTGTTGCTGGAAGATGCCGAGCGCGGCTGGCGCGTGACCTGGAAGAAACTGATCCTCTGCACCGGCGCCCGTGAATTACTTTTGCCTTTCCCGGGCTGGACGCTGCCTGGCGTCACCGGCGCCGGCGGGCTGCAGGCGCTCATCAAATCCGGTCTGCCGGTGGCGGGCGAACGCATCGTCATCGCCGGCAGCGGCCCGCTGCTGCTGGCCGCTGCCGCCACGGCAACCAAAGCCGGTGGGCGGGTAGTGCGCATTGCGGAGCAGGCCAGTTTGAAGGCCGTCGCCGGCTTCGCCGCGCAGCTTGCACGTTGGCCGGGCAAGGCGGCGCAGTCGCTGGGTTTGTTCAATGCCGCCTACCGCACCGGCAGCCACATCCTGTCGGCGCAAGGAGAGAGCCGCCTTGCTTCGGTGCGCCTGCGGCGCGGAGCGGCTGGCGCGGAGGACATCGCATGCGACCGCCTGGCTTGCGGCTTCGGCCTGGTGCCCAACACCGAACTGGGACAGCACCTGGGTTGCGCGCTTGTGATGCGTCACGGCACCGCTGCACTGGCTGTCGATGCCGCGCAAGCCACCAGTGTGCCCAACATCTATGCAGCAGGCGAGGCCACCGGCGTCGGCGGCAGCGACCGGGCGCTGATACAAGGCGCCATCGCCGGCCATGCGGCCGCCGGTGCAACCGCCCAGGCCGATGCGCTGCGCCCGCAACTTGCGCGCTGGGAGGCATTCGCCGCCACCTTGCACCACAGCTTCGCGCTCGCCGGGCCGCTGCGCCAGCTGGCCGCTCCCGGCACCCTGGTGTGCCGCTGTGAAGACGTAGCCCACAGTGCGCTGGCCCCGCACAAGGACTGGGCCACCGCCAAACTGCACACCCGCTGCGGCATGGGCGCCTGCCAGGGCCGTGTCTGCGGCGCGGCGACGCAATTCCTCTTCGGCTGGACGCCCAATGCGCCCCGCCCGCCCCTCTCACCCGTACGCGTAGCCACATTGGCCGCGCTTGCACCCTCCATCCCTACCTCCGACGCCACGCATGGAACCTGACATCATTCTTGAAACAAAGGGACTTACCAAGGAGTTCCGCGGCTTTGTCGCCGTGCGCGACGTTGACCTGCGCGTGCGGCGCGGCTCGATCCACGCCCTTATTGGCCCCAACGGCGCGGGCAAGACCACGGTCTTCAACCTGCTGACCAAGTTCCACATTCCGAGCGCCGGCAGCATCTCTTTCAACGGCACCGACATCACGGCCGAGAAGCCCGCGCAGACCGCACGCCGCGGCATCGTGCGCTCGTTCCAGATCTCTGCGGTTTTCCCACAGCTGAGCGTGCTGGAAAACGTGAAGATCGCCCTGCAGCGCAAGCAGGGGCTCGACTACCGCTTCTGGCAGCCGGTGGCGGCACTGCACACGCTCGATCCGGTAGCGATGGCCCTGCTCGAACAGGTCGGCCTGGCCGGCGCTTCGCACCTGCTGGCCGGTGACCTGCCCTACGGCCGCAAACGCACGCTGGAAATCGCCACCACCCTGGCGCTCGATCCCGAGTTGCTTCTGCTCGACGAGCCAACCCAGGGCATGGGCCACGAAGACGTGGACCGGATCAAAGACCTGATCAAGAAGGTGTCGGCCCAACGCACGGTGCTGATGGTCGAACACAACATGAAAGTGGTGGCCGACATCAGCGACACCATCACTGTGCTGCAGCGCGGCGAGATCCTGGCAGAAGGACCGTATGCCAGGGTCTGCGCCGATCCGGCCGTTCGAGAGGCCTATATGGGCACGGAAGAGGAAGAAGCACATGTCTGACACTCATCCCCAGGCCGGCAGCACCGTGCTGTCCATCAAGGACCTGCACGCCTGGTATGGCGAATCGCACGTGCTGCAGGGCATCGATATCGACGTCAAAGCCGGCGAATGCGTGACGCTGCTGGGCCGCAACGGCGCCGGCCGCACCTCGACCCTGCGCGCCATCCTCGGCCTCGTCGGAAAACGTACCGGTTCCATCCGTGTCGCGGGCAAAGAAACCATCGCCATGCCGCCGCACCGGATCGCGCGGCTCGGCCTGGGTTATTGCCCCGAAGAGCGCGGCATCTACGCCTCGCTCACCGCCGAAGAAAACCTGCTGCTGCTGCCCAAAGTCGGCGAAGGCGGCATGTCGCTCGACCAGATCTACGCCATGTTTCCCAACCTGAAGGAACGCGCCCACAGCCCCGGCACCCGCCTCTCCGGTGGCGAGCAGCAGATGCTGGCGATGGCCCGCATCCTGCGCACCGGCGCCAACCTGCTGCTGCTTGATGAAATTACCGAAGGCCTTGCGCCGGTGATCGTGCAAAAGCTCGGCCAGGTGATCCGTGAACTGAAAGCGAGCGGCTTCACCCTGGTTCTGGTGGAGCAGAACTTCCGGTTCGCCAAGCACCTGGCCGACCGGCACTACGTCATCGAACACGGCCGGGTGGTTGAAACCATCGACGGCGCCGACGTCGCAGCCAAACAGGGCCGGCTGGACGCGTTGCTCGGCATCTGAAATTTCCCGTTAGTTCTTTCTCTTCAACCTCTGGAGCCCTTCATGCAATTCAAGAAACTCTCCGTCTGCCTGGCCGCCTGCGCGGCGCTGGCAGCCCATGCGCAGGTCAGCGACGACGTCGTCAAGATCGGCGTATTGAATGACCTGTCCGGCATTTATTCCGACCTGTCCGGCCAAGGCTCGGTAGCCGCGGCCCGCCTGGCTATTGAGGAGATGGGCGGCAAAGTGCTTGGCAAGCCCATCGAGCTGGTTTTTGCCGACCACCAGAACAAGCCCGACGTGGCCGCCAACCTGGCACGCGGATGGTTTGACCAGGGCAAGGTCGACATGGTGACCGACTTTCCCACCGCATCCACCGCGCTGGCGGTGATGGAAATCGCCAAGCAGAAGAACCGCATCGTGATGCCTTCCTCCGGCCTGGCCACCGCCATCCTCGGCGAGAAATGCAACGCGTTGACGGCGCAGTGGACGACCAACACCTATGCCCTGGCAGCCGGCACCGCGCGCGCGCTGGTCAAGGAAGGCAAAAAGAGCTGGTACTTCATCACCGCCGACTACACCTTCGGCCACTCGCTGGAAAAAGACGCCAGCGAAGTCATCGCCGCCGGCGGCGGCAAGGTCGTGGGCAGTTCGCGCCATCCTTTCCCTGGTGGGGACTTTTCTTCCTTTCTGCTGAAGGCGCAGTCTTCCGGCGCCGACGTGATCGCGCTCGCCAACGCCGGCAACGATACGGTGAACGCCATCAAACAGGCCAACGAGTACGGCATCACCCGCAAACAAGTGGTCGCGCCCTTGCTCGCCTACATCTCCGACGTGCACAGCATCGGCCTGGAAAAGGCCCAGGGCATGTATCTCAGCGAAGCTTTCTACTGGGACTTTGACGACCGCTCACGCGCCTGGTCGAAGAAATTCTTCGAGAAGCAAAAACGGATGCCTACTGCCGCCCAGGCGGGTGTCTATTCGGCCACGCTTAACTACCTGAAAGCCGTGCAGGCCGCCGGCACCGACGAGGCCAAAGCCGTGATGGCGCAGCTGCGCAAAATGACCATCGACGACGCGGTGATCCGCCACGGCAAGCTGCGTGAAGACGGTGCGCTGGTGCACGACATGCTGCTGCTGCAAGTGAAGGCGCCGGCCGAGTCGAAAGCACCGTGGGACTACTACAAGGTCAAGACCGTGCTCAAGGGCGCGGATGTCTACCCGGCCATCAGCCCGGCCTGCCAGGCCGCCGCCAAGTAAACCCGATATTCGCGCGGCACCTCAAGTGCCGCGCGCTTCACCCAGGACACAACCCCTATGTTTGACATTCCGATGCAGTCGCTGATGGCGCAGTTGCTGGTGGGCCTGATCAACGGCTGCTTCTACGCCGTGCTCAGCATGGGTCTGGCCATCATCTTCGGCCTGCTCAATATCATCAATTTCGCCCACGGGGCCCAGTTCATGGTCGCCGCTTTCCTGGCCTGGATCGGCTTTACCCAGCTGCCTTTGCTGCTCGGCCCGGAATTCAAGCTCAATTTCTGGGTGGCGCTGGTGCTGGCGCCGCTCATCGTCGGAGCGCTCGGTGTGCTGCTTGAGAAAACACTGTTGAAGCGGCTCTACCACCTGGACCATCTCTACGGCCTGTTGCTGACCTTCGGCGTGGCCCTGGTGCTTGAAGGGATCTTCCGTCATTTCTACGGTATCTCGGGTGCGAGCTATGACCCGCCGGCGCTGCTGCAGGGCGGCATCGACCTGGGCTTCATGTTCATGCCCATCTACCGCGGTTTCGTCGTGATCGCCTCGCTCCTGATCTGTGCCGTGACCTGGTATTTGTTCGAAAAAACGAAGCTCGGCGCCCTGCTGCGCGCAGGCACTGAAAACCCGAAGCTGCTGCAGGCTTTTGGCGTCAACATCCCGTTGATGATCACCCTGACTTACGGCTTCGGTGTCGCGCTGGCGGGCCTTGCCGGCGTGCTGGCCGCACCCATCATGCAGATCACGCCGCTGATGGGGGCCAACCTGCTCAATATCGTGTTCGCGGTCGTGGTGATCGGCGGGCTGGGTTCGATCATGGGTGCCATCCTGACGGGCCTGGCGCTGGGCCTGCTCGAAGGGCTGACGAAGGTCTTTTACGCGGAAGCCTCGACAGTGGTGGTCTTCGTGATCATGGCGATCGTTCTGCTGGCTCGCCCCGCCGGCATGTTCGGCAAGGAGAAATAAGCCATGGGCAACCTACCTGCACCCATCCGCGTTCTGCTCATGCTGCTGGTTCCGGCACTGCTGGTTCCGTTGTTTCCCGAAATCGCTTATCCCGTCTTCGTGATGAAGGTGCTGTGTTATGCGCTCTTCGCGCTGGCCTTCAACCTGCTGATCGGCTTCACCGGCCTGGTGTCATTCGGCCACGCGGCCTTCTTTGGCTGGTCCGGCTACACCACCGGCATCCTGATGATCAAGCTGTCCGGCTACGGCTTTCCGGTGGAACTGGCGATCCTGGCCGGCATGCTGGTGGCCACGGCCATCGGCTGGCTCATCGGCACGCTGGCGATCCGCCGCACTGGCATCTACTTTTCGATGATCACGCTGGCCCTGTCGCAGATCGCCTATTTTCTCGCGGTGCAGATCAAGTGGACCGGTGGTGAGGACGGCATGCAGGGCATTCCGCGCGGCAAGCTGCTCGGCCTCATCGATCTGTCAGTGGACAACCACATGTACTACTTCACGCTGGCGGTCTTCGTGGCCGGCTTCCTCGCGATCCATCGGATTGTGCATTCACCGTTCGGCCAGTCACTCAAGGCGCTACGCGACAACGCGCCGCGCGCTGTATCCCTGGGCTACGACACCGACCGCTGCAAGCTCTATGCATTCATGCTGTCGGCTGCCTTCACCGGGCTGGCCGGTTCCATGAAGACCCTGGTGCTGCAGCTGTCGGCGCTGAACGACGTGATGCTGACGACCTCGACCGAGACGCTGCTCATGACCTTGCTCGGCGGCCTCGGCACAAGCTGGGGCCCGGTGGTCGGCGCGGCCCTGGTGGTGAGCCTGCAGAACTACCTGGCCGCACTCGGCGGCGTGGTGACCATCATTACCGGCCTGACGTTCATCGTGTGCGTGTCGTTCTTCCGGCGAGGCATGGTGGGCGAATGGGAGGCCTGGCGCCGGCGCCGGAACAGCCAGCCGAACCCATCAGGCAAAGCGCACAATGCAAGCCTGAAAAAGCCCACGACCCCCTTGACCGCAACCCGGACACCGACATGAAACGCATCCAGGTCATCGACTCTCATACCGGCGGCGAGCCTACACGCCTCGTCGTCGGCGGCTTCCCCCCTCTCGGCCATGGCAGCATGGCCGAACGCCGCGCCCTGCTGGCCGCCGAACACGATGCCTGGCGCGCCGCCGCAGTGCTTGAGCCGCGCGGCAGCGATGTCGTCGTCGGCGCCCTCCTCTGCGAGCCTGTCGCGGCCGACGCTGCTGCGGGCGTGATCTTCTTCAACAATGCCGGTTACCTCGGCATGTGCGGCCACGGCACCATCGGCCTGGTCGCCACTCTGGCCCACATGGGCCGCATCAAACCCGGGGAGCACCGCATTGAGACGCCGGTGGGCACCGTCACCGCCACGCTGCATGCCGACGGGGCAGTGAGTGTTCGCAACCTGCCGGCATACCGGCACCTGCACCAGGTGGCCATCGAGGTGCCCGGCCACGGCACGGTGCGCGGCGATGTCGCCTGGGGCGGCAACTGGTTCTTCCTGGTGAGCGGGCGCGGCCAGCGTGTCGCCAGCGACAACCTTGCCGGCCTGACGGCTTACACCTCGCTGCTGCGCGAAGCGCTGGCGGCACAGGGCATCACCGGCACAGACGGCGCCGAGATCGATCACATCGAAATCTTCGCCGACGACGACCGGGGCGCCGACAGCCGCAATTTCGTGCTTTGCCCGGGCCTGGCATACGACCGCTCACCCTGCGGCACCGGCACCAGCGCCAAGATCGCCTGCCTGGCGGCCGATGGCAAGCTCGCGCCGGGGGAAGTCTGGCGGCAGGCCAGCGTGATCGGCAGCGTCTTCGAGGCCAGCTATGCACTGGAAGGCGGCAAGGTCGTGCCAACCATCCGCGGCCGCGCGTACATCAGCGCCGAAGCCACCTTGCTGATCCAGGAAGACGACCCTTTCGCCTGGGGCATAAAGCTTTGACGTGCACCGCGCGCACCGGGCCGGCACGCCATGGCGGCTTTTATCCGTCACGCGGCCCCACGTCCGCCTGAGTGAGAAAATAAACGGTACATGAAGACCCACACCCCCGCCCAACGTTCAGCCCGCGCAGCCCTTGCAGCGGCGCCACCGAAGCGCCGCGCCGCCGACATGGCGTTCGACATGCTCGAAAGCATGATCGTCACGCTGCAGCTCGAGCCCGGCAGCCCGGTCGTGGAAGCAGACCTTGCCGAACGTACCGGACTGGGGCGCACGCCGGTGCGCGAAGCCCTGCTGCGCATGGTGTCGAGCGGGCTCATCGTCCAGCAGCCTCGCAGGGGCCTGCTGGTGTCCCACATCGACCTGGCCGATCACCTGGACGTGATCCAGACACGCCGCGTACTGGAAGGCCTGGTCGCCGCCTGCTCGGCGCGCCGTGCCACCGAGCGGCAACGCAAGGACATCGTGCTGTGCGCCGCCAACATGGTGAAGGCCGCCAACAGCGGCAACCTTGAAACCTACATGGCGGCAGACCACGCCCTGGACCAGGTGAACCACCAGGCCAGCCACAACCATTCGGCAGTCCAGTGCGTGGTGCCGCTGATCGTGCGATGCCGCCGTTTCTGGTACGCCTACCAGCACGAAGGTGACATCACCGAAGGCGCCCGTGCGCATATGGAGCTTGCCCAGGGCATTGCCACCGGCGACGAGAAAGCGGCCATGCGCGGCGCTGATCAGCTGCTGGACTATCTGGAACGATTCGCCCGGCGCGTGATTGACAACTGAAGGTTGCCGGCTGAAGGCTGCGGGCATCAATCCCCGCCTTGCTCCGATCACGGGTGCGAAAGTGGGGGGGCTCCAGACCGGGCGTTACTGGGCGGCTTGCCGGCCCAGATCAATGCGGTGGGACAAAAATCGCCATATGCGCTCATCGTCGCTGAAGGCCACGTTAAAGCGGAGCCAACCCGTCGGATGGGGCTCCAGCAGAAACAATTGCCCAGGGCCCAGCATGATGCCCTCAGGCGTAGCCTCTTTCGACAAGACGGCGCCATCGGGAAGGTCCGGGTGCCGGGCCCACAGGTACATGCCGGCTCCCGGCTCATGGAACAACTCAAATCCCAGTGCGGTCAGGTTCTTTTCGGTCTTGCGATGCGCCACGGCCAGTTTTTCGCGAAGCGACTTGAGGTGCTTTCGCCAGCGGCCGTCGGTGACCACCCCGAAAGCCAGCCGTTCGGCGATGTCTGAGGACGTGAGGCCCGAAATCATCTTGAGCTGGGCCAGCTCCTCAATCAGGCCGCCTCGCGCCAGCAGGTAGCCCACGCGCAGATTGGGAGAGATGGTTTTGGAATAGCTGCCGATGTAGACCACACGCTGCAGCTGGTCCAGGCTGGCCAGCGTCGACCGCGCGACCGGGTCCATGTCGGCGTAAATATCGTTTTCCACCAGCGTGAAGCCGTGCGTCTCGGCCAGCTGCAGCAAACGGTGCAAATGGGCCGCCGAGGCAATTGAGCAGGTCGGGCTCTGCAGGCGGGGCTGGGTGAAGAAGGCCTTGGGTTTGTGCAGGGCCAGCAGCGCCTCCAGCGCAGCGAGGTCGTAACCCGTGGGAGTACGCGGCACACCGACCAGATTGGCTCCCAGAAAACGCAGCATGAACATCAGGTTGGGGTAACCGGGGCTGTCCACCAGCACGGTGTCGCCCGGCTTGATCAGCTGCCGGGCCACCAGGTCCAGCGCCTGGCTGGAGCCTTGCGTCAGCAGCACCTGGTCAACTTCAACGGATATCTGGGTTTCGGCGAGCGCCTCCGCGATGACCATGCGCAGGGCCATATGCCCATAAGGCAGGCCATACCCTTCGAGGGAAGAGCCGTCTGCCGAGAGGTGCCGCATGCTGCGGCGAAGCGCGTCGCCAAACAGGAAATCGTGCGGCAACCAGCCACAGCCGGGTTTCATCGGCAGGTTGCGGTTCTCGAAAATCTGCTTGAGGTACCACCGCGCGTCAAATTTAGGCTGTGGGGGCTGCGCGTACGGCGTACCCGCCGCACCCTCGTCGCCCCTTCGCTTGACGAAAAACCCGGCATTGGCCTTGGAAACAAGCCATCCCTGGGCCACCAGGCGGTCATAAGCCTCCACCACCGTGAAGACGCTGACGCCGTGCATGGCGGCAAAACCGCGGATGGAAGGCAGCTTGACGCCCGGTTTCAGCGTTTGCCCGGTGATCAACCCGCGCAGGCCATCGACGATCTGGCTCACCAGGGGGGTCTGCAGTTCCGGGCGAAGTGTGAGCATCAAAAAACCAAAAAAGGCGGATTGTGCATTGCAATGCCCATGCACCGGGTTGGGGAATCCATGTACAGGATTCTAGACCCGCACAGTGTGTTGAAAACAGCGCGGTGGTGTACATGGACGGGGCTGGAGGCGGCTTCTAAAGTCCGTCCATCCCTCTCCTCAACCCCGAAATCCCGGAAATCACCTTCACCATGCAGCCAAATCAGACCTCCAGCAACGCCGCCCTGATGGCGCGCCGCCAAGCCGCCGTGACACGCGGCGTCGGCCAGGCCCACGAGATTTTTGTCAGCCGGGCAAAAAACGCCGAACTGTGGGACGTTGAAGGCCGCCGCTATATCGACTTCGCCGGCGGCATCGCGGTGCTCAACACCGGCCACCTGCACACCGAAGTCATCGCCGCAGTCAAGGCCCAGTTGGACCTCTACACACATACCTGCTTTCAGGTCGTCGCCTATGAGCCCTACGTTGAACTGGCCGAGAAGCTCAATGCCCTGGCGCCCGGCAATTTCGCCAAAAAGACCCTGCTGCTGACCACCGGCGCCGAAGCGGTCGAGAACGCGGTCAAGGTGGCGCGTTCCTACACCAAGCGCCCCGGCATCATCGCCTTCACGGGCGGCTACCACGGCCGGACCAACATGACACTGGGCATGACCGGCAAGGTGGCGCCTTACAAGCTGGGGTTTGGCCCCTTTCCCGGCGAAGTGTTCCATGCCGAATACCCCAACGCCCTGCACGGCGTGAGCATCGACCAGGCATTGCATTCGGTCGAACAGATCCTCAAAAACGATGTGGAGCCCGAGCGCGTGGCGGCCTTCATCATTGAACCGGTGCAGGGCGAGGGCGGCTTTTATATCGCCCCGCCCGAATTCATCAGCCGCCTGAAGGCGCTGGCCGACAAGCACGGCATCCTGCTGATCGCCGATGAGGTCCAGACCGGCGCCGGCCGCACCGGTACCTGGTACGCCTGTGAGCAGTGGCCGGTGGCGCCCGACCTGATCGCCATCGCCAAATCCATGGCGGGCGGCTTCCCGATCTCGGGCCTGGTTGGCCGGGCCGAGGTCATGGATGCGCCCGGCCCCGGTGGCCTGGGCGGCACCTATGCCGGCAGCCCCATCGGCTGTGCGGCCGCCCTGGCCGTGCTCAAGGCCTTTGAGAAAGAACAGCTCCTGGCGCGCAGCAAAACCTTGGGCGCCTACCTCGTCAAAGGCCTGCGTGCCATCTCGGAGAAAGAAGCCGCCATTGGCGACGTGCGCGGCCTGGGCGCCATGGTGGCCATAGAGCTCTTCGAAAACGGAGACTCATCCCGCCCCGATGCGGCGCTAACCAAACGCGTGGTGGCCGAAGCCGCCCGGCGCGGATTGATATTGCTCTCATGCGGCACCTACGGTAATGTGATCAGGATTCTGGTTCCCCTCACGGCCGAAGACGCCTTGCTGGACGAAGGCCTGCAAATCCTGGCAGACAGCTTCACCGCATCGCATTGATCTACGCGGCCCCGTTCAGGAAAAACGATGACTGATAACGATGTCCTGGTGCGCTTTTCGGGCGTGCAGAAAACCTATGACGGCGAGCAGCTGGTGGTGCAGCAACTCGACCTCGACATTCATCGTGGGGAATTCCTGAGCCTGCTGGGCCCTTCCGGCTCGGGGAAGACCACCACACTGATGATGCTGGCCGGCTTTGAGTCGCCGACAGCCGGGGAAATCTTCCTCAATGGTTCGCAGATCACCGGCACACCGCCGCACAAGCGCAACTTCGGCATGGTGTTCCAGAACTACGCCCTCTTTCCGCATCTCACCGTTGGCCAGAACGTGGCCTATCCACTCACAGTGCGCAAAGTGTCCAAAACCGACCAGGCCAGCCGGGTGAAGCGCGCGCTCGACATGGTTCGCCTGTCGGGCATGTCGGACCGCCTGCCCGGGCAGCTGTCCGGTGGCCAGCAGCAGCGCGTTGCCCTGGCGCGGGCGCTGGTGTTCGAACCCCAACTGGTGCTGATGGACGAACCGCTGGGCGCGCTCGACAAGCAACTGCGCGAGCACATGCAGATCGAGCTGAAGGAGCTGCACAAGCAGCTGGGTGTCACGTTTGTCTATGTCACGCACGACCAGGGGGAAGCCTTGACGATGAGCGACCGGGTGGCGGTTTTCAACGATGGCGCGATCCAGCAGCTGGCGCCGGTAGAGGCGTTGTATGAAACGCCCTCCAACCGTTTTGTCGCCGGTTTCGTCGGAGACAGCACGGTGCTCAAAGGCAAAGGAAGTGCCGCCGGCATCGAATTGCCGGATGGCCGCGCTCTGGCCGGCACCAACGTGAATCAGGCAGCGGCCGGGATGCAGGTCGAGGCCTACATACGGCCGGAGCGCATTGTGTTGCATCGCCAGGCGCCGGCATCCGTTGCCGACGTGCTGCCGGCGCGCGTGGCCCGCATCATCTATTTCGGCGACCACCTGCGGCTGCTGTGCGACGTCGGTGCCGGCCAGGCGGAAGCGACCGTCAAGCTGCCGCTCACCCTGTTGAACGGCCAGCCGCCGCCGCAACCGGGCGAAGGGGTACACCTCGAATTTCCGCCCGCATTTACGCGGATTTATGCGGTGTAACCGCTTTCTCACTTCACCATTTTCAACGTCCCCTTCTGCCTTTATCAACCACCGAGGAAATAGCACCATGAAGAAAAACATCATCGCCCTTGCCATGGCTTCGTGCCTGGCCGTACCCGCGTTCGCGCAGCAGCAGATCACCGTCGTGAACTTCGGCGGCGCCAATGCCAATGCGCAGAAAAAGGCCTACTACGAGCCTTTCGAAAAAGCGGGCACCAAGGTCGTTGCCGTGGAGTACAACGGCGAGCAGGCCAAGATCAAGGCCATGGTCGAGACGAAAAAAGTCACCTGGGATGTGGTCGAGGTCGAAGCACCCGATGTGCAGCGCGGTTGCGATGAAGGATTGTTTGAAAAAATCGACTTCAGCAAAATCGGCCCCAAGGCGGACTTTCTGCCAGCAGCCGTGAAGGAATGCGGCGTAGGCGTTTTTGTATGGTCCACCGTGATGGCCTGGAACGCCGAAAAGGTCAAGACCGCGCCCACCAGCTGGGCCGATTTCTGGGACGTCAAGAAGATCCCGGGCAAGCGCGGCATGCGCAAGGGCGCCCGCTACAACCTCGAGTTCGCGTTGATGGCCGACGGCGTCAAGCCCGCCGACGTGTACAAGGTCCTGGCCACCAAGGACGGCGCCGACCGCGCATTCCGCAAGCTGACGGAACTCAAGCCCAGCATCCAGTGGTGGGAAGCCGGCGCCCAGCCCGCCCAGTTCCTCGTGGCCGGTGACGTTGCCCTCAGCACCGTCTACAACGGCCGGATCGACGCCGCTAACCGCGAAGGCCGCAACCTGAAGATTTACTGGCCCGGCGGCATTTATGACCTGGACTACTGGGTCATTCCCAAAGGCGCACCCAACAAGGACGCGTCGATGAAATTCATCGCCTTTGCCAGCCAGCCCGCCACCCAGGCCGTCTATGCGCAGAACATCGCCTACGGCCCGGTCAACAACCAGGCCCTGTCCAAGCTCGACAAGAAGGTGCTGGACGATCTGCCAACCTCGCCGGCCAATGCCAAAGAGGCCATCCAGATGAATGTCGGTTTCTGGGCCGACCAGGGTGAGGCGCTTGAAAAACGCTTTGCCGCCTGGGCTACGCAATAAGCCGGCGGAGCAAGCACCCATGAGCATCACCAGCCAGGGCGCCCTTCGGGGCAATGACGCCGCCACATTGCGTCAGGCGCTGTCGCGCGCCGACGCTCGTCGAAAATGGCGCGCCTTTGCACTCACCCTGCCCTTGCTGGTGTTTTTGCTGCTGACCTTGCTGGTGCCGATTGCGGCCCTGCTGCAACGTGCCATTGAAAACCCGGAGGTAGCGGCGGCGCTGCCCCGGACGGGGAAAAGCCTCAAGGACTGGAACGCCCAGACGCCACCCGGCCCTGCAAGCTATGCGGCGCTGGTGGAAGACCTGGGCCATCTTTCTGACAGTTCAGATGCCGGTGCCCTGGCACGGCGCCTCAACTCGGAAGCACCCGGTGCCCGGTCCCTCGTGATGAGCACTTACCGTGCCCTGCCCCTCACAGGCTCACCTGAAGAAATACAAGCCAGGCTGCTCCAGCTCGATCCGCGCTGGGCCGAGCCTCTTTTCTGGCAAGCGATTGCCAAAAACAGTTCCCGCTGGACGCCCGACTATCTGCTGGCATCGGTGGACCTGCGGCGCGACAGCAAGGGGGAGGTGGAGCGCATGCCGCCGGACCAGCGCGCGTTCGGCGCCATTTTGCTGCGAACGTTTCAGATCAGCTTTCTGGTCACGGTTTTTTGCCTGGCGCTGGGCTACCCGCTGGCCTGGTGGCTGGCCTCATTGCCGGCACGCAAGGCCAACCTCCTGATGATTCTGGTGCTGGTGCCCTTCTGGACCTCCATCCTGGTACGCGTGGCGGCCTGGATTGTGCTGTTGCAATCCGAAGGCCTGGTCAATCGGGGGCTGATGGGCATCGGCCTGATAGACAGCCCCCTGGCGCTTTTATTCAATCGCGCAGGCGTGGTGATCGCCATGGTGCACATCCTGCTGCCCTTCATGATTCTGCCGCTTTACAGCGTGATGAAAAACGTGCCGGCGACTTACGTGCGGGCCGCCGTGTCGTTAGGCAGCGCGCCCCTGTCCGCCTTCTTTCGGGTCTATGTACCGCAGACCTACCCCGGCATCAGCGCCGGCGCCTTGCTGGTGTTCATTTTGTCGATCGGCTATTACGTCACCCCCGCCCTGCTCGGCGGCGCGGATGACCAGATGCTGAGCTACTACATCGCCCGCTACACCAACGTCGAAGTCAATTGGGGCATGGCCTGCGCGCTGGGTGCTGTGCTGCTGACGGCCACCATGGTTCTTTACAGCGTTTACCGGCGCATCGGCAAGGCCGAACTCAGCATCGGTTGACATCCTTCTTTTTCAGACGCAGACACCAAACCAATTCACCATGTTCAAAATCAAAGGGCCCGCCTTTCCGCGCTATGCCACCCTGGCCGACAAAGCCGGCTGGTGGCTGGTGCGCGGCGCCTGCGTCGCCATTCTGGTTTTCCTGCTGGCGCCTATCCTGGTCATGGTGCCGCTGTCTTTTTCCGACAGCTCTTTTCTGAGCTACCCCATCCCCGGCTGGTCGCTGAAGTGGTACCGCAACCTGCTCGATTCGCCCGAATGGGCCAGGGCTGCCAAAAACAGTTTCATTGTGGCGCCCGCCGCAACCCTGATCGCCACCGCGCTGGGCACCTTGGCGGCCGTCGGCCTGTCCAGAACCAACTTCCGGTTCAAAAGCCTGCTCATGGGCATTCTCATTGCGCCCATGGTGGTCCCCATCGTCGTGGTCGGTGTGGCAACTTACCTGTATTTCGCGCCGCTGGGTCTTGCCGACAGCTACCTCGGGTTGATCGTGGTGCATGCCGCGCTGGGTGCGCCCTTTGTGCTGACCACCGTACTCGCAACGCTTGCGGGCTTTAACCACAACCTGGTGCGCGCGTCGCTCAGCCTTGGCGAGACCCCGTTGCGCACGTTTTTCAGAATCACCCTGCCGGTCATCGCCCCGGGTGTCATCTCGGGCGCGCTGTTCGCATTTGCCACTTCGTTTGATGAAGTAGTGGTCACACTGTTCCTGGCAGGCGCGGACCAGGCCACGCTGCCGAGGCAGATGTTTACCGGCATCCGGGAAAATATTTCGCCCACCATCGCGGCCGTCGCCACGCTGCTGATCCTGTTTACCACGGCGCTTTTGCTGCTGTTGGAATGGCTGCGCGGGCGCAGGGCCTGACATGCCGGGACAGCGCCCCTCGCGCTGAAACCCTTTCTCCGGATCGCATACCTACCCGCAGCCCGTATCTGCCTCCGAAAGCTGTCAAAATCGTTCGACGTGCACTCGCCTCGCCCTCTCTCCACCCCTCTTCTACCCCTTTTCACCCTCTTCAGCCTTCCGCTTTAAGGACCTCCGCCCATGGACATGAAAACTTCCCCTATCTCCCTTCTCAAAGACCCCAGCATTTTCAAGACCGACGCCCTGGTCAATGGCCAGTGGGTCACCGGTTCATCCCGCTTTGATGTCAATGACCCGGCCACCGGCCTGAAGCTGGCCGATGTGGCCAATTTGGGCCCCCAGGATGCCGAAGCCGCCATCGCGGCCGCCAACGCCGCCTGGCCCGCCTGGCGCAGCAAGACCGGCAAGGAGCGCCACGCCATCCTGCTCAAGTGGTACCAGTTGCTGATGGCCAACCAGGAGGACCTGGGCCGCATCATGACCGCCGAGCAAGGCAAGCCCTTTGCCGAAGCCAAGGGCGAAATCGCCTACGGCGCCAGTTTTGTCGAGTGGTTTGCCGAAGAGGCCAAGCGTGTCAACGGCGAAACCCTGCCCCAGTTCGACAACAACCGCCGCCTGATGGTCATCAAGCAACCCATCGGCGTGTGCGCAGCCATCACGCCCTGGAACTTCCCCCTGGCCATGATTACGCGCAAGGTCGCCCCGGCCCTGGCCGCCGGCTGCCCCGTGGTCATCAAGCCCGCTGAGCTCACCCCGCTGACGGCCCTGGCCGCGGCCGAGCTGGCTATCCGCGCCGGCATTCCGGCCGGCGTTCTCAATGTGCTGACAGCCGACAGCGCCAACAGCATTGCCGTGGGCAAGGTGTTTTGCGCCAGCGACGTGGTGCGCCACATCAGCTTTACCGGTTCCACCGAAGTCGGCCGCATCCTGATGGCCCAGAGCGCGCCTTCGATCAAAAAACTGGCACTGGAGCTGGGCGGCAATGCCCCCTTCATCGTGTTTGATGACGCCGACGTGGACTCTGCCGTGGAAGGCGCCATGGCCAGCAAATACCGCAATGCCGGCCAGACCTGTGTCTGCGCCAACCGCATTTATGTGCAAGACGGTGTGTACGACCAGTTCGTCGAAAAATTCGCCGCCAAGGTCAAGCTGCTGAAAGTCGGCAACGGTTTCGAGGACGGCGTGGCGCAAGGCCCGCTGATCGAGGACGCCGCCGTCGACAAGGTGCAGCGCCATGTGGATGACGCGATGGCCAAAGGCGGAAAACTGCTGGCGGGTGGCCACAAGATCAAGGGCCAGTTCTTTGAGCCGACCGTGATCTCCGAAGCCACCGCCGACATGCTCTGCGCCCGTGAAGAAACCTTCGGCCCTTTCGCTCCTGTGTTCCGCTTCCAGAAAGAGCAGGAGGCTATTGACGCTGCCAACAATACCGAATTCGGCCTGGCCAGCTATTTTTACAGCCGCGACATCGGCCGCATTTACCGCGTGGCCGAAGCGCTCGAATACGGCATGGTCGGCATCAATGCCGGCGTGATCGCCACTGAACATGTGCCTTTTGGCGGCGTCAAGCAGTCGGGCCTGGGCCGCGAGGGCTCCAGCCACGGCATGGAGGAATACCTCGAGATGAAGTACCTGTGCCTCGGGGACATCCAGCGCTGAGCCGGTTCACCCACAGCAACAGCGAACAGAGAATCGAACCCCTATGCGCCTGCTCCTTGTAGAAGACGAAGCCGAGATGGCCTCGTGGCTGGTGCGCGCATTCAAGCAAAGCGGCTTTGTGCCCGACCATGCGCCGGACGCCGGCACCGCCGAGTCGCTGCTGGCCGGCAATGACTACGACGCAATCGTGCTCGACCTGCGGCTGCCCGACAGGCACGGGCTGAACCTGCTGGCCGACATCCGCAAGGCTGGCAACCGCACGCCCGTGCTGGTGCTGACCGCGCAGGGCTCGCTTCAAGACCGGGTCAAAGGCCTGAACGTGGGAGCCGACGACTTCCTGACCAAACCCTTTGCGATTGAAGAGCTTGAGGCCCGCATCGCCGCGCTGGTGCGGCGCAGCCGGGGGCGCTCGCACGCGCCGCTGCAGTGCGGTTCGCTCTCATGCGCCCACGACAGCCGCGCCTTCACATTGGCCGGCACGCTGCTGCAGCTCACGCCGCGCGAGGGCGCGGCCCTGTCGGTGCTGCTGGCACGCAGCGGCTCGCCAGTCGAGAAGTCACAGCTCTCGGCCAAGGTCTTTCCGGCCGACAGCAATGCCGGCCCTGACGCCATCGAACTGGTGCTCCACCGGCTGCGCCGCAAGCTCGACGGCGGCGACGTGCGCATTGTCACCGTGCGCGGCCTGGGCTACATGCTGGAGCCCACCGCACGCGAAGCGCATGAAGATACTGCGGACTGACCCCGACCGCTTCGGCATACGCGCGCGCCTGCTGACGCTGCTGCTCCCGGCCATCCTGGGCCTGTTGGCCCTGGACAGCTGGAACGACTACCGCGCCTTGCGCAACCAGGTGCAGGACGCCTACGACCAGGCCATGCTCGAATCCGTCCATGTGCTGCGCGGCAGCCTGTCGGTGGGTCCGGACGGCTTGCTGCACCTGAACGCGCCACTGGCGGTACAGGCGGTGGTCGACGCTGCCGGCCCGCTGCAAAAGTACCTGCATATCGGACTGACGCCGCAAGGGGTGGCCTCTACAAGCGAGGTGACTTTGCTGGGCGCAACCGACCTGCCTGCGCCGCCTGCGCAGCAGGCCCCTCCGCCCTCTTCCGGCGCCTCCCCCGTAGTCTGGTACGACAGCCACTACCGGGGCCATACGGTTCGCGTGGTGGCGCTTCAAAGCAAAGTGCTTGACGAACGTGGCCAGGCCTTTGGGCTGCTGATCCAGGTGGCCGAAAGCACCGAGCCGCGCGACCGGGCGCAGGCGGCCACTTTGCGCCAGGAATTGATACGCGACACCCGTATGGTGCTGGTGATGATCCTGCTGGTCTGGCTGGGCGTGACCTGGTCCCTGCAGCCGCTGGAGCGCCTGCGCAAAACCGTGCTGCAAAACAAGGGGCGTGACCTCAAGCCGCTGGACACCAGCGACGTGCCGCATGAAGTGGCGCCACTCGTCAACGCCGTCAACCAGCACCTGGCCAGCTACCGCGATTTGCTCGAGCAGCAATCGCAGTTCCTCGCCGACGCATCGCACCAGCTGCGCACACCGCTGGCCATCATGCTGACGCAGGCCGGCGTCGCGCTGCGCGAAAAAGACCCCGAGCTGCTTCACACGACCCTGCGCGCCATGGTCGTGCAGATCTCGCGCAGCCGGCGCCTGTGCGAACAGTTGCTGTCGCTGGCCCATGCGAGCGACGGTGCGCCATCCGAAGACGCGCCCGCCGTCGTGGACCTCAACAGCGTCGCGCGGGACGTGGTGCTGCAGTACCTGGCGCTGGCCCATGAGAAAAACCAGGACCTGGGCCTGGACGCGGCTGAAGATGCACCGGTGCCCGGCGCGCTGCACAAAAGCCCCGCAGTCCCGGTACTGGCTCGCGGCGCCGAGCTGCACGAGGCGCTGTCCAACCTGGTGCACAACGCCATTGCCTATACGCCGCCGGGCGGGCACATCACCGTGAAAGTGAGCACCGGCGATGGCGCGGCGCTGGCCGAGGTGCGTGACGACGGCCCAGGCATCGCCCCCGCGCGGCGGGCAGAAGTGTTTGAACGCTTTCATTCAGCCGCCCCGTCCGGCAACAGTTCCCGCGGCGCCGGGTTGGGTATGGCCATCGCGCGCGCCTATGCCAGGCGCAACGGCGGCGACATCGAGCTGGCCGACCCGGCCTCGGGCACCGGCTTGCGCGCCATCCTGCGGCTGCCGCAGGTACCTGCGCCGCAAGGCTGAACACCCCTTTCCACGCCACTGGTCTCTTCGTGTTGCACCCTCTCCTCCTGGGAGAGGGCAAAGGATTCTTTACGAGGTCCCGGCCCGTTAGTGATAACACGTATTTTGAGTTCGGCTGCGTAAAACGAAAGCCAATTGGAAGCCTCGCTTCCTAACATCCGCTGCACCCCTACCGCCCCCCCACCGCCCCCAGCCGGCTGCAACTTGTGCACCGGCCGAAGGCAGGGCTACCACCAAGGAGACACGGATGACTCACCCCCCGCTTGTGACAACGCCCGCATCGGCGCAGCCATGGAGCAAGCTCACATGAACATGAACAACCGCAACTTCGTACGGGGCCTGTGCCTCATGGCGATCGCCTTGCTGTTCGGCCTGGTGTCGCTGAATTACACAGTAGGTGAATTAAGCCGGTCCGGGCCCGGCATGTTTCCCCTGATCGTGAGCTCCCTGCTGTTTGTGATTGGCGTACTTACCGTGGTGCGCTCGCACTTCTATGATCCCGTCCCCCTGGACTACGGCGTCAAAAATATCGCCATCATTCTGCTGAGCCTCGTCGGGTTTGCCGTCATCTCCCACTACATCAACATGATCCTGGCCATCATCTTCCTGGTGTTTTGCTCCACGTTGGCGGGTACGTCGTATTCCGTGGTGCGCAACATCAAGATCTCGGTGGGCCTGATCCTGGTTGCCTTTGCCTTCAAAAACTTTCTCGGCCTTAGCCTGCCTCTCTACTGATGGACATCCTGCATAACCTCTCGCTGGGTTTCGAGCACGCGCTGACCTGGCAAAACCTGCTTTATTGCGCTCTTGGCTGCACGGTGGGCACGCTCATCGGACTGCTGCCGGGACTGGGGCCTTTGTCCACCATCAGCCTGTTGCTGCCCCTGACCTACTCCATTCCCACCGGCGGCGCGCTCATCATGCTGGCCGGCATTTACTACGGGGCCCAATATGGCGACAGCGTGAGTGCCATCACGATGAAAATCCCGCATGCCAGCAGCATCGTCGCCTGTATAGACGGCTACCAGATGACGCTCAAGGGCAAAACCGGCCTGGCCCTGTTCACTGCGGGCATTTCCAGCTTCATTGGCGGCACTGTGGCCATTGTGGTGCTGTCGACCCTGGCTCAGCCACTGGGTGAAGTGGGCTTCCTGTTTGGGCCGGCCGACTATTGCGCCCTCATGTTGCTGGGGTTTTTCTGCGTGAGCTTTGTCAGCAGCGGCAGCCTGCTCAACGGTCTGGCCATGGCCATGGTCGGCGTGCTGCTCGGCATGGTCGGTACCGATGTGAACAGCGGCACGGCGCGCTACACCATGGACCTGCCCTTCCTGATGGACGGGATTGGACTGATCAGCATCGCGCTGGGCTGCTTCGGCATTGCGGAGGTGGTGAAAAACCTCGACAACAAAAACGTCCTCACCCCGTTCAACGGCGAGATCAAGCTCATGCCGACCTGGCCCGAGTTCAAACGCATCATCCCGAGCGCCCTGCGCGGCAGCATCATCGGCTCGGTCCTGGGCATACTGCCAGGCGGCGGCCCCACGATCGCCCAGTTCGCCGCCTACGCCGCCGACAAGAAGTTCAGCAAATACAAGCATGAAATCGGCACCGGATGCATCGAAGGCGTGGCCGGCCAGGCCGCCGCAGACGAGGCCGCCGCTCGCACCAGCTTTATCCCGCTCATGGCCATCGGTATTCCCGAAAACGCCGTCATGGCGCTGATGATGGCCGCCTTCGTCATCAAGGGCATTCAGCCCGGCCCCAACATGATTGCCAGCCACCCCGACCTGTTCTGGGGCCTGGTGGCCAGCATGTGGGTGGGCAATTGCTTCCTCGTCATCCTCAACGTGCCTCTGGTGCGCTACTGGCTGTCGGTCTTCAAGATCCCCTACACCGTGCTGTTCCCGGCGATTCTCTTTTTCTGCTGTATCGGCACCTTCAGCATCAACAACAGCCTGGACGACATCTACATCACAGCCGTGTTCGGCCTGGTGGGCTATCTGTTCTTGCGCCTGGAGATGGAGGCCGCGCCGCTCCTGCTGGGTTTCATTCTGGGGCCCATGCTGGAGGAAAATTTCCGCCGTGCCATGCTTCTCAGCCGGGGCAGTTTCAGCGTCTTCGTCAACCGCCCCATCAGCGGGACCTTGCTGGCGATGATTGGAACTCTGGTCGTGTGGCAGGTCGTGGTGTTTGTCCGCAAGCTGTGGAAGTCACCGGACCATGTCATCCATGGGGGCAGCAGCACGCCCGAGGCATCCGCCACAGCGGCGCCAGTCGCCACGCCTGCGCCCCTGGCCTCCGGGGAATAAGGCGAGCCCCCCACAAGCCCCTGAACCGCCACAAGGAGGTTCAGGGGCTTGTTTCATGCGGCCGTTGTGTTGAAATGAACGCTCCCCTTCAGGAGACACACCAAGATGAACCGCCGACTCTTCGTACAAGCGGGCGCCGCTGCCGCAGTTGCTACATTTTTAATAGCCGCTCACGCACAACCCGCGGGGGCTGCAGGCATAAAACGCCAAGGAATCGTGATCCAGGTCAGTGACAACGACCCGGCCAAATGGAACCTGGCGCTGAACAACGCCAAAAACCTGCAAGACGACGTGGGCGCCGCCAATGTCGACATTGAAATCGTCGCCTACGGCCCCGGCATCGGCATGCTCAAGCTCGAGTCTCCCGCCGGCTCCCGCATCGCCGACGCCGCCAAAGCCGGCATCAAGGTCACTGCCTGCGAAAACACCATGCGCGGCCAGAAGCTGACCAAAGACGACATGCTCGCCGGCATCAGCTATGTGCCCGCCGGCGTCACTGAAATCATGAAGAAGCAGCACGAAGGCTGGGCTTACCTGCGGCCCTGAACGCAGGTCGTCGTCCGCTCAAGGCTGCTCGACGCCCTCCAGGCGGGCAGCTTGCACGGGCCGGTGAAAGCGCTGGTTCAGCTTGCCGCGCCAGCGGTTAATGACCTGGTAGATCAGCTGGAAGCACACGGTGAAGATCAGGATGACCAGGCCGATCAGCAGCAGCCTGTCGCTCACTTTGGGCAGGGTTTCAATGGCGCGCAGTGTGATGGTGGTGGCCTCCACCACGCCCACCGCGGCGCCAAACCCTGAGGACAGCACCATGACAAAAAAGGCGCGCACCAGCCCCATCACAAAAAGCATGGCCGCCACAGGCGAGCCGCTTCGCAACTGCCGCATGGCCTCAACGGCATGGTCGGACACATAGGCCGCCGCATACAGGGTGAGTGACAGCACCACCGCCAGCCAGGGCGTCATGCCAAACTTCCAACCGCCGATGGAAGCCGTGGCGGGCACCACGTTGACCAGAAAGAACATCACCACAAATGTCGGCACAGTGCGCAGCAGCGCCACCAGCCAGGCGGCCGGCGTGGAGGCGAGGCCGTTGCGAAACCGTGCGACAGCCAGCGGCGCGCCCAGCAGCAAGCCGCCCAACAGGGCACAAATGGCGATCTCGAAGTTGACGGCCAGGCCAGACAGGAATGCCGGCAGAAAGCGCCCAAGCAGCTCAAGCATAGGCACCCCCGCTCAGGGCCAGCCGCGCCTGCCACACATTGGCCAGGCGATGCACCACGGCCACCAGCAGCATGTAGAAGATCAGCAAAAAGGTGTAGGTGGTGATGCGCTCACTGGAAAACGAGGCGACATCATTGAGCGCAGACAGCAGTTCGGGCACGCCCATCACCGACGCGGCCGGGCTGCCCCGGGTGGCGTTCACCATGAATGCCACGATCTGCGCCCTGGCCCGGTAGACGGCTGCGCTCAAGACGGGCTGTGCCGGCGCGCGTTCTTCGCGCAGGGTAAGCATGGCCTCCGCAACCGCCTGCCCCGCGTTGCTCCCATTAAAAAGCCCCAGCACCACCACGGCTGCGGCCAGCGCGACCAAGGGCGAGGTCGCACCGGCGGCGCCGACCAGCACACTGGCCAGGACCATCAGCAAAATCAGCGGCGTCGACTGCAGGGGCCACAGCAGGCAACGCATGGACCGGCGCAGCCATGGCTTGTGCGACGTCAGGCCCGCGCCAAAAGCCAGGGCAAAAGCCCAGGTCGCCAGCACGGCGCCGGTCACCAGCAGAACAGAGAACCACACCCCTTCAAAAAGAAGATCCAGCGCCACCCAGGTCTTGAATACGGCCAGGGTGACTTTTGTGCCGGTGAGCTTGTAGAGGTAGTCTTCCAGCTGGTCGACCCGCTGCGCGAACGGTGTGGGCTCCAGCTGGTTGTCCAGCGGCGCCATCACACAGGCCGGGTCATTCAACGAGGTGATCTGCGCGCAGCGGCTGCTGGCCCACAACAGGCGCTGCCGCTCCAGAAACGGCGAGTCCACCCCGTACTTTTTGGCCAGCGCCTGCAAGGCGCCCGAGATATGCAACTGCTGCATCGACAGGGCCAGCACGTCCGCCAGGCGCTGGCCGCCGCCCCGCGCCACGGCTACGCCCCAAGGCAGCGGCGCAAAGCCGAACTTGGTCTCATAGGCCGCCGCAAACGCAGGCTGCTGCAAATATGACGCGAAAAAACTGTCGTCTTGCGCCACCAGGGAGCAGCCGCCCAGGCGAAGTTCATCGACCAGGCTGGAGGCTTTGTCAAAGAGCTTCAGGCGCGCGCCGTTGACCGACAACTCCGCGTTGGTGCTGTTGCCCACCGTCACACAAACGGTGTTGCCGCGCAGCTTGACCATGCCGCCGATCTCAAGCTCTTTGCGTCCCAGCACGATGGTTTGCGACTGGTAGTAATGCGGCCTGACGAAGACGGCCTCCCGGTCTCGTTGCAGCGTGTGGCCCATCGTTGCAATGACCATGTCCACCCGCCCTTCACCCAGCATGGCCAGCCGGTTCGCGGGGGTGACCACCACAAACGCCGGCGTGACACCGAGCGAGCCGGCCAGCTGGCGGGCCAGGTCAATTTCAAAGCCTTGCAGCACGCCGGCGTCCTCGAAGGCAAACGGCGGGTAACCTGTGCGCACGCCGACTCTCAGGGTTTTGGTGCAAATGACCCGCGACAACACGTCGGCGGCATCATCGCAAGCCGTGCTTTTCGGGTTCGCCGCCGGGGCCGGGGGCGGCGGTGCGGCATTCTGGCCCGCAGCGCTGAAGCACAGCAGCGCCAGGCAGATAGCGAAGAACCGGCGCACCGGTGTCATCCCTTCATCCCTGCCGTCCCTGCAGCAGAGCCGCCTCAGGCCCCTCGTGCTTCCAGCTGATTTCAACCAGGTCAAAGTCGACAAACCAGTACTCGCCTACGTGATGGATGCCCTGGCCCGTGAAACGCGCCAGCACATGCGGGCTCAAGCTGGCCAGTTTATGCAACGGCAAGGGCGCCGACGCGCAATAGGCGACACGGGCTTGCAGGCCCAGGCTGTCTGCCATGGCCTGCGTCTTGTTGAAGTCGAGAAACACGTTGTGGGTCATCACCGCCAGGCCGCCGGGGGCCAGGTGATGGCTTAGTCCACCCAGAAATTGGTCCACGTTGCGGCGGCCATCGGGGCCGCCCGCGCTCCAGCTGGCAAGGCGTCCATCGTATTCAATATGGTCGGCGGCAAACTGCGGAAGATTGGTCACGACCAGATCAAAGCGCTCGTCGCCGCACGCGTCCCACATATCGCCCTGAACCAGGCTGGCCCTTGTCAGCAAGTGCTCCTGGCTGAGCAGGTTTTGTGTCGCCTCGACCGCCAGCGCTTCGAGGTCCACGCCCAGCGCACTTTCCGCGCCCAGCGCCAGCAGCGTCGCCATCACCACACCACTGCCCGTACCCAGCTCCAGAACCCGGCACGCGTGCACGCGCGCCGCATGCTGGCGAACATAAAGCAGCAAGGCGGCGGTGTATTCGCTTGGGCTAAATAAGTTGGTGTCGTTCAAGGTCGCTCAAAACAGGTTTCTGACGCGGCGAAACGGCGGCCTTTACGCTTGGAGCGAACGGCTTGAAGCCATAACCGAGAGATAGTAACCGATGCCTTACATCTCGCGACAGTAGTAGCAAGTCGTAAAAACCACACAGAAAATGCCGGCGCCAGCGGCCCCGCACCCGCCTTGCTGACGCGCGCAAGGCCGCTCCCTATAATGATTTTTCACGCGGGTGTAGTTCAATGGCAGAA
>JAJKJM010000217.1 GCA_021153985.1 Polaromonas sp.
AATTCACTACCTGGCTGGACTGACTGGATGACCTTTTCCGTGGTCCAGCTGCTCGGGGGCCTGTCGTACGCGACCACGCTGTTCCTGATGGCGGCGGGCCTCACGCTGATCTTCGGTGTGACGCGCATCGTCAATTTTGCGCACGGCAGCTTCTTCATGCTGGGGGCGCTGTTCACCGCGCATTGGGTCACGCTCTGGTTTCCGGCTTGGGGCGAGAGTGCGCTGCTGTATCTTCTTGCTATTCTTTTAGGAGCTGCTTGCGCAGGTGTGGCGGGGGCTGCAGCCGAATTTCTCTTGCTAAGGCGAATGACAGGAGCCCCCGAGCTTTACCAGCTGGTAGCCACCTTCGGCCTCACGCTGGCGATGCACGATGCGATGCAATGGGGCTTTGGCCCTGACGAAGTGTTTGCGCCGCGCTTTCCGGGCCTCAAGGGCTCGGTGCAGATCGGTGAGGACTTTTTCCCGGTCTACCAGCTGGCGATGATTGCGTTGGGCCCTCTGGTCTGGCTGGGCCTGCATCTGCTGCTGCGCCGTTCGCTGTTTGGCCAGCGCTTGCGTGCCGCAACGCAAGACCGCTCCATGCTCGAGGCGCTGGGCGTCAACCCGCGCCTGCTGATGCTGGGCGCAGTCGTGTTGGGCTGTGCCTTGGCGGGGCTGGCCGGCGCGTTGCAACTGCCGCGTGAGCCTGCCCACCTGCAAATGGACATGAATGTGATCGTCGAGACCTTTGTTGTCGTCGTGATGGGCGGACTGGGCAGCATAGGCGGCGCCTTTGTGGCGGCGCTGTTGATCGGGCTGGTCCATGCATTTGGCATCAGCGTGTTTCCGCAGGCCACGCTGGTGATCGTGTTTCTCACCATGGCGGTGGTGCTGGTGTTCCGGCCGCAGGGGCTTAACGGCAAGGCGGTCTCTTCGCAAGAGGGCGGTGGTGCGCGCGAGGCGGCCCAGAAGTTTCGCGGCCTGGGAATGGGGCTGGCGGGCTCTTCGCTGGTGTCGGCCGCCTTTGTGGTGCTGGCCTGCGTGGCATGGGCGGGCGGGCCCTACTGGCAAGCCCTGGCCGCCGACGCGCTGATCCTGATGATCTTCGGCATCAGCCTGCAATCCATGATGGCGCTCGGCGGCCTAGTCAGCTTTGGCCATGCCGCGTTTTTTGCATTGGGCGCTTATGGTGCGGCGTTGTCACACAGCCTCTGGGGCGCTTCGCTTCCGTTGGCGCTGGCGGCGGGATGCGGCGCGGCACTGGCCGTAGCGGCGGTGTTCGGTGCCGCGGTGGTCAGAAGCAGCGGCGTGTATCTGGCGATGCTGTCCCTGGCCCTGGCGCAGGTGATCTGGGCGGGCGCGACGCAATGGGTGGATTTGACGGGCGGCGACAACGGCTTGATTGGGCTCACCCTTGTCGGCGAGGACGGGCGGCCGGTTTTTTACGCCCTGCTGGTGGGGCTTGCCCTGGTGGCGGTCTTTGCGTTGCGCTTTCTGGGCCGCTCCGTGTTGGGGGCGGCGCTTCAGGCGCTGCGCGATGCACCCATGCGCGCATCGGCTTCGGGCCTGGCCATTGGCTGGCTCAAGTACCGTATTTTTGTGGAGAGTGCCGCGCTGGCCGGCTTGGCCGGCGGTCTTTTTGCTGCGCACAAGGGGGCGGTGTTCCCCTCACTGGCGGCGGTCTCTACCTCGGTGGATGCCCTGCTGGTGGTGCTTCTCGGCGGCGTGCACCAGCTGTGGGGCGCTGTGGTCGGCAGCGTGGTGCTGACCTACGCCGGTGCCGAGTTGGGCCGTGAAGTCACTTACTGGCGCGGCCTGCTGGGCGTGTTCATCATGCTGATCATGGTGGCGTCGCCCTCCGGGTTGATGGGACTGGCGGGCCGGTTGCCGTTGCTTCTTTCGCGCTTGCGGCGTAGAGGCAAGACGGGAGGGGCCCGCTGATGTTGCAGGTCCAGCAACTGGTCAAGCACTTTGACGGTATCCGCGCCGTCGATGGCGTGAGCTTTGAGGTAATACCCGGCCAGTGCGTGGCTTTGATAGGCCCCAACGGCGCGGGCAAATCCACCACCTTTGCCTGCATTGCCGGCCAGTACCCGCTCACGGGTGGCCATATCGTGTGGAAGGGCGTGCCGCTGGAGGGTTTGAGCCCGCAGGCCCGCCTGCAGCACGGCGTGGCGCGCACGTTTCAGGTGGCGCAGGTCTTTGAGGCGCTCACGGTGCTACAAAATGTGCAGCTGGCAGGCCAGGCCCAGATTGGGCTGCGGGCCATTTCAGCTTTCAAACAGCTGGACAGCCAAGGGTGCGAGGCGGCCCTGGCGCTGCTGGCGCAGACCGGGCTGGAGGCGCTGGCCAACCACGATGCATTGAGCCTGCCTTATGGCGCCAAGAAACGCCTGGAGTTGGCTGTGGCGCTGGCTGCTGCGCCACAGCTGCTTTTGCTGGACGAGCCTGCTGCCGGCCTGGCCGGGCCCGAGCGCGCCAGCCTGATGCAGCTGGTGAAAGGCCTGGCAGGGCAGGGCATGACGGTGCTGTACACCGAGCACAACATGGACGCCGTAGCCGGCGTGGCCGACCGGGTGCTGGTGCTGATCGAGGGCAAGCTTGCCGCGCAGGGATCGTTCGACGAGATATCCAGGGACCCGACGGTGCGAAGCCGCTATCTGGGCGAAACCGCCGGTGAAGGAGCCCGCCATGCTTGACGTGCAGCACCTCAACGCCTTCTACGGCCCGGCGCAAGCCTTGTTTGATGTCTCGTTGCAGGTCGCGCCGGGCGAACTGGTCGTTCTGCAGGGCCTGAACGGCGCTGGAAAGTCCACGCTTCTCAAGTCACTGATGGGGCTGGAAGTACGCACTGAAGGCCGCATTCAATATCAGATCGATGCACAGGCGAAGCCTGGGGCGATCGAACGCTGGGACACCGCCCGCCGCGCACGCGCCGGCCTTGGCTATGTGGCAGAAGACCGCCGGCTCTTCACTGACCTCACCGTGCGTGAGAACCTGCGAATTGCGGCAGGCCGCGATGCCGCTGCGCTTGAGGTCCGTGCGCTCGATCTGTTCCCCGCGCTCAAGGCCATGCTGGGCCGGCGCGCCGCACAGATGAGCGGCGGCGAGCAGCAGATGCTGGCGATTGCCCGTACGCTGATGACGGCGCCCAAAATACTGCTGCTTGATGAGCCCTGCGAAGGCATTGCCCCCGTGCTGGTGGAATCCATCCGCGATGCGCTCCTGAAGTTGAAGCAGGAAGGCCTGGGCCTTCTGGTGGCCGAGCAAAACCAGTTGCTGGCATCCCGCGCTGACCGGCTGGTTTTGCTGGTTGCGGGTAAAGTCAGGGGTTCATGACGAAAGACCGGTTTCTTCCTGTTTTCGCTCCCTCCTGTTTTTTTAATCCTTTCATTTCCTTCAGAAGGACCTCCCCATGAGCAACATCACCACCACGCCTTCCGGCCTGCAATACGAAGACACGGTGCAAGGCACCGGCGCCATCGCCAAGGCGGGGCAGCATGTCAAGGTCCACTACACCGGCTGGCTGTACAACGGCGGCGTGCAAGGCGCCAAGTTTGATTCGAGCAAAGACCGCGGCCAGCCTTTCGAGTTCTCGCTGGGCGCCGGCCAGGTCATCCGCGGCTGGGACGAAGGCGTGCAGGGCATGTCGGTGGGCGGCACGCGCCGCCTCATCATTCCGGCGGAACTGGGCTACGGCGCACGCGGCGCCGGTGGCGTGATCCCGCCGAACGCCACGCTGCTGTTTGAAGTGGATTTCCTGGGCACCTGAGCCAGCGCGAGTTGAAGGAAGTCCGCTGCGTCATGTGTGCGGCGGGCTGTTCACCTGATTAACCACCAAGGCGTTGCCGCGCCGCGGCCCTCAAGCGTTCTTCATGATTATTACCAGCCTGCTCGATACCGACTTGTACAAGTTCACCATGATGCAGGTGGTCTTGCACCAGTTTCCGGGTGCGGAGGTGGAATACAAGTTCAAGTGCCGCAATGCCGGTGCGCCAGGCATTGGCGATCTCGCGCCCTACGTGATGGAGATACGCGAAGAAATCCGCGGCCTGTGCAACCTGCGTTTCCAGGACGCCGAGCTGGCCTACCTCAAGGCCATGCGCTTTATCAAAAGCGATTTTGTCGACTTCCTCGGCATCTTCCGGCTCAATGAAAAGTATGTGAGTGTCACGGCCTTGCCTTCGGGCGAGATCGACGTGTCGATCAAAGGGCCCTGGCTGCACACCATCCTGTTCGAGATTCCGGTGCTGGCCATCATCAACGAGGTCTACTTTCGCAACACGCAAAAGAAGGCGGACCTGGCCGAAGGGCGCAAGCGCCTGGAGACCAAGATCGGCGAGCTGCAGACCCAAGGGCTGCGCACCCTCAAGATTGCCGACTACGGCACACGCCGCCGCTTTGGCAAAGCCTGGCATGAGGAGGTGCTGCGCACCCTGGTGGCACGCCTTGGCACAGGAGCGGGCGGCCAGCTGGCCGGCACCAGCAATGTGCTGTATGCGATGAAGCTGGGCCTGACGCCCCTGGGCACCATGGCGCACGAATACCTGCAGGCCTGCCAGGCGCTGGGCCCGCGCCTGCGCGACAGCCAGGTCTTCGGCTTCGAGTCGTGGGCCAAGGAGTACCGGGGCGACCTCGGGATCGCGCTGTCAGACGTCTACGGCATGAGCGCTTTCCTGCGCGACTTCGACATGTATTTCTGCAAGCTGTTTGACGGCGCCCGCCACGACAGCGGCGACCCCTTCCAGTGGGGCGAACGCATGCTGGCGCACTACACCAAGAACCGGGTCGACCCGCAGACCAAGACGCTGATCTTCAGCGACGGCCTGACGGTGCCGCGCACTATCGAGCTGTACCAGCAGTTCAGGGGCCGCTGCCAGCTGGCTTTCGGCATAGGCACCAACCTCACCAACGACCTGGGCTACGAGCCGCTGCAGATCGTCATCAAGATGATTCGCTGCAATGGCCAGCCGGTGGCCAAGCTGTCTGACACGCCTTCGAAGAACATGTGCGACGACGAAAAATACCTGGCCTATCTGAGGCAGGTGTTCGAGATTGCCTGAATGCCGCCCGGCATGACGGGACAAACAACGATCAAGGGAAAAAGCTGCAGGCCCGAGGCGGCACGGGCTTTTTCCGGTCAATAAAAGGAGATGCAATGAAAATTTCACGCGGCGCTGCCATGCTTGCTTTGATGTGTTTGCCGGGACTGTCGATGGCGGCCGATGTCGATGGCGCCAGCCTTTCATGGGCATGGGGCGTTCCCTTTGCGGGCATTCTTTTGTCGATCGCGTTGATGCCGTTGCTCACGCCTTCTTTCTGGCATCACCATTTCGGCAAGGTGTCTGCCGCCTGGACGCTGGCGTTCTTTTTACCCTTTGCCGCCGTGTTCGGCCCCGCGTTGGCGGGCAGCAGCCTGGTGCATGCCTTGCTGGCCGAATACATTCCCTTCATCATCCTGCTGGTGGCGCTCTACACCGTGGCCGGTGGCATCTTCATCCGGGGAAACCTGCACGGCAGCCCGGCCGTCAACGTTGCCATCCTCGCCATCGGCACGGTGCTGGCCAGTTTCATGGGCACCACCGGTGCTTCCATGCTGATGATCCGGCCGTTGATTCGCGCCAACGACAACCGGGTGCATAAGGCGCATGTGGTGGTGTTCTTTATCTTTTTGGTGTCCAATGCGGGCGGCTCGCTGACGCCTCTGGGTGACCCGCCCTTGTTCCTCGGCTTCCTCAAAGGCGTTGACTTCTTCTGGACGGTCAGCCACATCTTTCCGGAAACGCTGTTTCTCGTGTGCAGCCTGCTGGGAATTTTTTATCTGCTGGACCGCTGGTATTACGCCAAAGAGGGCGTGCTTGCCGTCGACCCGACGCCCGACACCCGCGGCATCGGCTTTGAAGGGGCTGTCAATTTCTGGCTGCTGGCGGCGGTGGTGGGCCTGGTGCTGTTCAGCGGCCTCTGGAAGACGCCGCTGGGCATCACGGTATACGGCACAGAGGTCGGCCTGCCTGGCCTGGTGCGCGACGCCGGCCTGCTGGCAGTCACCTTCATCTCGCTGCGCCTGACGCCGGCGGGCGTGCACAAAGACAACCAGTTTTCGTGGGGGCCGATGCAGGAAGTTGCCAAGCTGTTTGCGGGTATTTTCCTGACCATCATTCCCGTGATCGCCATGCTCAAGGCCGGTGCCGCGGGCCCCTTCGGCGCCATCGTCTCGGCGGTGACCCGGCCCGACGGCCAGCCCGATCCGGCCATGTACTTCTGGGCGGCGGGCGCGCTGAGTTCTTTTCTCGACAACGCGCCCACCTACCTGGTGTTTTTCAATACGGCGGGCGGTGACCCGGCGACGTTGATGACCACGCTGGCGCCGACACTGGCCGCCATTTCGGCCGGCGCAGTGTTTATGGGCGCCAACTCCTACATCGGCAATGCGCCCAACATGATGGTCAAAGCCGTGGCGGAAGAACGCGGCGTCGCTATGCCCAGCTTCTTCGGCTACATGGCCTGGTCTGGCGCGGTGCTGATCCCCCTCTTCATCATCATGACCTTCATCTGGTTTTAACCATTCATTGACAGAAAGTAAAAAGCTTCATGAGCAAGCCGAAAATCCTCGTTGCCCGCGCTGTATTCCCCGAAGTCATTGCGCGCCTTGAGCAGCACTTTGAGGTCGAGTCCAACCAGAGCGATGAAACCTGGTCCAAAGCTCAATTGACCGAGCGCCTCAAAGGCAAGGACGGCGCCTTCACCACCGGTGGCGACCGCATTGACGCCGAAGTGCTGGCCGCCTGCCCGGGCCTGAAGATCTGCGCCAACATGGCGGTGGGCTACAACAACTTCGACATTGACGCAATGACCGCGGCCGGCGTGCTGGCCACGAATGCCCCCGACGTGCTCACCGAAACCACCGCCGACTTCGGCTTTGCGCTGCTCATGGCCACGGCCCGCCGTGTCACCGAAAGCGAGCATTACCTGCGTGCCGGAAAATGGACCAAGTGGAGCTACGACATGTTCGCCGGCTCCGACATCCACGGCGCGACGCTGGGCATCCTCGGCATGGGCCGCATCGGGCAGGGCATCGCCAAACGCGGCGCCCATGGCTTCGGCATGAAAGTGATTTATCACAACCGCTCACGGCTTGACGCCGCGCTCGAGGCCGAATGCAAGGCCAGCTATGTCGGCAAGGAAGAGTTGCTCAAGACTGCCGACCACCTGGTGTTGGTGCTGCCATATTCACCGGCTTCGCACCACACCATAGGCGCGGCCGAGCTGGCGCTGATGAAGCCGACCGCCACGCTGATCAACATCGCACGCGGCGGCATTGTGGACGACGCGGCACTGGCCGCGGCGCTGAAAGACAAGCGCATTTCGGCCGCGGGGCTGGATGTGTTCGAAGGCGAGCCCAAGGTGCACCCCGACCTGCTGACCGTGCCCAACGTGGTGCTGACACCGCATATCGCCAGCGCGACCATTCCCACGCGCCTGGCCATGGCCAGCCTGGCCGCCGACAACCTGATCGCGTTCTTTGGCGGCAACAAACCTTTGACCCCCTTAAACCCTGCGGTACTGGCTATCAAATAAATAGCAAACCCGTAGTCGCGTCACAATATGACGTCGTAGCATTGAAAAACCGGCCTCTGAGACACTGAATCCATGGAACCCTGGTTGATATTCGCCCTGGCCTTGCTGGTGGCCAACCTGCTGCTGCTGGTCTGGTTGCTGGTACGCAAGCCGGCTGCGCCTTCAGATGTAGGGCGCATCGAGATGATGGCCGGCATGGTGGCGGGCCATGACAAGCTCGAGCGCGAGCTGCGGCGCGAGATCGGCGACAACTCCCGAAGCAGCCGCCAGGAACTGGCCACCACCTTCGCTACCTTCCAGCAGACGCTGGTGCAGCAAAGCGCCGAAGCCATCCGCACGCAGAACACCCAGATCGACGCGTTTGCGCAGCAGCTCACTTTGCTGCAAAAAACCCTGTCGGACACCCTGACCACGCAACTGCAATCCGTCAGTGAGTCGAACGCGCGCCGCATGGTCGAAGTGCGCGAAACGCTGGAGAGGCAACTGGCGCAATTGCAACAGACCAACTCCGCCAAGCTCGACGAAATGCGCAAGACGGTCGACGAGAAACTGCAGACCACGCTGGAGGCACGCCTGGGCGAAAGCTTCAAACAGGTGGCCGACCGGCTCGAGCAGGTGCACAAGGGACTGGGGGAAATGCAGTCGCTGGCTGTCGGCGTTGGCAGCCTGCAGCGTGTGCTGACCAATGTGAAGACGCGCGGCATGTTCGGCGAAGTTCAACTCGAAGCGCTGCTTGAGCAGGTGCTGACGGTAGACCAGTACGCCAAGCAGGTAGAGACCAAACCGCGCAGCGGCCAGCGTGTCGACTTTGCGATCCGCTTTCCGGGCCGCGGCGACGACGGCTCGCCGGTCTGGCTGCCAGTCGATGCGAAGTTTCCGCGCGACGATTACGAGCGGTTGCTTGATGCGCATGAACGGGTTGATCCCATTGCCGTCGAGGCGGCCGGCAAGGCGCTCGAGGCGCGCATCCGCACTGAAGCGAAATCTATCGCCGAGAACTATCTGGCGGCGCCGCACACCACCGATTTCGCCATCCTCTTTTTGCCGGTTGAGAGCCTCTATGCCGAAGTGCTGCGCCGCCCGGGGCTGATGGACGCGATCCAGCGCCAATACCGCGTGACGCTGGCCGGGCCGACGACGCTGCTGGCCATGCTCAACAGCCTGCACATGGGTTTTCGCACCCTGGCGCTGGAGCAGCAGGCCTCTGAAGTGTGGAAGGTGCTGGGCGCCGTCAAAACGGAATTCGAGCGCTACGGCGAATGGGTCGCACGCATCAAGGAGCAGGTCGCCAAAGCATCCGACACGCTGGACAAGGCCGACACCCGCGCCAAGCAGATGCGGCTGGCGCTGCGCAAGGTTGAGGCGCTGCCCGAAATCGAATCGCAATCGCTGTTGCCGCCCGTGGCTGACACTGACTTGCTGGGCGAATGAGCGCCCTGATGCCGCAACCGAACGCTATTGAATTGATAGCTGGTAGCGCACGTGGCTATTGGGCTGCGGCCACTTTTTACTTGAAAAATGACGCCTGAACTCGCCCGCCTCATCGTGGCGCAGATCTGCCTGCATGCGTGCATGGCGGGCACGCGTATGGCGGCCCCGCTGCTGGCGCTGCGTGAAGGTTACAGCCCCGCGGCAGTCGGCGTGCTGCTGGCGCTCTTTGCCTTGACG
Source organism: Polaromonas sp. (assembly GCA_021153985.1). Classification (GTDB taxonomy): domain Bacteria; phylum Pseudomonadota; class Gammaproteobacteria; order Burkholderiales; family Burkholderiaceae_C; genus Polaromonas. Next base: position 9,226 of record JAJKJM010000217.1, read on the forward strand.
CAAGTCTTTCTGGCGCTGCCGGCCGGCCGCTTTGCCGACAGGCATGGCCTGCGCCGTCCCATCAGCTACAGCGTATTTGCCGCCGTGCTGGGGGCAGGGGCTGCGGTGGCATTCCCGATCTTTCCGGTGCTGTGTTTTGCGGCGCTGATGACGGGTGGCGCCACTGGCGCGGCGGTGATTTCGCTGCAGCGCCACGTGGGACGGGCGGCAGTGGGTGCGTTGCAACTCAGGCAGGTGTTCAGCTGGCTGTCGATTGGCCCGGCGGTGTCCAACTTCATCGGGCCTTTTTCAGCCGGCCTGCTGATCGACCACGTGGGCGCCATGCCGGGCAGCACCTCAGGCTACCGCGCGGCATTCTTGCTGATGGCGATTTTGCCGATGGCCAGCTGGTTCCTGGTGCGCAAGACGCGTGAGCTGCCGCCGGTCATCGCGGCCAGCGGCGGCCCGCAACCCAGGGCCTGGGATCTGCTGCGCCAGGCGACGTTTCGCCGCTTGATGCTGGTGAACTGGTTTTTGTCGTCCTGCTGGGACGTGCACACCTTTGTCGTGCCGGTGCTGGGTTTTGAAAGAGGCATCAGCGCATCGGTGATCGGCACCATCCTCGGCTCGTTTGCGGTGGCAGCGGCGCTGATTCGTACTGTGATGCCGCTGGTGGCCGCCCATCTGCGCGAGTGGAAGGTGCTGGCTGCCTCCATGCTCATCACGGCAGCGTTGTTCGGCATTTATCCGCTGATGCACTCGGCGATCGGCATGGGGATATGTTCAGTCCTGCTGGGCCTGGCCCTGGGCATGGTGCAGCCCATGGTCATGAGCATGCTGCACCAGATCACTCCCGAGGCGCGCCACGGTGAAGCGCTGGGGCTGCGGCTGATGGCGATCAATGCCTCCAGCGTGGTGATGCCCATGCTGTTCGGCTCCGCCGGCGCGCTGGTGGGAATTGCCGGGGTGTTCTGGGCCACCGGCACCATGGTGGGCTTTGGCTCGCGGGCAGCCTGGCTGCTTAAAGACTCCATGCCCGCGCATGGCGGGCATGAGCCTAAACACTGAAGAACCTGTTCACGGTTTAAACGGGGCCGCGCAAGCCCCTTCTCGGGATGGGATGCAAGGCGCGGTGCGCTGCCCATAGCTCAGCTATGGGTTAGCGCCGCAACGCCGCAGACCGCCCGAGAAGGGGCTTGCCCTCCGGGTTGGGGTGAAATCGGGCGATTGAGCCACCCAGGCCCTTGCATGGGCATTAGCCCATGCGGCGTTCCCGGCCGGCCCACTCATCCCGATTGCACCCAAACGCGGCCCCGTTTAAACCGTGAACAGGTTCTTAAAGCCGGTAGAAGTCCTTGATCAGGTCCCAGGCAACCTGCGCGTCGTCCACGTACTGAAAGAGCTTCAGGTCATTAGGCGATATCACGCCTTCTTCCACCAGCATCTCGGTGTTGAGCAGGCGCTGCCAATAGCTGCTGCCGAAAAGGATGATGGGCACCGGCTTGGCCTTGCGGGTCTGCACCAGCGTGACGACTTCAAAGAGTTCGTCCAGCGTGCCGAAGCCGCCCGGAAACACCACCAGCGCCTTGGCGCGCATCATGAAGTGCATCTTGCGCAGCGCGAAGTAGTGAAACTTGAATGACAGCTCGGGCGGCACGTAGGGGTTGGCGGCTTCTTCCATGGGCAGCGCGATGGCCAGGCCCACGCTCATGCCACCGGCCTCGTGCGCCCCGCGGTTGGCGGCCTGCATGATGCCGGGGCCGCCGCCGGTGCAGATAAAGAGCTTTTTCTCGGAGGGCTTGTCTTCGCTGTATTGCGCGACCAGCTTGCCGAAGGCGCGGGCTTTCTCGTAATAGTGGGCATTGCGTGCCAGTTTGCGGGCGCGGTCTATGGTTTCTGCATCGCCGCCGGCTTCGGCTTCCGCCACCATGGTCACCGAGTCTTCTTCGCTGCGAAACCGGGCGCTGCCAAAAACGACGACCGTGTTTTCGATGCCGTGGGCTTGTTGCTCCAGGTCAGGTTTGAGCAGCTCCAGCTGGAAACGGATCCCGCGCGTTTCGCGCCGCAGCAGGAACTCCGGATCGGCAAACGCCAGCCGCGAGGCGTCAGCTTCCAGCGGGTTGCCTTCGCTTGCATGGGCTTGCAAGGCGGCCCAGGCATCGGCCAGGCGGGGGGCTTCAATATCGCGTGTTTTGTTGTTCATGGCTTTATTGTGATGGAGTTGACCGCGTCAGGCAGGATTGCCAGATGGTGCCAGACCCGCAAACAAAAAAGGCCCCGTCAGGAGCCTTTTTCAAGAGTGTCAAAGCACGATTACACGCGCTTGCGGTATTCGCCGGTGCGGGTGTCGATTTCAACCACGTCGCCCTGTGCCACGAAGATCGGCACGCCGATTTCAAAGCCGGTGGCGAGCTTGGCGGGTTTCAGGACCTTGCCGGAGGTGTCGCCCTTGACGGCGGGTTCGGTCCAGGTGATTTCGCGCTGCACGCTGGTGGGCAGCTCGACCGAGATGGCCTTGCCGTCGTAAAACACGACTTCGAGTTCCATGCCGTCTTGCAGGTAGTTGAGCGAGTCGCCCATGTTTTCGGCTTCGACTTCGTACTGGTTGAACTCGGAGTCCATGCAGACGTACAGCGGGTCGGCGAAGTAGGAGTAGGTGCAGTCCTTTTTGTCCAGGACGATCTGGTCGATCTTGTCGTCGGCCTTGAACACGACTTCGGTGTTGAAGTTGGCGACCAGGCTTTTGAGCTTCATGCGCACGGTGGCGGA
>JAJKJM010000218.1 GCA_021153985.1 Polaromonas sp.
ACCGGCTTCGAGCTGTTCCGGCAGGCCGGCGAGCAGATCCAGAGCGGCGCGGCGAATGTGGCGCTGGTCGTCGGCGCAGAAAGCATGACGCGCAACCCGATCGCCGCCTTCGAGCACCGCACCGGCTTCAAGCTGGGCGCGCCGGTCGGCTTCAAGGACTTCATGTGGGAGGCCCTGAAGGACTCGGCCGCCGGCATCGACATGATCCAGACGGCGGAAAACCTCGCGAAGAAATACGGCATCACGCGAGAAGCGGTGGATGAATTTGCCTCCAGCTCTTTCGCGAAGGCGGTGGCGGCGCGCGAGGCGGGCTTTCATGCCGGTGAAATTGTGCCGGTGGTCACGGAAGAATTTGAACTCCACGGCTATGCCACGCGCGGCATACGCCTGCAGGGCAAGGCCACGGAAGTCGCGCAGGACACCCACGCGCGGCTGTCTCCTGTCGAGGTGCTGGCCAAGCTCCGGGCGGTCCATGCCGGCGGTGTGCAAACCGGGGGCAACAGCGCGGCGCTGGTGGACGCGGCCGCGGCGGCCGTGGTGGCCTCCGGCGCGTATGTGAAGGCCCAGGGCAGAAAACCGTTGGCGCGCGTGGTGGCCGCTGCGGTGGTAGGCGTGCCGCCCGAGATCATGGGCATAGGCCCGGCCCCCGCGATCCGCCTGCTGCTGGCGCGCTGCGGCCTGACGCTGGACCAGATCGGCCGCTTTGAGATCAACGAAGCCCAGGGCGCGCAGACGCTGGCGGTGGCCCGCGAGCTGGCGCTGGACCTGGGCAAGCTCAACGTCAACGGCGGCGCCATCGCCATGGGCCATCCGCTGGCGGTGACCGGTGTGCGCCTCACCATCACCGTCGCGCGGGAAATGCGGCGGGCCGGCGTGCGCTACGGCATCGCATCCGCTTGTGTGGGAGGCGGCCAGGGCATTGCCCTGCTGCTTGAAAACCCGGAGGCGGCAGAAATTTCTTAAGTAAATAGTGGCTGTAGCCCGCGACTGACATGCGCAAGCAGCTATCAAAACAATAGCAATTGATCTGGAGACAAGGCATGAACATTGAAGGACTTTCGGCGCTGGTGACAGGTGGCGGCTCAGGGCTGGGCGAAGCCACTGCCCGCGAGCTGGCGCGCCTGGGCGCCAAGGTCGCCGTGCTGGACGTGAATCTTGCCGGCGCAGAAAAAGTCGCTGCCGATATTTGTGCCGCGTACGGAAGCGGCGCCGCAGTAGCCTGCCAGTGCGACATCACCGACAGCGCCAGCCTGGCTGCTGCGCTTGAGAAAGCCGCTGCCGCGCAGGGCCCGGCCCGCATCCTGATGAACATTGCCGGCATCGGTTCGGCAAAACGTGTGGTGGCCAAAGACGGCAGCCCTGCGCCGCTTGAAGACTTCGCCAGAGTCGTCACCATCAACCTGATCGGCACCTACAACGCCAGCCGCCTGTTTGCCGCCGCCTGCGCCAAGCTGCCCCCGCTGGAGGACGGCCAGCGCGGCGTGATGATGTTCACCGCGTCGGTCGCCGCCTTCGACGGCCAGGTCGGGCAGCAGGCCTACAGCGCCTCCAAGGCCGGGCTGGCCGGCATGACGCTGCCCATGGCGCGCGACCTCGCCCAGCACGGCATCCGCGTCTGCACGGTGGCGCCCGGCCTGTTTGCCACGCCTTTGATGGCGCAGCTGCCCGAAGCGGTCCAGGCTTCACTGGCCGCCAGCATTCCCTTTCCGCAGCGCCTGGGCAAGCCCGAAGAGTTCGCGCAGCTGGCCGTGCACATCGTCCAAAACGACCACCTTAACGGCGAAGTGATCCGCCTGGACGGTGCACTGCGCATGGCGCCAAGGTGAGCCCCATGGAAAAAACCGTCGTCTACGAAGTGAAGGTCGCGTTCGGCGACTGCGATCCCGCAGGGATCGTGTTCTTCCCCAACTTCTCGCGCTGGATGGATGCCGCCTCGCTGAATTTTTTCGCCGCATGCGGCGTGCCGCCCTGGCGGGAGCTGGTCAAAACCACCGGCATCGTCGGCACGCCTCTGCTGGAGATCAACACCCGCTTCAGCCAGCCCGCCACTTATGGCGAAACCCTGCACATCCACACCAGCGTGCAAGAGTGGCGGGCCAAGGGTTTTATCCAGAAACATGTGATCCGGCGCGGCGAGGACCTGATCTGCGAAGGCGTGGAAACCCGCGCCTTCTGCATACGCCACCCTGACAAACCCGAGCGCATGAAGGCCATTGCCGTGCCCCCCGACATCCGCAGCCAATGCAGTTGAGCGGGCGCCACTGACGCGCCCGGGGTGCCCGGCCCCTGGTGCTTTGCGGATTTTGCTTTTCGACCCGTGGACTTAACTACAAGGAGACATTTCATGCAAACACGTCGTCATTTCGTGCAGACCGCAGCGGCGCTTTCGGCGGCCGCCCTCGCGCCTTTCCCGGCCCTGGCCGGGGCGCTCGAGCAGGTCAAAATCCTCTACGGCTTTCCGGCTGGCAGCGCGGGCGACATCTGCGCGCGCCGCGTGGGCGACCGTTTTGGCGGCACAGCCTATTCCAAAAACAACGGCATTGTCGAATCCAAGACCGGCGCCGGCGGGCGTATCGCGCTGGAGTTGCTCAGGACGGCGCCGGCGGACGGCTCCGTGCTGGCGATGTCGCCGTTTTCCTGCCTGTCGCTGTACCCGCACATCTACAAAAAACTGTCCTACGATCCCTTCGCGGATTTCGTCACGGTAGGCACCGCCTCCATGATCCACCACGGGCTGGCCGTCGGCCCGCTGGTGCCGGCCTCGGTCAAGACCGTGCATGATTTTCTCGGCTGGGCCAAGGCCAATCCAAAGGATGCCAGCTACGGCTCGCCCGCAGCAGGGTCGACCCCGCACTTCATCGGCGCCCTGCTGGGCCTGAACAACCAGGTGGAACTCAAGCACGTGCCCTATCGCGGTTCGGTGCCCGGCGTGACCGATGTGGTGGGCGGCCAGCTTGCCGCGATGGTGACGCCGCACGGTGATTTCATCCCCAACCACAAGGCCGGCAGGCTGCGCATCCTGGCGACCTCGGGCAAGCAGCGCTCGCCGTTTGTGCCTGAAGTGCCGACCTTCGCCGAGCAGGGTTTTGCCGACCTGACGGTGGAAGAGTGGTTCGGTTTCTACGCGCCCGCAAAAACGCCGGCCGGCGTGATTGCCGCGGCCAACGCCGCCATCAATGCCGCCATCCAGGACAAATCCGTCATCGACTCGTTCACAGTGGTGGGGCTGATTCCCTACGGCGGCACCGCGGACGACATGGCCTACAGCCAGAAGCGCGAGTTCGAGCGCTGGGGCCCGCTGATCAAAAAAGTGGGCTTCACCGCAGAGTCCTGAGGCCCCGGCGCAGGACCGGCCCCCACGGTCCGGTCCGGGCGGCATGGGCATAATCGGGGCTGGCCTGGCATGCCTGTGCCAGCAGCGTTGCCCGATAACGAAAGCGCCCTGATCCCTTATGCCTGTGTCGCCCAAGCCCGCTCCCGCGGTAGAGGAGGTTGATACCTCCTATCTCGAAACCTTGATGGGCTACAACGCCACGCGCGCCTCCCTCAAGATCATTGAGTTGTTCAGCAAACGCATGGCGGTCTATGACCTCAGGCATGTGGATTTTTCGATTCTTTCCCTGATCACGCACAACCCCGGCATCACCTCGCGCCAGCTGTGCGGCGCGCTGAGCATCCTGCCGCCCAACCTCGTCGGGAAAATCGTCGCGCTGGAAAAGCGCGATCTGGTGCACCGCAGGCCGCATCCGCAGGACGGCCGCGCCGTGGGGCTTTACCTGACCGATACGGGCCAGGCCCTGATGCGCGAGGCAGAAGGCACCGCCGTCAGCCTTGAAACAGAGGCGACCCAGCGCCTGAGCCCGACGGAAAAGAAGACGCTCATGCGCCTTCTGCAAAAAATCTACCGCTGAACGCACAGGCCCCGCGGCCTTGGCTCAGATACCGGCCTGGATCCAGGCCGCCGCCTTCTCCGCGATCATCAGCGTCGGCGAGTTGGTGTTGCCGCTGGTGATCAGCGGCATCACGCCGGCATCGACCACACGCAGGCCGCGTATGCCGCGCACCCGCAGGTGCGAATCCACCACCGCCATGGGGTCGTCCTCTTTGCCCATCTTCGTTGTGCCCACCGGGTGGAAGATGGTGGTGGCGATGTCGCCGGCCAGCCGCGTGAGCTCTTCGTCCGTCTGGAACTGCACGCCGGGTTTGAACTCTTCGGGCTGGTATTTGGCCAGCGCGCCCTGGCTGACGATCTTGCGCGTGACGCGCAATGAATCTGCCGCGACCTGGCGGTCTTCGGCCGTGCTGAGGTAGTTGGGCGCAATCGCCGGCGCGTCTTCAAAGCGGCCGCTCTTGATGTGCACTGTGCCGCGGCTGGTCGGGTTGAGGTTGCACACGCTGGCGGTAAAGGCATTGAAGCTGTGCAGCGGCTCGCCGAACGCTTCGAGTGACAGCGGCTGCACGTGGTATTCGAGGTTGGCGTAGGGTTGGTCGGGCGATGAGCGCGTGAAAGCGCCCAGCTGCGACGGCGCCATGCTCATGGGCCCGGTCTGGCGCAAAGCGTATTCCAGCCCGATGCGCGCCTTGCCCCAGAGCGAACTGGCCATGGTGTTGAGGGACAGGCCCCAGTGCTTGCCGCCTGGAGGGTTCTGCACCTTGTAGACCGAACGGATCTGCAGATGGTCCTGCAGGTTGGCGCCCACGCCGGGCAAATCCTGCAGCACCGGGATGCCGTGCTGCTGCAGCAAGGCGGCCGGGCCTATGCCCGAAAGCTGCAGTATCTGCGGCGAGCCGATGCTGCCCGCGCAGAGGATGACTTCCCCCATGTGCCCGGAGTCGCGCGTCGAGTGCGCCGTCACGCGCTCGTCGCCCGCCCACACCTCAACGCCGGTGCAGCGCTGGCTGCCGTCCGGTTGCGGCGTGACCACCAGTTTGCAGACCTGGGCGTTGTTCCAGAGTTCGAAATTGGGGCGGCCGTAGCAGACGGGCCGCAAAAAGGCCTTGGCCGTGTTCCAGCGCCAGCCGTTCTTCTGGTTGACCTCAAAGTAACCCACGCCCTCGTTGTCGCCGCGGTTGAAGTCGCTGGTGGCCGGAATGCCGGCCTGCACCGCCGCTTCGGCAAACGCGTCAAGAATGTCCCAGCGCAGGCGCTGCTTTTCAATGCGCCATTCGCCGCCCGAGTTGTGGTGGCGCAGCAGCTTCTGGTAGGGCTGGTTCTTGTCCTGCATCAGCTCGGGCGCGGTGCCGCGCGCGCCGTGCATCGCGTCGGCGCCCTTGTAGTGGTCTTCGTGCAGCTTGAAATGCGGCAGCGAGTTTTCCCAGCGCCAAGCCATGTCGCCTGTCAGTTGCGCCCACTGGTCGTAGTCGCGTGCCTGGCCGCGCATATAGATCATGCCGTTGATGCTGGAGCAGCCGCCCAATGTTTTGCCGCGCGGGTAGCGCAGCGCCCGGCCGTTGAGGCCGGCATCCGGCTCGGTGTTGTACAGCCAGTCGGTGCGCGGGTTGCCGATGCAGTGCAGGTAGCCCACCGGAATGTGGATCCAGTGGTAGTCGTCCTTGCGGCCCGCCTCGATCAGCAGCACCCGCTTGGAGGCGTCGGCACTCAGCCGGTTGGCCAGCAGGCAGCCGGCCGTACCGGCGCCAATGATGATGTAGTCAAAAACCTGGCTCTCGTCTTGCATGGGGGCTTGTCTCTGGTTGTCTCTTTGTAGGGGCGGCAGCTCGGGTCCGCGCTGTCTCGCGCCATGGTGCCAGCCCTGCCTAACGCGAGACTGACCGCCGCGCCTTGGCCCGATTGTGGCAAACCCTGAGGCGGCCGCACGGCGGGGATTACCCGCTGCGGTTTGCTCCTTCCCCCGCTGGGGGGAAGGTTGGGATGGGGGTTTACGGCGCTTGAAATTCGCCGGGATTTGCGAGGCCGCTGGCCCCCACCCCAGCCCTCCCCCAGCGGGGGAGGGAGCAAGAGCCGCGCTGCGAGGCGATAGCGAATGACTCTTTCACTGGTATTTGGTTCTGCTCCTTCCCCCGCTGGGGGAAGGTTGGGATGGGGGCTTGCGGCGCTTGAAATTCGCCGGGACTTGCGAGGCCGCTGGCCCCCACCCCGGCCCTCCCCCAGCGGGGGAGGGAGCAAGAGCCGCGCACCGCGAGGCGATAGCGATTGCCCGTTTTCACGGCATTCGGTTTCTCTTCCTCCCCCGGGTAGCGAGAGTGGCGCACCGCGATGTAGGACCAAATCGACAGCGAGGTTTCACGGGGGTAATTTGTGTTTTCAGCAGTTACCATGCAGTGTCCCCCTTGGGGTCGGTCCGCCCGCAGTGCGGCCATTTCACGACATTGTTGGGATTTAGCGCGTTTGTCTCGCCGGCCCGCGCCCGGCTCAACCGGATGCTTATGGAAGACGCCACGCCTCGCATCGATCAGCACGACACGCCGCAAGGCCGGCTGCATGTCGTGCGTGGTGCGTGGACGGCCGCCGACCTGACGGGAGAAGCGGTTTGGGAGGCGTTGACCGCGCAACTCAAAGGACTGGGGGCCGGAGCCGGTACTTCGGCGGGCTGGGATCTGGAGCAGGTGCACAAACTCGACCACCTAGGCGCCCAGGTGCTGTGGAACCACTGGGGCCGCAAATGGCCTGAGCCGATCAAGGTCGAGCCCAGCCAGCGCGCCGTGCTGGAGACCGTCGCCAAATTCAGCGCCCATGCGCCCGCTCCGCGCAGCAAGCCCGGCTGGTCCGAGCCCTTTATCTTGCTGGGCACGCGGGTGCTGCGGCTGATCGATCACCTCAAAGGCCTGGTTCGCCTGATCGGCCAGCTGCTGCTCGACATCATCCGCCTTATCAAGCACCCGCAAGAGGGCCCCTGGCGCGACCTGTCGGGCCATCTTTTCCATATCGGTGCGACCGCGTTGCCCATTACCGCGCTGGTGGGTTTTTTGATCGGCGTAGTGCTGGCGTATTTGATCTCGCAGCAGCTGCGCCAGTTTGGCGCCGACGCCTTTATCGTCAACATTCTGGGCATTTCGCTGATCCGCGAACTGGGCCCGGTGCTGGCCGCCATCCTGATCGCCGGGCGCAGCGGCTCGGCCATCACCGCGCAGATCGGCGTGATGCGCGTCACCGAAGAACTCGACGCCATGCGCGTGATGGGCATCCCGCGCGGCTTTCGCCTGGTCATGCCGCGTGCGCTGGCGCTGGCCGTGGTCATGCCGCTGATCAGCGTCTGGACCACGATCGCCGCCTTGCTGGGCGGCATGCTGGCCGCCGACATCTCCATGGATGTCACGCCGTCTTACTTCATCAATTCGCTGCCGGCCGCGGTCGATGTGGCCAACCTCTCGCTGGCCACGGCCAAGTCGGTGGTGTTCGGTATTTTGATCGCGCTGATCGGTTGCCACTACGGCCTGCGCGTCAAGCCCAATACCGAAAGTTTGGGGCAGGGGACGACGGCCTCGGTGGTGACGTCGATCACGGTGGTGATTCTTGTCGATGCATTGTTCGCTGTTCTTTTTAAAAGTGTCGGCATATGAGCGAAGCCATCGTCGACATCAAAAAACTCTGGACCGTGTTCCCCAACGGCGACAAGAAGGCCGTGGTGCACAAGGACCTGGACTTGCGGGTGGAGCGCGGCGAGGTGCTGTCGCTGGTGGGCGGTTCGGGCACCGGCAAGACGGTGCTGCTGCGCCAGATGCTGGGGCTGGAACATCCGACACAGGGCGAGATCACCGTGCTGGGCCGGCCGGCGGCCGAGCTGGGCAAGCGCGGCGCGGCGAGCCGCGTCGGCATGTTGTTCCAGCAGGGTGCGCTGTTCTCGGCCTTCACCGTGCTGGAGAACATCGCCTTTCCGCTGCGCGAACTCAAGACCTTGCCGCACGCCCTGGTGCGCGAGGCGGCCATGGTAAAGCTGCAGATGGTGGGCCTGGGCCCCGACGCCGCCGACAAGATGCCCAGCGATTTGTCCGGCGGCATGATCAAGCGCGTGGCGCTGGCGCGCGCCCTCATCATGGACCCGCCGCTGCTGCTGCTCGACGAACCCACGGCCGGGCTGGACCCGGAAAGCTCCGACAGCTTTGTCGCGCTGCTGCGTTCGCTGCACCGCGACATGGAGCTCACGGTGGTGATGGTGACGCACGACCTGGACACCCTGTTCGAGCTCAGCACGCGCATTGCCGTGCTGGCCGAGCAGAAGGTCATCGTCAACGATGTGCCCAAAGAGGTGGTGGCATTTCCGCACCCCTTTATTCACGAATTTTTCCTTGGCGAACGGGGCCAGCGCGCGATGGAGTTGTTGCGCGAATACCCGTTCACCGTATAGAAAGGCATCACTATGGAAAACAAAGCCCATGCCATGGCCGCCGGTGCGTTTGTACTGGTGGTCACCGCCTTGCTGGCCTTGCTGGCCATCTGGCTCACGCGCGACAACACCCAGCGCGACCTCTACGACATGAGCACCGGCGAAACCGTCTCGGGCCTGCAGCCGCAGGCGACGGTGCGCTTTCGCGGCGTACCTGTGGGCAAGGTCGAGCTCATCGGCTTTGACACCAAGGTCAAGGGCAATGTGCTGATCCGCGTCTCTATTGACCGCACCGCACCCGTCACCAAGTCCACCTTTGCCACGGTGGCCTCGCAAGGCGTGACCGGGCTGGGCTTTATCCAGCTGGACGACGACGGCAAGTCCAACGAGCGCCTTGCGGTGAACGACGACGACCCGCCGCGCATCCCGCTCAAGCCCGGCGGGCTGGACAAGCTGTTCAAGCAGAGCGAGGTGATCTTCAACCAGGTCGAGGAAGCCAGCACGCGCCTGAACAAGCTGCTGTCCGATGAAAACCAGGCGGCCGTTACGGCGGCCGTCAAACAGCTCGGTGACGCTGCCGGCAGCATCAACCGCGTGGCCAAGGGGCTGGAGCCCACGGTGGCCACCTTGCCGGCTCTCTCGCGCGACACCACGGCCACGCTGGCGTCGGTGCGCAAGGCGGCCGATGAAGTCGGCGAAACCGCCGACCGTCTCAACGCCAAGGGCGGCCCGCTCGACAAGCTGGCCGAAGGCGGCGCCGCGCTGGCCTCCGGCGTAGAGACCTTCAGCGCCGGAACCCTGCCCAAGCTGGGCGAGGTGGCCGAGGAAACCGCGCGCGCCATGCGCCAGATGCGCCGCACCGTCAGCGCGGTGGACGACAACCCGCAATCCCTGATTTTCGGCAACGGCCCGCCGGTGCCCGGCCCGGGCGAGCCCGGCTTTTCCGCCAATGGAGCAAAGAAATGATCTTCTTCAAATTCCCTTCAGCAGCAGCGGGTTCCAGGATGGCATCGCGACTTGCTATTAATTCAGCAGCTAGAAGCCAATACGGAGATTGGGCTGCAGGCACTTTTTGCTTGATATTTCTGGCGATGGTGCTCACGGGTTGCTCGGGCCTGCCCGACAAGCCCACGCGCGCCACCATGTATGACTTCGGCCCCGGCCCGCTGGCCACGCAGCCCACGACGCGCCAGGCGCCGCTGTTGCCGCTGGCGCTTGACGATGTTTCCACGTCCGGCGGCGCGCTGGACAACATGGCGGTGCTGTACCGCCTGGGCTATGCCGATTCACATCAGCTACGGCCCTATTCGCAGGCCCGCTGGAGCATGCCGCCCGCGCAACTGGTGCGCCAGCGTGTGCGCGAGAAGCTGGGGCAGCGCCGCGCTGTGTTCAGCGCCGGCTCCAGCGTGGCCTTGAACCGCAGCCAGAACGCGACCCTGCCGCTGCTGCTGCGCATGGACCTGGAAGAGTTCAGCCACTTCTTCTCCGCGCCCAATGAGAGCGTCGGCCTGATCCGCTTGCGTGCCACGCTGCTTGAGGTCACGCCGGCCGGTGAAAAACTCGTGGGCCAGCGCAATGTTGTTGTGCAAAGGCCTGCGCCCAGCAGCGACGCACCCGGCGGCGTGCGGGCCCTGACGGCGGCCACCGATGCCGCCATCGAAGAGATCGACCAATGGCTGCAGCAGGCTTCACGCTGAAGCGGCGCTGACCCCGGCGCATACCAGGCTCATCCATGAAAACGCTTCAAGAACAGCTGGACACCGCCGGGCTGAAGGTGCTGGGCTGCTGCCAGGGCCTGAGCACGTACGGCCTGGATTTTTTGCAAACCTCGCAACTGCTGCAGGACTTCACGCCGGCTGAGGCCGACATCCTGGGTGCGTCCATGCTGCTGGTGCATGCCGCACCGGGCCAGGTGATGATCCGCGAAGGCGAGTTCGGCGACTGGATGATGCTGGTCCTCAAAGGCACCGTCGACGTGACCAAGCGCCTGGAGCCCTTGGCTGGCGCGGCGCAGGCCGATACAGGTACCGATGCCGAAACCGCCGCCGAGCCCGCCGTCTCGCGCGTGGCCGTGGTGCGCGCCGGCGCGGCCGTGGGCGACATGTCCATGCTCGACAGCGAACCGCGCTACGCCACTTGCACGGCCATCGAACCCGTCGAGGCCGGCGTGTGGGGCCGCCGCGAGATCGCCCTGCTGATCCGCGACCACCCCGGCGTGGGCGCCAAGCTGCTGGTCAAGATCACGCAAATGATGGCGCAGCGGCTGCGCAATACCAGTAACCAACTCGTCAAACTACTTCGCAAGAAATAGATTTATTCCGTTCAGGTTCTAACCCTTTGCCGTTCGGGCAGACCCTTCGACAGGCTCAGGACAGGGTACGCCGGGCGGCGCATCGAAGCCCTTGTAGTGGTTTCAATCTGCGTAAATCTGCGTAATCTGTGGATAAAAGAATTCACCCGCAGATTTCGCAGATTTACGCAGATTGAAAACCGGCAGAGGGGATGCACTTCACACCGGCTTCACACAAGCGGCTATCTGCTCATCTTCACCTCACACAGCATTTGCACACTTCCCTTCGTTGTTAAAAACGAAAGGAAGTCATGAAACAAAAAATTTTCGCGTTGGCGCTTGTGGTGGTTTTGCTGGTCCTTGCGCTGTTCCAGATCAGCGGCGTGGTGCATGACCGCCAGACCTACCGGCAGATCGCCATCCAGAGCGTGGCGCAAAGCCTGGCCGGCCCGCAGACGCTGACCGGCCCGCTGATCCACCGGGCCTGCACCGAGGAATGGGATGTCAGGGATGATGAAAAGAAAGTGCGTACCGAGCGGCGCGAATTCACCCTCGTGGCCGCACCGGCGTCGCTGACCGTTAAGGGCGGCAGCAAACTCGAGGCGCGCGCCCGCGGCCTGCATGCGACGCAGGTCTTTAACCTCAAGGCCGACATCGTGGCCGAATGGAGCAACACCGAGGCTCTCAAGCCTGTGCCCGGACATGCCGGCTCGCGCATGAACTGCGGACAGCCGCTCCTGATGATGGCGGTGTCCGACTCACGCGGCATACGCCACGCCAGCGTGAAGATCGGCGAGCAGCTGCTGGCGCTCAAGCCCGGCACCTTCTACGGCAGCTACCCTCGCGGCGTGCACGCGCCGCTGTCCATGGCCTTGATTGGCGCGGCGCCGCTGCAGGCGCAGCTGGCGCTGGAACTGGTGGGCACCGAAAGCATTTCAGTCGTACCGCTGGGCGGCGACACCCAGGTACAGCTCACATCCAATTGGCCGCACCCGAGTTTCGGTGGGCAGTTTCTACCGGTGGACCGCAAGGTAACGGACGACGGCTTTGAGGCCAACTGGCGCGTCAGCTCGCTGGCGAGTTCCGCGCAGCAGGACGTGACGCAACAGGACGCCACCAAGCGCAAGGGCGTCTGCCCTGCCTACAGCGACGGCTCGATTCCAAGCTCCTGCGTGGAAGCCTTCAACGTGACCTTTGTCGACCCCTCCAACACCTATGCGCTCAGCGACCGCGCGACCAAATACGGCCTGCTGTTTATCGGCCTGACGTTTCTGGCGGTGGGATTGTTCGAGTTCATGAAGTCGCTGCGCGTGCACCCGATCCAGTACTTGCTGGTGGGCGCGGCGATGAGCATGTTTTTCCTGCTGCTGGTGAGCCTGTCGGAGCACATGCCCTTTGAAACGGCTTATGCGGTTGCCGCCGCCGCCTGCGTGCTGCTGCTGACCTTTTACGCCAGCTACATGCTGGGCCGCTGGTCGCGCGGCCTGCCTTTCGGCCTGGGCATCGCCACCTTGTACGGCATGTTGTTTGTGCTGCTGCGGATGGAGCAAACCGCCTTGCTGCTGGGCGCCGTGGCCTTGTTCGCCGTGCTCGCGGCCATCATGATGCTGACGCGCCAGGTCGACTGGTATGCACGCTTCAAGCAGGCGGAGGCTGCAAAGCCTGGACCCGACGTTGCGAAGGTGGCAGCGTGATGGGCGCGGCCTGGCTAGAAATGCAATTCAACCCGCAGCCCGGGCTGCGTGTTGCGCACCACCATGCGCCCGCCGTGCAGCAGCATGATCTGGCGCACGATGGCCAGCCCCAGGCCCGAGCCCTTGGTGTGGCCGTCGGGGCGCACGGTCGAGAAGAAGCGCTCGCCCAGGCGGGGCAGGGCGTAGTCCGCCACGCCGGGCCCGGCGTCTTGCACGGCGATAAAGTCTGGCCCGGCCTCGAGGGTGATCGCCGAGCCCTCGGGCGCGAACGAGCGCGCGTTTTCCAGCAAGTTGCTGAGCGCCAGGCCCAGGAGGCCGGGCTCCGCATGCACGCCGGCATGTTCCGGGCTGATTACGACTTTGAGGACATGCTGGGTGCGGCCGGCACCGCCCGCAAGCTCAAACGGCTGCAGGAACCCGGCCCAAGAAAGGCGCTCGCGCTGTACCTGTGCATGGCGCTGCTCCAGCTTCGTCAGCTCGAGCATTCGGTCCACCAGCGCCTGCATGCGGCCGGACTGGGCCAGTACCTGCCCGGAAAACTCGCGGCGCGCGTGTTCGGGAAGCTCGTCTTGCAAGAGCTCGCCCGCGCCGCGGATCGCGGCGAGCGGGCTCTTGAGCTCATGAGTCAGGGCGCGCACGTAATCTTCTATGTACTCGTGGCCCTCCAGCTTCAGGCGCATGGCGTCGACTGCCATGGCCAGCTCGCCAAGCTCACCCGGTATTTGCGGAACCGCGGGTTTTTCGCCCTGGCCGACGGCGTTGGCATAGCGGCGCAGCTTGCGAATGCTCCACACCACCCACAAGGTCACCGCCACACCGATGGCCAGCGACAGCACCAGTAGCAGCAGGCCGCTGAGCAAAATCTTGCGCTCGGCCCGGTCGATAAAGGCCTGGATGGTGGACATCGGCTTGGCCACGGTCAACACGCCAATCGTCTTGCCATCATGCGTGATGGGCGCCGCCACATACATCACCGAGGTGCGGTCGTCCTGTTGCACTTCACGCGTGGCGCGTGCGCCGTATTCGCCGCGCAGGGTCAGGGCCACATCGCGCCATTGCGAATAGTCCCGGCCCACGGCCACGTTCTCGGAATCAAACAGGACTTTTCCGCCGGCGTCGGTGACGTACACCCGAAAGTCCAGCGACTGCTTGGCCATGCCCCAGATCTGCGCGTCGACAGGCCGGCGCGCATAGCTTCGTACGTGGCCGGCGAAACGGCCCTGCGCGATGGCGCCGGCCGCCACATCGTCGCTGGCGAGTTCGGCCAGGATGTTGGCCGTGTCCACCATCATGTCTTCCATGACCTCGCGCACGCTGGGCTTGACCTCGGCGACGAAGACCCGCAGCACGAAGAAGGCCGCCAGCCCGGTGACCAGGAAAAAACCGAAGAGCAGCCGTATGCCCAGGCGCATGTCAGTTGCCTTTGGCGCGGCGGATGTCGAGGCTGTAGCCCATGCCGCGATGCGTGACGATGTAGTCGTGCTCCGGCGCGGCTTCCTGCAGCTTGGCGCGCAGGGTTTTGATGTGCGTGTCCACGGTGCGGTCCGTGCTGTCCGAATCCGTGCCCCAGACGGCGCTGAGCAATTCATCGCGCGAGCGGATGCGTTCGCGGTGGCGCAGCAGTTCGGCCAGCAGGCCGAATTCGCGGCGCGTCAGGTTAAGCGGTTGACCGTGGAGTGTGACGCGCTGGCCCGCAACATCGATCTCGAAAGGGCTCTTGCCGATGGATGAGGCTGCAGGGGCCGGCATGCTCGCGCGCCGCAGCAAGCTGCGCACGCGCGCCAGCAGTTCGCGCGGGCTGAAGGGTTTGCTCACATAGTCGTCGGCGCCCAGCTCCAGCCCGAGCACGCGGTCGATCTCTTCGCCCTGCGCGCTGAGCATCAGCACCGGCAGGCTGCCGGCGGCGCGCAACTCGCGGCACAAATCAAGCCCGCTGCCGTCGGGCAGGCCGACGTCCAGGATCACCGCGTCGGGCGGTTGCCGTGTGATTTGCGCGCGCGCATCGCGCAGCAGCAGGCTGTGCGTCACGCTCAGGCCGTCGCGCTCCAGGGTGTAGATGATGGAGCGGGCAATCGCCGGGTCGTCTTCTACCAGCAGGATGCGCGCACTGGCCATGCTTAGCTGCGAAGGATAGGGAACAGTTTTCCCAGGCCGCCGGCCATCACCTCGACGGCCAACGCGGCCAGGATCAGGCCCATCAAACGCGTCATGACGTTGATGCCGGTTTTGCCCAGCACACGGGCAATCGGCTCGGCCAGCGAAAAGCTGATGGCGGTGACCAATGCAATCACCACGCCATAGCCGACCAGCGCCACGACCTGCAGGGCCGAGTGAGCTTTCTCGGCGTAAATCACCACGGTTGACATGGTGGCCGGGCCGGTCAGCAGCGGGATGGTCAGCGGCACCACCGCGATGCTGGCCCCGCGCGCGGCCTTTTCGGCGCCGTCTTCCATCTCGTTGGTCAGGGGTTTGGCTTCAGCCGGCTGCGCGTTCAGCATGTTCATCGAGCTGATCAGCAGCAGCATGCCGCCACCGACCTGAAAGCTCGCCAACGAGATACCGAAGAAGTCGAGAATCTCCAGGCCCAGCAGCGCACTGATGGCAATGACCACAAAGGCAGCGAAAGAGGCGACCAGGATGGTGCGGCGGCGCTGCTCATCAGAAAAGCCCTGTGTGTAGTGAATGAAAAACGGCACGATAGCCAGCGGGTTGACGATGGCCAGCAGCGTGATCAGCGGTTTGAAATCCATCGTTCTTCCTTAATGACACTCAGCAGCAGATGCTGAAACGGTGCAATTCCCCATCAGCCGGGGCCGCGGAACCGGCTTTGCCGGGCCGCAGGCGCAGCGCCCCCTCGGGGGGCAGCGCATTACGCGAAGCGAAAAGCGTGGGGGCCACTATCTGCCGCCGGTCACGTCGAGCAGCGCGCCGGTGGTGTAGCTCGCATTGTCCCCCAGCAGCCAGACGATAGCCTCTGCCGTCTCCCCGGCCGTACCGGGCCGCTGCATGGGCACTTGCGGCGCCAGGTCGCGGGCGCGGTCGGGCAGGCCGCCTGAGGCGTGGATGTCGGTGTCGATGATGCCGGGCCGGACGGCATTGACGCGAATGCCTTCGGCAGCCACTTCTTTCGCCAACCCGATGGTGAAAGTATCGATGGCGCCTTTGGCCGCCGCGTAGTCCACATACTGGCCCGGCCCGCCCAGCCGGGCCGCTGCGCTGGAGACATTGACGATGGCGCCGCCTGTGCCGCCATAGCGGGTGCTCATGCGCTTGACGGCCTCGCGTGCACAGAGGAAGGAGCCGAACACATTGATCTCGAACATGCGCCGCAGCCGCTCCAGCGTCATGGCGTCGACGCGGGTGGTTTTGTCCACCACGCCAGCGTTGTTGACGAGGCCGTCCAGGCGGCCGAGCTTGGCGTCGACTTTTTCAAACATCGCCAGCACCTGCGCTTCTTCGGCCACGTCGGCCTGCACCGTGATGGCCTGGCCGCCGGCCTGGCGGATCTGCCGCACCACTTCGTCGGCGGCCAGCGAGTTGCTGGCGTAATTGACGGCCACCGCCCAGCCCTGGCGAGCCGCGAGCAGGGCCGACGCCGCGCCGATGCCGCGTGAGCCGCCAGTGATCAGAACAACTTTTGACAAACTGCACCTCCTGCAGAAAATGGCAATCCCGGTTAAAAACAGGGGCTTGGCGGATCAATGTACCCTAAGCCGTGCCTTGCACCATGCCCGGCCGCCTGGCGGCGCGAAGCCAATTCTGAGACCCTGATGGAGACAAACTTGAGCACCACCGTCGACTACTACTTCACCCCGCAAAGCCCCTGGACCTACCTGGGCCACGAGCGCTTTGCGCAGATCGCCCGCGCTGCGGGCGCCGCCGTACGGGTGTTACCCATCGACCTGGGCGGCAAGGTGTTTCCGGTCTCGGGCGGGCTGCCGCTGGGCCAGCGGGCGCCGCAGCGGCAGGCCTACCGGCTGCTGGAGCTGCAGCGCTTTTCAGACTTTCTGCATGCGCCGCTGAACCTTAAACCCAAGTATTTTCCGGTGTCCGGCGATGACGCCGCGCGCCTCATCATCGCAGTGGACATGCATGACGGCAGCGACGCCGCGATGAAAATCGGCGGCGCGATCTTCAGCGCCGTCTGGGTGCGAGAGCGCCACATCGCCGACGAAAAAACCCTGGCCGAACTGCTGGCTGAATGCGGCCTGCCCGCCGAACGGCTGGAGCAGTCCTTCAGCCAGGCGGTGCAGGAGCGCTATGAGGCCAATACCCAGCAGGCGATTGACGCCGGCGTGTTCGGCGCACCCAGCTACGTCATCGACGGCGAGCTGTTCTGGGGCCAGGACCGGCTTGATTTTGTGGAGCGCGCGCTGGCCGGTAAAGCCGGGTCATAAGGCAACAAGGCCACATGGCAAGCAGTTTTTCGGGACTTTTATTGACATCAAGGAGATTGCATCGTGGGTAAATTCATCGATCTGACGGCCGCTGACGGCTTTGTGTTTCCGGCCTATGTGGCCGAGCCGGCGGGCAAACCCAAGGCCGCCGTGGTGGTCTTGCAGGAAATTTTCGGCGTCAATTCGCATATCCAGCAGGTGACGGACCGCTTCGCCGCACAGGGTTACCTGGCGGTGGCGCCGGCGACGTTTCACCGCGTCAAGCCCGGTGTGGATATGGGCTACGACGAGGCCGGGATGAAAGAGGGCATCGCGCTGAAAGCCGCCGTCAACGGGCTGCCCGCACCGGGCGTGCTGACGGACATCCAGGCGGCCATTGATCACGCGGCAAAGGCCAGCGGCGGCAAGGTCGGCATCATTGGTTTTTGCTGGGGCGGCTTCCTCGCCTGGCGCGCCGCATGCCTGCTCAAGGGCCTGAGCGCGGCGGTGCCTTACTACGGCGGCGGCATGACAGCCCCGGCCGAAATCGCCCTGCAACCAAAATGCCCGGTGCTGGCCCACTTCAGCGACCGCGACCATTCGATTCCGCTGGACACCATTCACGCCTTTATCAAGGCACATCCGGAAGTCGAGACCCATCTCTATTCGGCCGACCACGGTTTTAACTGCGATCAACGTGGCGCGTACAACGAAGAGGCCGCCAAAGTGGCGCGCGAACGTTCGCTGGCGTTCTTTGCGGACAAGCTGGCCTGACCATGCGCGGCGCGCCGGGCTTCAAGCGTTTTACGCCTCTAGCCCAGGCGCATCATTGGCTTGCAGCTATTGTTTTGATAGCAATGACCGTGCCCAGCCTGGCAGCCGAGTACGCGGGCCCGTTGTTTGATACGCACCTGCACTACAACGAAGAGGCCTGGAACGGAAACACGGGCCCCCATTCGCCGGCCGATGTAGTGGCCCGCATGAAGCGCAACGGCGTCAAAGCCATCGTCGCCAACTCCCGGCCCAACGACGGCACCAAGTCACTCGCCGCCATGCCGGAAACCCGCCAGGCCGGCATCACCGTCGTGCCTTTTATCCGCCTGTACCGCAACCGCGCCGACTACGACAACTGGTTCCGCGACGAGTCCATCTACGAGATGGTGCAGGCCGAGTTCGCCCGCGGCGTCACCGGCGACCAGGCCGGGCCGTACAAAGGCATAGGCGAATTCCACCTTTACGACAGCGCCAATGCCAACGGCCCGGTAGCGCGCAAGCTGATGCAGTTTGCCGCGAAGAACAAGCTCGCGGTGCTGGCCCATGTGGATGACACGGCCATAGACCTGCTGATGGCCCATGCGCCCGACGCACGCCTGGTCTGGGCGCATACCGGCATAGGCGGCGCGCCGGTGGCGCGGGTCGATGCGCTGCTGGGCAAGTACCCGCAGCTGATGGGCGAACTCTCGTATCGGCCGGGCCTGACCTGCGAGGGTGGAAAACTGTGCCCCGAGTGGCGCGCGCTGCTGCTCAAATACCCAGGCCGCTTCATGATCGGCTCCGACACCTGGGTCAACCAACGCTGGCAGTATTACGACGAGCTCATGAAAGGCTACCGCGCCTGGCTGGGCGATTTGCCTCTTGATGTGGCGCGCAAGATTGCCTGGAACAATGCGGCCGGCATCTTCGGTGTCATTGAAAAATAACTTCCCGCTGCGCCTTGAGCACAATGCCTGGCCGGTCTTTCACCATGCATGGGTCGCGTAACCGGCATGGGCCCCAGCCCGGACCTTCATGCTGGAAGTTCCTTTGTGCCGTGAGGCGTAGCTCGATATCGGACTCAGCGCCATGGCAAGAAATGCCCCATGACTCAAGATAAGCCAGGAGTTGATCGCGATTTGCGGTTTGAAGTTCTAACGCAAGATGCATGAGACTGGCGTTAAGCCCCCAAGGTTTTTGAAGTTGGGCATGTTGTTCAGCCATCAAGGCGATGTCATGCCATGCGCGTCGGGTGAGCGTCTAATCTATCTTCCGCGCTCTTACGGCTGACCTACCGCTGGCGATACCGGCATATGTGAATACTCACGAGCGTCGCTCGTTCCATATCGCTGGTTGTAGCGGCGGCCGTTTAGGCCGCCTCGTACTAACAGTGCAGGGATGATGTCGCGGCGAGCACCGCAGGCGCTTGATACCGCACAATAGCTTGATGTATCAACTGCACTTCTCCCCCAGTTCCGCCGCCATGGCACCCCACATCCTCCTGCAGGAACTGGGCGTGCCGTTTGAAAAAGTCCTCGTCGACACCAGCACGGGTGCGCACCGCTCAGAGGCTTATCGCAAGCTCAATCCCAACGGCCTGATCCCGACGCTGGTCGACGGCGACCTGGTGCTGTATGAAACCGCGGCGATCTGCCTGCACCTGTGCGACACGCATCGCGAAGCCGGTTTGGCGCCGGCAGTCGGGACCGTGGAGCGCGCGCATTTCTACAAATGGCTGATCTGGTTGACCAACACCATGCAGTCGACGCTCATCATTTACTTCTATACCGACCGCTGGATGAACCCGGGCAATGACGCCGGCGTGGCTGAACTGAAGTCGCACGCCGAAGCCAAGGTTGGCCTGATGCTGGACCAGCTGGACGCTGAACTCGCACGCCTCGGGGAGACCCATGACCAGCCCTGGCTGCTGGGCGCGACTTATTCGGCGGTGGACATCTATGCGTTGACGCTGTGCCGCTGGACACGCAACTTTGCGTCGCGGCCCGCGCGTGAGCGCGCGCACCTGGGCCCTTACCTCAAGCGTGTGCTGGCGCGCCCCGCGGTGATCAAGGCCTTCAATGAGGAAGGCCTGGCCCAGCCCTGGGTCTAAGCCTTGGCCGCCGCCTTTGCGTCGAGCGGGTTCTCGCGCTGCGCCTGCTCGATCTGCGCGATCAGTTTTTCCGGGTCGGTGGCTTGCTCAAGGATGCGTACTTCCGGGTCTGCCGTGTCGGCGCCTACTTTTTTGGCGATGCGCTCCAGCATCTGGATCATCTTGGTGTTCTCCTGCTCCGTCAGCAGGTTGATCTGCAAGTCCAGCTGGTTGCGCCGGTCGCTGATGCGCAGTTCGTAGTTCTGGCTGATCAGGATGAAGGACGACAGAAAGATCGCTTCGAGCGACACCACCAGCGTGAGAAAGGTGAAAGGGTAGGGGTCCCAGTGCGCCAGGCCGGGCCACGAGTTGAGCCCTATCCAGCAGGCAAACGCGAGCACGTGCAGCCAGACAAAGGGCATGGAGCCGCAGAAGGTCGCGATAAAAGCCGCCATGCGGTCAGCCCGGCTGCGGTTGGCCAGCGCGGTTTCTTCCATGCGCCGCATGGCCTGCACGTTTTCGCGCGTGATGTCTTCGGGACAGGTCGCGGGTTTGGCGCCGGGTTTGTGCAAGGCGTTTTCGGCGGAACGTTGACTCATGGGCATCCTTTCGGGCGGCATGGCCGCCGGGTGCGTGTCAGGCCTGGCGCCGGGCCAGCCCGCGTGCAAGGTACAGCGCATCAGGCACCGCGGCGCCGCTGGCTGTATTGTCAAAGATGCACCAGACCGAAGCGTCAGACGCCGCCGCAAGTTGCAGCCGGACAATCAGCGCATCGAGCACGGCCGGCGCATAGGCCGAGTAATACATGCGCGGCGAGCCATGCAGGCGCACATACACCAGCGCGGGGTCGCCGCCCGGCTCTCGCCCGGCGTCGAACATCACCGGGTCAGCCAGCACGCGGCCTGCGTTTTCACTTTTGAGCAGCGCGTCGGCTGCCGGTGTGAACCAGCTGGCGTGCCGGGGCTCGAACGCGACGCCGCCGGCATGGCGCTGGCGCAGTGCGCGCAGGAAGGCACCGGCGGATGCGGCATCAAAGCCCAGGCTGGGCGGCAACTGCACCAGCAGGCAGCCGAGCTTTTCACCCAGGCTGCCGACTTGCGGCAAGAAGGCGTCCAGCAATCCTTCGCAGTCGCGCAGCCGCTTCTCATGGGTGATGGTTTTGGGCAGCTTGGCGCTGAAACGGAAATCTTCCGGCACGCTGGCGGCCCAGCGCGCATAGGTGGCCGGCTGGTGCGGGCGGTAGAAGGACGAGTTGATTTCTACAGCATTGAAGCGTGCGGCATACCGCTGAAGGTGCGTGCCGGCGTCAGGAAATTGCGGCCAGGTTTCGCGTGGCAGGCTCCAGCCCGCGCAACCCACCCGCACACCGGAAAAGTCTCCGTGGCGATGCGTGGGCTCCATGGCGGCCTGCCTGAAAAGCCGGGCTTAGTACTGGCCGCGCTGGCGCATGTCGCTGCGCAGGCGGTCCAGCTGGTAGCTGGCATCACGCAAGCTATTGCGCGCGTCTTCAAGGCGGCGATCAGAGCGGGAAAGCTGGTCCCGCAACATGCGTTTGCGGTCCTCATTGGTTTTGCTGTCGCGCAGTTCCGCCTGCATCTGGTCCTGTTCGCGTTGTATCTGCGCGAGGGTTTTTCGGGCGTCCTGTTCACGCCAGGCAATGTTGTGGATGTTGCGGAAGTTCTGGTCCATGGGCGCTGGGCAGACGCCTTCGTAGCCATTGCCTGCCAGGCCTTCGTTGAGGGCGTTGGCCGGCTGGCAATAGTTCACCAGGCCCTGGTTGCGGCCCTCGCGATAGACGGCCGCGTTCATCGGAATGCCGGCTTTGGCGCAGGACTCGTAGTAGGCCGCAGCGCGGTCTGTGCGGCCGCGGGAGCCGTCCTGTATGCCCAGCTGGCGCCAGTCGGCCGTTGCGCACTCGGCGGGGCTGAGGCTTTCACAGCCCGCCAGCAGCGCCGATGCGGCCAGGACCAAAGCCATGCAGGCGCGCATGGGGAGAGAGCGTCCGGCGGGGAAGAGGCGGGTGAGGGCTAAGGCCATGGGAACTCCTGAAAGCGTTGATGAACAGGAAGGAAAAAACAGCGGCCGGCCTACCGCCGGGTCCGGGCCAGGTATTGCTTGCGCCAGAACACCGTCACCACCACGATGACGAGCAGGATCATGAACCCGAAGGTCAGCCAGAAGCCAGTGGGCGTGTGAATAAAAGGCATGAACTCGAAGTTCATGCCGAAGAAGCCGGTGATCAGGTTCAGCGGCAGGAAGATGGCGGTGAGTGCCGTGAGCGTGCGCATGATGTCGTTGGTGCGGTTGCTCTGCGCCGAAAAATGCATCTGCACCGCGGTTTCGGCGCTTTGCTCCATGCGCCGCACGTGGTGCACCACACGTTCGATGTGCTCGAGCACGTCGCGTGAACGAACCTTGAGCAGCTCGCGCTCGCGCAGCGCGGCGGGCGTGCCGCCCTCGGGCCAGGTTTCGATCGAGTCAATCCAGTCCTGCACGGCCGAGCGCTGGTCTTCGCAGATCTCGTCCAGCTGGTGCATGGCCAGCCGCGCGTCGAGCACCGAGCTCCAGTTGGTAAAGCGGGTGCCGGGCCTGAGCAGTTCGGATTGCCAGTGGTCGAGTTGGCGGGTGAGTTCGCGCCGCAGCTCCAGGTAGCCGTCCACCATCTGGTTGACGATGCGCAGCATCATGTCGGCGGGGCTGGCAGGCAGCTTGACGCCGCTGGAGCGCGACTCGGCCGTGGTGGCGTTCAGCAGGCGCGCCGCATACGCATCGCGTACCGCGCAGTCGGTCGGATGCACTGTCAGCAGCAACTGGTCGAACACCGCAAAACCGACCGGGCTGGTGTCGATGCGCTTGAGCACCGGCGGGCCGCTGCGTTTCATGCGTTCGTGCAGCGGCTCGCCAGGCTGGGCAAGGTCGGTTTCGGTCTGGCCGGCGGCCAGGCGGCGAAACACCAGGATGTCGTACTGCGAGGTGTAGTCGTAATGCGAGGGCAACTGGTTGTTGAGCAGGTCGGCCACGTGCAGGTCGACCAGCTGGGTGCCGCACAGCAACTGCAGGCTGGCCTGGATCTGCGCCTGCAGCACCTCGAACTCGCGCCGCGCGCAGGCGACCCACACAAAGCCCTGGGCGGGCAGCGCGGTCGGCAGGGCGTCGGTTTCGGTGACGCCCTGGCCGCCGGGGGTGATGTTGAAAACGCGCATGAAAGTCCCTCAACCCTGCATTATTTTATGAATCAAATCGGCATCAAATCGGCTGCTAGCCCAGGTGATTCATGGGCTGATAGCTATTGTTTTTATAGCAAATCCCGGTTTGCCCTGCTTCCGTGGCTGCGGCTCACGCCTGCCGCAGCTTCCTGGCGGCATCGATGGCAAAGTAGGTCAGCACCCCGTCGGCGCCTGCCCGCTTGAAGGCCAGCAGGCTTTCCATCATCACGGCGTCGTGGTCCAGCCAGCCGTTTTGTGCGGCGGCTTTGATCATGGCGTATTCGCCACTGACCTGGTAGGCGAAGGTCGGCACACCGAACTGGTCTTTCACGCGGCGCACCACATCCAGGTAGGGCATGCCGGGCTTGACCATCACCATGTCGGCGCCCTCGGCGATGTCCATGCCCACTTCGCGCAGCGCCTCGTCGCTGTTGCCCGGGTCCATCTGGTAGGTCTTTTTGTCGGCCTTGCCCAGGTTGGCGGCCGAGCCGACCGCGTCGCGGAAGGGACCGTAAAACGCGCTGGCGTACTTGGCGCTGTAGGCCATGATGCGGGTGTGGATCAGCTTTTTGGCCTCCAGCGCCTGGCGGATGGCGCCGATGCGGCCGTCCATCATGTCGCTGGGCGCGACCATGTCGACGCCGGCTTCGGCCTGGCACAGGGCCTGCCGCACCAGCATGGCTGTCGTTTCTTCGTTCAGGATGTAACCGCTGTCGTCCGGCAGGCCGTCCTGGCCGTGCGTGGTGAAAGGGTCCAGCGCGACGTCGGTCATCACGCCCAGGCCAGGGAAGTTCTTTTTGAGTTCGCGCACCACGCGCGGGATCAGGCCGTCGGGGTTGGTCGCTTCGACGCCGTCGTAGGTTTTGAGCGAGGCATCCACCACCGGGAACAGCGCCATCACCGGAATACCGAGCTTCACACACTCTTCAGCCACTGGCAGCAAGAGGTCCAGACTCAGCCTTTCAACGCCGGGCATGGAGGCCACCGGCTGGCGCTGCTGCTTGCCGTCCACCACAAACACCGGGTAAATCAGGTCATGCGCGGTGAGTGTGTGCTCACGGACGAGGTTGCGGGTGAAGCTGTCGCGGCGCAGGCGCCGGGGGCGGCCCGCCGGGAAGGGCGCGAAGTTGGAGGCGTGGAGTGTCATCGGCAAATTGTGCCAAAGCTTTGCGGCTGGCAGTGATTTATCAGAAGTTCGAAGTGATGTGCATGAATTTGGCCTTCTTTGCAGTTAAGGCGGATTGCTGGAAGGTGCCGCAGTGGGCCAGCTCTTCATAAAAAACAAATGTGGCTCGACACCTACTCGTGGTCCATTTGCCATAAATGGATGGTGATTTAGCCCGCGACTATCCAACAAAAGAAAGTGTTATCGATATGTAAGTAACTGCAAGTTAGTGTGAGTCCTTTTGGGTGCTGACAACCTGTCGGCTTGTATCGCTATTTCCATGGCGGCAGACAAAGGGCTTATTGGGCTATGAATTTTCGGGTATCGGCGGCGAAATTAATGTCTGGATTTTCACGGGTTGGCGTCATGCTGATCTGTGGTGTCCTGACAGGCTGCGCCTACGCGCCCGGAATGACCATGAGCGCTGCGGGTCTCTCTCAGGCGCCGCAAGACGGCGGTGTTCCCCTGCCTCAATGGTTACGCACTTATGAACCCGTGCCTGACAGGCACGGTGGCTATGCCGCTGATGGCAAACCGGCCACCGGGGTCCTGTTTCCCATTACGCCAGACCTTATCCGCCTGCAGCGGGCGCAACAGGCGAACACTGTCGCCGACGATGTCAAGCGCCTTTCTGCGGTTGCCAGGCCTTATGCCATCGGCCCGGGTGATGTGCTCAATATCGTGGTCTGGGACCACCCGGAACTTACGCTACCGCCAGCCGGCTCCAGTCTGGCGACCGAGGTGTCCAGCCTGTCTGGTGTCGGCAACGGCTACAACGTCAGTGCCGAGGGCCTGATCCAGTTCCCTTTGCTCGGCAGCATCAAGCTCAGCGGTATGACGGAGTCTCAAGCCCGCCAGGTGCTGGTGACGCAACTGGGTAAATACATCAAGAGCCCTGAAATAACCCTGCGTATTCAGGCCTATCGCAGTGGGCGCGTTTACGTCGATGGCGAGGTAAGGCTGCCTGGTCTTCAATTCGTGAATGACATTCCCATGACCCTGCCCGAAGCGATTGGCCGGGCCGGGGGCTTTTCCGCTGCGGCTGACCGCTCGGCGGTGGCAATCACCCGCAATGGCAGCACTGCATTGATCAATCTCCCGCAATTGGCCCAGGCAGCCGCTCAAGAGGCGAATACATGGGGGTTACAAGCGTCATTGAACAAAAAGCACCCGTTAACTGGTAACGGGGCTTGATACCCGCTGGTTAACTTTGAGTTAGCGGGTACCCGTCGTACCGGTGGTTGCGGGTGACGAACCACTGCCGCCGCCGCCGCCAGCCGCAGCAGCAACGCCTGCAATAGCCAGACCGCCAACAATCGCGGCGGTTGACAGTCCAGAGCCAACTGCTGCTGCAGTGGCTCCAGCGCTGCCGGCCGCTCCCGTAGTCCCGGTGCTTCCAGTTGTGCCAGTGGTTCCCGCTGTGCCGGTTTGTGCATTGACGACGACGGATATAGCTACGGCAAAAACCGCAATGCCAAAACGCTTCAAATAACTTGTTTTCATGACGAAATCCCTTTGCTCGACGCCCAGGCACCAAACTAAAACCCAATCGCGACACCGATGCATAAAGTGTGGCGGGCGGGGTAGTTTTCTGTCAAGTTCGAGTAAGTCAATCCGTATGGAAAATGAAAGCCGATTTAGGCCGCAGGCGATCTGGATGAGAAGGCGCCTGTTACTGTTATCGCAGCGCCGCCCCCCGTGCCATCTGCGAGCGCAGCAGTAGCAGCGGCGCCGATGATGGCGCCCACTTCCAGTCCGCCCCCAAAGGTGGATGTGTAGAGGTGCGCTGAGCGCGATGCTGGATTGGGGCCACCGATCAGGCGCTCAATGACCGCAATGCCTCCCAGCTCTGTCAAAGCGGTACGCATCAAGCCGAAATTCAGAGTTTTCAGCCAAAACTACCACGCAACCATCGTTCATGCCGATGGTTGCCCCGGCTATTTGGCCGGCGGTCACGGTCTTCCCCTCGACCATTCGGGCATTTGCAGTGACGGCGGCGGAAGTGATGTTGGCAGTGAAGGTTGCCACAACTGCATCTCCGCTGCCGGACTGAAATGTGCCATTCATAAATTTATCGGCGGGGCAAAAAGGATCCAAAAAAGCGAGATGCGAGAGTTTGCTGCGTGTGCTCGAGGAAGAGATCGCCCGTTGAGGGTGGGCGAAATTGCGGACATGCGTCGTCATGCGCAAATTTGTGCAAAGCATTTATGAATGCCTCGAAGTATTTAACAGCGGCTCGGACCTTACGGATTCTTCACAGCTTTACATAAAAGTTTCTTAGATTACTTAGAAAATCATTGCCAAAACTGGATGGGCATGATTAGAATTAATACGTGTGGTTACCAATTTGGCGACTGCATCCCGCTTTTCCTCCCTGAGCGGGGCCTTTGCGTGTGACAGCAAAAAAGGCTTACCAGCCCGGTGGCGTATGCCCCGGGCATTTTTTTGCCCCCGCATTCTTAAATCCGCTGGCCGGGCGAATCGCTGCGTTGCGCGGTGCTCGGGATCCTCATGACCATGAGCATGAAAGAGGGCCTTGAAACCAGCAGGGGCCGCGGAACCGGCTTTGCCGGGCCGCAGGCGCAGCGCCGCCGCGGGGGGGGGGCAGCGCATTACACGAAGTGAAAAGCGTGGGGGCTAAACTCTGTTGATGCTCTGGGTCAAATCACTACATATCGTCTTCATCGCCAGCTGGTTTGCCGGTTTGTTTTACCTGCCGCGCATTTTTGTGAATCTGGCCATGGTGCCGCCCGAGAGCGTGGCTGAGCGCGAGCGGCTGATCTTGATGGCGCGTAAGTTGATGCGTTTCACCACCATCCTGGCCGTGCCGGCGCTGGTTTTTGGCGCCTGGCTGTACCTGGGTTATGGCATAGGCCGCGGGCCTGGCAACGGCTGGATGCATGCCAAGCTCACCGTCGTGGTGCTGGTGATCGGCTACCACCATGCCTGCAGCCGCATTCTCACCAAGTTCGTCGCCAACCGCAACACACGCAGCCACAAATGGTTTCGCTGGTTCAATGAAGTGCCGGTGCTGTTGTTATTGGCGGCAGTCATTCTGGTCGTGGTCAAGCCTTTCTAGGGTCACAACCGGGCATTGCAGTGAAAAAGAAGGCCCCTCCCAAACCAGCAGACGCGGGCGAACCGGCTTTGCCGGGCGCCTCGCGTCGTCCCCTGCAAGGGGAAAAGGCACTACACGAAGCGCAGCGGAGTGAGAATGATAGGGGTGTGTCAGCTCACAGGACCACCGCCTGGCCGCTCGCGCTGGCCTCCATTTGCCTGATTGTTTACGCCAGTCTCTATCCCTTTGCGGACTGGCGAGACCAGGGCATCTCGCCCTTCCGGTTTCTGACGGCGCCGCTGCCGCGGTACTGGACGGGTTTTGATGTGGGTTCTAACCTGCTGGGTTATGCGCCGCTGGGCTTTTTGCTGGCGCTGTCGGCGCTGCGCAGCCGGCGCGTGTCGTGGGCCGTGACAGTAGCGGTGCTGGCGGGCGGATTGTTGTCTCTGGCGATGGAGACGTTGCAAAGTTACCTGCCGTCCCGCATCCCTTCCAACGTCGACCTGGCGCTCAACACGCTGGGCACTTGGCTGGGCGCCTGTTTTGCGTGGACGCTCGAAAAAACCGGCGCAGTCGATCACTGGAGCCGCTTTCGGGCGCGCTGGTTTGCCCACGACGCGCGGGGTGCGCTGGTGCTGCTTATGCTGTGGCCGGTGGCGCTGCTGTTTCCCGCCTCTGTGCCGATGGGGCTGGGCCAGGTGTTCGAGCGGCTGGAGGCGGCGCTGGCCGACGTGCTGATCGATACGCCCTTCCTGGAATGGATGCCGGTGCGCGACATGGAACTGCAGCCGCTGGTGCCGGCGGCCGAGTTGCTCTGCGTGGCCCTGGGCGCGCTGATCCCTTGCCTGCTCGGCTACTGCGTGATCCGCACGTTTTTGCGGCGCGCGGCGTTTTCCACTGCGATCATTGCGACCGGCATCGCCGCCTCTGCGCTGTCCGCCGCCCTCAGTTATGGCCCGGACCACGCCTGGGCCTGGCTGGACCTTCCGGTACAGGTGGGCATCGGCTTTGCGGCCCTGCTGGCGCTGGTACTGCTGCCGGTGCCGCGCCGCGCGGCGGCAGCGCTGGCGCTTCTGGCGCTGACTATCCACCTGGGGCTGCTCAACCAGGCGCCCGCAGACCCTTACTTCGCCCAAACCCTGCAAACCTGGGAACAGGGCCGCTTCATCCGTTTTCACGGCGTGGTGCAGTGGCTGGGCTGGCTCTGGCCTTATGCGGCGCTGCTCTATGTATTGCTGCGGCTGTCGGGCCGTGAGCCGCAGCCTTGAGGCGGCAATCGCCGGCTTCTCCTTCTGCTACCATCGCGCTGCGATCTCCCTCAAGAGTGCCGTAAGCGTTTACGTCAATCAACGCGCCAACCGCCGCCGGCCATGCCGGGGCTGTGTTTTCCTTTGGGCCGACCGGCCGGAGGGAAAGGCGCCTTGACTGGACGGCTTATGGAGCATTTATGAACTCTTCGAAATCTTCTTCGCGCACCCCTTCCCGTTTTGTCAAACTTCCCGCACGCAGCGCGCGCTGGGTCACGCCTTTGTTGCTGTCCCTGTTCATGACCTGCATCGTGTCCGTCATCAGCACGCTCAAAGGGGTGGGTATCGTGCCGGGGTCGCGCGTATCTGGCTGGGGGCGTGGGGCTTGTCCTGGGTTATCGCCTTCCCGACCTTGCTGCTGGTGCTCCCGTTGGTGCGAAAGGCGACAGCTTTTGTGGTCGAAGCAGCCTGACTCTGCGGAACCACCCGAACACAACATCCTCTAAAGTCACGACATGCCAGATCAAAAATCTCAGAACTCTTATTACGAACGCCACATCTTCTTTTGCCTGAACCAGCGCGCCAACGGCGAAGATTGCTGCGCCGACCACCGCGCGCAAGAAGGCTTTGACCGCTGCAAATCGCAGGTGAAGGCCGTCGGGCTGTCTGGGCCGGGCAAGGTTCGGGTCAATAAAGCCGGTTGCCTGGACCGCTGCGCGGGCGGCCCCGTAGCGGTGGTGTACCCCGAAGCGGTCTGGTACACCTATGTGGATGCGAGCGACATCGACGAGATCGTCGAGTCGCACCTGAAAAACGGCAAGGTGGTTGAGCGCCTGCTGACGCCGGCGCACCTCGGGCGTTAGGCGCCCTGCGCAGGCAGGTGGCCGGTTCAGGCATGATTTTGGCCTCCGGCCCAATAACCACCTTGGCAAGTAGCTCCTCTTTTGATAGCACATAGCCTGACTCGAAGGTCTTTTCCGTGAACTCTCAAACCCAGAAATCCATCATCCAGGGCCCCGCCGGCGCGCTTGAAATCGCGCTGGACCTTCCCGCGGGCGAGTCGCGCGGCATCGCGGTCATTGCGCATCCGCACCCGCTCTTTGCCGGCACCATGGACAACAAGGTCGTGCAGACACTGGCACGGGCTTTTGTGCAATGTGGATGGACGTCGGTGCGCTTTAATTTTCGCGGTGTGGGCGGCAGCGCCGGCAGCCACGACGAAGGCCGGGGTGAGCTGGAGGATTTTCTGGCCGTGGTGGAGCATGCAGCGCCTGCTGGCGACGGGCAGGTGCTGGCGCTTGCCGGCTTTTCATTCGGCGCTTTCGTCACCACGCATGCCTTCAAACATCTGGCGGCCAGCCGCAATATCGAGAAACTCGTGCTGGTCGGCACCAGCGTCACCCGTGCCCCGGCCGCACCCATTGCCCCCGAAGCGCACCTGAAAACGCTGGTGGTGCATGGCGAGGAAGACGACACCGTGCTGTTTTCCGCCGTGCTCGACTGGGCGCGTCCGCAGGCACTCCCTGTTACGGTTGTCCCCGGGGGCGGCCATTTCTTTCATGGACAATTGCCGCTGTTGAAAAATCTGGTGGTCCGCCACCTGTCTTCGCCGTCCGCCTGACCTGCGCCCCCTTCTGTTCTTCACTTTCACCCGTACCCTACATGCAACGTCCACTCAAGGCCTTCCTTCCTGCTCACGGCCTGCGCGCTTTTACCGCCTCCCTGTTTCTGGCTTTCTCCGTCGCGCTGCCCACGGTGCATGCTCAGGCGCCGCAGGCGCCCGAGATCGCCGCGCGTTCCTATTTGCTGCTGGACGTCACGGCCAACCAGATCCTGGCCGCCAAAGACATTGATTCACCGGTGGAGCCAGCGTCGCTAACCAAGCTGATGACCGAATACCTGGTGTTTCAGGCGCTCAAGTCCAAAAAAATCGACCTGAAGCAGACCTTCGGCGTCAGCGAACGCGCCTGGAAGATGCCGGGTTCGCGTATGTTCATCGACCCGAAAATGAAGGTGCCCGTTGAGGACCTCATCAAAGGCATGGTCGTGCAGTCGGGCAACGACGCCACCATGGCGCTGGCCGAAGGTGTGGGGGGCACGGTCGAAAACTTTGTCCAGCTCATGAACGAGCAGGCCAAGGCGCTGGGCATGAAGTCGACCAGCTATAAAAACCCGGAAGGCCTGACCGAACCCGGCCACACCACCACGGCGCGCGACCTGAGTATCCTTTCCACGCGCCTGATGACAGACTTCCCGGATTACATCGGCTACTCGGCCATCAAGAAATACCGCTACCCTGGCACGCCAGCCGCCAACGACACCAATCGCAACACCCTGTTATTCCGCGACCCGTCGGTGGACGGCCTCAAAACCGGCCACACCGACGCCGCCGGCTACTGCATGATTGCCACGGCCAAGCGCGACTTTCCCAACCTGGGCGCTGCCGGCGCACCGGGCGGGCGCCGCATCCTGGCCATTGTGCTGGGCACCTCCAGCGACAGTGCTCGCGCCAATGAGTCGCAAAAACTGCTGAATTGGGGCTACACCGCCTTTGAAGCGGTGAAATTGTTTGACGCCGGCCAGGCGGTGGTCGCGCCTGCCGTCTGGAAAGGCAAGTCGTCTACTGTCAAGCTGGGCCGTCCTGAAGCCATCGTGGTGGCCGTAGCTGCCGGCAGCGCACCCAAGGTGAAAACCCAGGTGGCCAGACCCGATCCGCTGGTGGCCCCGTTTGCCAAGGGTCAGGCCCTGGGTACGCTGAAAGTCACGCTGGGCGACAACCCCACACCGGTGGTTGAAGTGCCGCTGGTGGCGCTGGACGCGGTGGAAGAGGCCGGCATTCTCGGCCGCGCGTGGGATGCTATCCGGCTCTGGATCAAGTAGGGTTTCTTGGTTGGGGGCTGAGAGGGCTTGGCGAAGGTCTCGCTGACTGATTGCCTCCACGGGTTTGTGCGGCGCTGGCTCTGAAAGTCTCGTCCAGCTTTGGAGTGGGCGCTAACATTCGTCGAATCGGAGGCGTCCGGGCGTCAAACCCAGCCCTCAACCCTTGATTCGGGGCGCGGATCGACGCGCCTTTCTGCGCTCATCGGCTTTTACTTGAGCGTTTCCCCTATCCGGTTTATACTAGAAGGCTTTTCCGCTTTCACGGCGGGAAATATTTGTGGCCGTATCAACACGGTAAATTAGTTTTCAGACGTTTAGGGACGTTTTCAATGCCAACCATTAATCAGTTAGTCCGTCAGGGGCGCGAGGTCGAAAAGATCAAGTCCAAGAGCCCTGCGATGGAAAATTCTCCGCAGCGCCGCGGTGTGTGCACCCGTGTGTACACCACGACGCCTAAAAAGCCCAATTCCGCTCTGCGTAAGGTTGCCAAAGTGCGCCTGACCAACGGTTTTGAAATCATTTCCTACATCGGCGGCGAAGGCCACAACCTGCAGGAACACAGCGTGGTGCTGGTTCGCGGCGGTCGTGTCAAGGACTTGCCCGGTGTGCGTTACCACATCGTCCGTGG
>JAJKJM010000219.1 GCA_021153985.1 Polaromonas sp.
CAGCCCGCCACTTTGAAAACCGGCAACTGCCAGCCCGGGAAGATGGCGTTCAGCCGCAGCATCGAGGGCGGCGGCAGGTGATTGAAGGCGTGAGGTTATAAAAAAGAAGGCAGTGGGATACTTGCACCCGTGAAAAAACATATCTATATCTATTCCCCGTCCAGCGCCGTGCGCGACAAAGCAGGTTTCAAGCGCGGTATCAAGCGTCTGGAGTCCCAAGGCCATGAGGTTGAAGTCGATACCGATGCGCTGGCCCGCCACCAGCGTTTTGCCGGCGACGATGACACCCGGCTGGCCGCCATCCACCGTGCGGCCGCCAGCGGGGCCGACATTGCCCTGATCTCGCGCGGCGGCTACGGCCTGTCGCGCATCCTGCCGGGCATCAATTACAAAGCCGTCTCCAAAGCCATCGCAGGCGGCACCCGTTTTGTGGGACTGAGCGACTTCACGGCTTTTCAGATGGCGGTCATGGCCAAAACCGGCGCGGTGACCTGGGCAGGCCCTGCGCTGGGCGAAGACTTTGGCGCCGAGGAGCCCGACGACATCATGGAGGCCTGCTTTGACGACCTGATCACAGGGCAGGGCGAGGGAACGGGTTGGCAGCTGCCCAAATCTGCTATCGATTCAATAGCGACAAGCCAAGGTAAATCAATGGCTGGAGCCGGATTTTCTATTAAAGACGCGGTGCTCTGGGGCGGCAACCTGGCCATGCTGTCTTCGCTCGTCGGTACGCCTTACCTGCCAGCCGTCAAGGGCGGAATCCTGTTCATCGAAGACGTCGCCGAACACCCTTACCGGGTGGAGCGCATGCTGACGCAGTTGCTTCATGCCGGCGTGCTGGCCCAGCAAAAGGCGATCGTTTTTGGGCAGTTCACCAACTACAGCCTGGTGCCGCACGACAAGGGCTTCAAACTGGCGTCCGTGATTTCCTGGCTGCAGGGCAAGGTCAAGGCCCGCGTCTTGACTGGCTTGCCTTTTGGCCATGTACCGACCAAGGTGCTGTTGCCCGTGGGCCTGAAAACCACCCTGGTGGTGGAAGGCCGGGACGCTTTTCTGCTTTGGGGGCATCTTGATGGTGAACACGGTCACCACGACCACCCTTCACATGACGACGGTCATCACCACCACGCACATTGACCGCGCCGGCCCCGCTTTGGCTGCACGCAGACAAAAATAAACCAGCGCGAAGCTGGTTTAAAAAGCCTTGGAGGCCAGGAAGAAACTGAAAAATTCTTTCAGGTGGTCAGCGGGCTTGAGCGTGAGCTGAGGCCGCGGGGCAGCATGCCCTTGAATTTGTCACTGATGCGGCTGACCTTTTCGCGGGCGATCGTCTCGCCATGCATCGCGGCCAGCACAGCCATTACGTCTCCGCGGGTGTACCAGAGGCCCTGGATGTCCTGGGCGTAGCGTACGCGGCGGGTAATTTTGGGATAGTGTTTTTCGCCGAACTCACCGAGTTCTTCGAGGATGAATTCGCGAATTTCTTCGGTGCGGTCTTCCAGTACGGAAGCTGTCACTTCACCGGGGCCTAGCAAGGCCATGAAACTGCTTTTCAGATTGGGTTTTAACCAGCGCATGTGTCTCACAACTTTCTACCGGACATCCGTGGGTATTTGTCTGCGTTCCCATGGAACGGCTTCTTCTGTTAGATTAAGACTGCCCGGGTTCATATGCAAGATGTTTTTCGTGAAATGGTTAACGTAAAACAACAAATGAATCAAGGAGTTAGTAACCAGATGTCATGTCGATTCTGGTATTGAACAGCGTTTAAATCTTTAGGCTTACAGTTAATTTCACCTGTGAGTCTAAAGTCACCTACCGTTTTTCCCGGCATTATTCACTTCTTTTCGGACCTCTTTCGAGGCCTTCCCGGACCGCCATGAGCACACAAATGACCGTTTATCCCGCCCACTACATCAATGGCCAATGGGTCAAGGCCCAGTCCCCTGAAACCCTGCCGGTCCATGATTCCAGCACCGAAGCCCTGATGGCAACGGTGCCGTCCGGCACGGCTGCCGAGGCCGAATCTGCCGTGCTGGCGGCGCGCGCCGCGTTTGAGGGCTGGTCCACGCTGCCGGTCGAGACCCGGGCGGCTTACCTCGACAAAGTGGCGGCCGGCATCAAGGCCCGCACTGAAGACCTGGCTTTGGCCATTGCCCGTGAAGTCGGGATGCCCCTGAAGATGGCCCGCATGGTCCAGGTCGGTGGCCCGGCCTGGCACTGGGGCAATTTCGCCAAGGTGGCGCGCCAGTTTGAGTGGGAGAAAAAGGTCGGCAACTCCCTGGTCGTGCGTGAGCCGATCGGCGTGGTGGGTTGCATCACCCCATGGAATTTCCCGCTCAGCCAGATCACACTGAAAATTGCGCCCGCCATGGTGGCTGGCTGCACCGTCGTGCTCAAGCCCAGCGAAATCGCACCGGTCAACGCCATGATCCTGGCCGAAATCATTCACGAGGCGGGCTTGCCGCCCGGCGTCTTCAACCTGGTCAACGGCCCTGGCCCCGTGGTCGGCGAGGTGCTGGCGACACATCCGGAAGTAGACATGATGAGCTTTACCGGTTCCACGCGCGCGGGCAAGCGCGTGAGCGAGCTGGCCAGCCAGTCGGTCAAGCGGGTGGCACTGGAGCTGGGTGGCAAGTCGGCCAGCGTGGTACTGGACGACGCCAACTTTGAAGCCGCCATCAAAGGCACCGTGTCGGCGTGCATGCTTAATAGTGGGCAGACCTGCTCGGCCCACACACGCCTGCTGGTTCCGGCCGCGCGCTATGAAGAAGCCAAGGCCCTGGCCCAGGCCGCCGTCGCCAAGTTCAGCATCGGCCCCAGCCTGGAAGAAAGCAGCAGGCTCGGCCCGCTGGTCAGCGCCGCGCAGCGTGACCGCGTGCTGGGCTTCATCCGCACCGGCATTGAAGAGGGCGCCGACGTGATTGCCGGCGGCGCCGACGCGCCGGCCTTCGAGAAGGGCTATTTTGTCCAGCCCACCATTCTGGGCATCAAGGCTTCGGACACCCTGGCGCAGGAAGAGATCTTCGGCCCCGTGCTGGTGGTCATTACCTACAAGGACGAAGATGAAGCCGTGGCCATCGCCAACAGCACCATTTACGGCTTGGGCGGGGCGGTCTGGAGCGGCTCCGATGAGCACGCCATGAAAGTGGCGCGCCGTTTGCGCACCGGGCAGGTGGACATCAACGGCGGGCCCTTTAACGGCCAGGCGCCGTTTGGCGGCTACAAGCAATCTGGAAACGGCCGGGAAAACGGCGTTTATGGATTTGAAGAGTTTCTGGAGTTCAAGGCCATGCAATTGAAACCCGGCGCGGACTGAGACCGATCCAGGCCATGGCGGGCTCTGTGGCAAATGACGCGGGAACCGGTGCTGCCTGCGCCTGCCAGTTGCGCTTGATTTAAGTCATATGTCATGTGGCTATGTTTTAATCCCACAAGAACTACAAGCAGTTACACCGAAACCCTATGGCAGAAGTTACCGTCGTTTTTGCCGATCTCACAGGAAGCACCGGGGTTTTCGAATCACTGGGCAACGCCAAGGCAACCCAGGCGATCACCAGGCTCACCCAGTGGATAGGCAAAGTCTGTGAGGCCTATCGCGGCCACGTCGTCAAATACCTCGGCGACGGCGTACTGGTCGTGTTTCCCGATAACGCCGATTCCGTCGACGCCGTGATCGAACTGCAGCGCGTCCACCGCGACCGAATCCGCAACTGGCCCGAGCATCTCAAGATGCGCCTGCAATTGGGCGTCGCCCGCGGTGAAATCGTCGAGCAGGACGGCGACTGCTTTGGGGATGCCGTCAACCTGGCGTCCCGCCTGAGCGATTTGTCCGGCCCCGACCAGATTCTTGCAACGGAAGCCGTCATCGACCACCTTCCGTCAGACACCCTCATACGTTCCAGAAACCTTGGCGCCATGGAGATTCGCGGCCGCGTCGAGTCCTGCCGGGTGCATCGCATTGAGTGGCAGTCCGAAGTCGCATCCGAGTCGTTCACGGTGCCGGCCAGCCTGTCGATGTCGTCGCAGCCAAAACCCGGGCCGGCGGCGTCCATCCAATTGTCATGGCTGGACATCAACACCGCATTTGTTTCGAGCGAATTGCCGATTTTCCTGGGCCGCGACAATGACGCTGAATTTATCGTGCAAGACCCTCGCGTGTCCCGCAGGCACGCCCGGATCGAATGGCGCGCCGGCAAGTTTTACCTGGAAGACGTCAGCAGCTACGGCACCTGGGTGCGGTTTTCCGACAGCGCCGCCGTCGTGGCGCTGCGCCGGCAAGAATGCGTGCTGCTCCTGCAAGGCGAGATCGCGCTCGGCGCGCCTTTTGAAGATTTCACGGTCCCCACCGTCAGCTTCAAGTTTGTCGACGGCAAAGTGCACTTGCAGGAAAAATAGGGCCACCGCCACGCCACCGGCCGCGCGGCGGCCCTCTATACGGAGCGTGATCTTGATCTGGTTGAAACGATTGTTCGCGGGGCTGCTGGTGCTGGTGCTGCTTATCGCAGCTGCCCTGGCTGTCTACGCATACAAGGCATTCCCCACAATTGACGGTGAGCTGCAGGCCGCAGGGTTGCAAGGCCCCGTGGCCCTTCAGCGCGACAAGGCCGACGTCACCCACATCAAGGCCCAGACCCCGCACGATGCCTGGTTCTCGCTCGGTTACGTCCACGCCCAGGAGCGCGGCTGGCAGCTTGAGTTCAACCGGCGTGTCATGCACGGCGAACTCTCCGAGGCATTTGGCCCCGCCACGCTGGAAACCGACAAGCTGCTGCGCACACTGGGCGTGGTGCGTGCCGCAGAGCGGCAATGGCAAAACCTGCCCGCTGAAGGGCGTGACGCCATGCAGGCCTACAGCGACGGCATCAACGCTTTTTACGCGGGCTCGTCGCAGGCGCTTTCACCAGAATTCCATATCCTGGGCGTCAAGCCCGGCGGCCCTTCCGGCAAGGCTTGGTCGCCCACCGACAGCCTGGCCTGGTCCCTGATGATGGCGCTGGATCTGGGCGGCAACTGGGGCACGGAGTTCGCACGGCTGTACGCAGCCAGGACGTTGAAGACCGCGGAGCTCTGGCAGCTGTTTCCCCCTTATCCGGGTGAGCAGCCGGCTTCAGGCGTTGACTTTTCCAGGCTCTATGCCGACCTGGGCATCTATCGCGCGAATACGCCGGTTGCTACAAAAAAAGTAGCAGCATCCCAAGGCAGCACCTGGGCTGGAGGCACTTTTTATGCTCAATCACCGCTTGCAGCCGCAACAACGGCCGCGGCGGGTGACATCAACGAGTGGGCCGCAGCGCTCGGCCAGGCCGACGGCAAAGGGTCCAACAACTGGGTGGTCGCCGGCAGCCACAGCCGCACCGGCAAACCGCTGCTTGCCAACGACCCCCACCTGGGCCTGTCCGCGCCGGCGATCTGGTACTTTGCGCACCTGCAAGCCAACGGGCTGGACGTCATAGGTGCCACTTTGCCGGGCCTGCCTTTTGTGGTGCTGGGGCACACCCGGAAAGTGGCCTGGAGCTTTACCAACACGGCCCCGGACGTGCAGGACCTGTACCTGGAGCAGATCAACCCCGCCAACCCGCGGCAGTACCGGGTGCCGGGCGGCAGCCCGAACGCCGAGGCATGGGCAGATTTCCAGACCCGTGAAGAGACCATCAAAGTCAAAGGCCAGCCGGACCTGGTGCTGACTGTGCGGGAAAGCCGCCACGGCCCGGTGCTCAGCGACGTGCAGAAGTCGCATGCCGACCTGCTGGACACCGGCAAGTACGTCATTGCGTTGCGCTGGAGCGCTCTCGACTTGGACAACCAGACCGTGCTGGCCGGGCTGCGCGCCAACCGGGCCCAATCGACCGACGAAATGATTGCCGCGTTTGCCGCCTACCACTCGCCTATGCAAAACCTGGTGACAGCAGACGTCACCGGCCGCATGGCCTTCAAGGCTGCAGGCAAGGTGCCGCTGCGCAAGCCCGACAACGACATCCGCGGCATCGCGCCTTCACCGGGTTGGGACGCACGCTACGACTGGGCCGGCTGGGTGCCGTATGCCCAGACGCCGCAAACCGGGCAGGGCGAAATCGAGGCCAAAGGCTGGCTGTCTACCGCCAACCAGCGCATCACGCCGCCCGGCTTTCCCCTCTTCATGGGCCAGGACTGGACCGTGCCTTATCGCTATGACCGGATCGAGCAGCTGCTGGCGGCTACGCCGCAGCATGACGTGGCTTCGATGCAAAGGATTCAAGGCGACCAGCTCTCGGCGGCAACGGTCAAGCTGCTGCCTTTTTTGCAGAAAGCGTTGTCGCAGCCCGGCGGCCATCCGCTCGCTGACGCAGCACGCAAGGCCACGGCCGGTTTTGACGGCACCATGCGCGCAGACCAGGCTGCGCCACTGATATTTGCCGCCTGGGCGGATGAGATCACCCGGGGCATCATTGGCGCCAGGCTGGGTGAGCCGGCACTGGCCGTGCTCTACGGCAAGCGGCATTTCAGAAGCACGATGGAGGACATCCTTGAGCGCAATGATGCAGCCTGGTGCGGCGCGGCCGGTTGCGCGGCGCAATCAACAGCGGCATTGGCGCGGGCGCTGGACCGCCTGCAAGCTGCCTACGGCGCCGATGTGGGCAGCTGGAGCTGGGGCAGGGCCCACCCCGCGTTGTCAGCCCACAAACCATTTGGCAATGTGCCCCTGCTGGCACGCGCCTTTGACGTTCGCGTTCCCACCGGCGGCGACACCTTCACGGTCAACGTCGGCCAGTACTGGGCCACCAGCGACGCCACGCCTTTCGCCAACCGGCAGGCGGCCTCTCTGCGTGCGGTCTATGACCTGTCTGATCTCGAGAACTCCCGCTTTATCTACCAGACGGGGCAAAGCGGGCTGGTGTTTTCCGGCCGCTATCGCGACATGCGGGATGACTGGGCCGCCATGCAATACCGGCCTTTGCAGATGAACCCGTCCGCATGGGCGCACCAGCTCACGCTGCGGCCCTGAAGTTCCAGCAAAACCCGAACCTGGCCCTCAAGCCGGAATGGCGTCGACGTTGAGCCGGTCCCAGTGGCGATGCAGCGCCATGGCCGCCATAAAGTCCTGCGACACCTGACCGTCCGTGACTTTGCGCGCATCGGCAATGATGACGCCGGGCGTCGGCACATGCGGCGTCTCGGGGTCTTTGCCCATGCTGAACCCCAGTGTGCCCAACAACTGCGCACCGTCATTGACGGCGCAGATCGTCTTGCAGTGCTTGTAGGCTTCGAGCACAAAGTGCACCGCTTCGCCCATCGCCCCCAGGGCGGCAGCGCTGTTGCTTCCGCCGGGAATCAGCACGGCGTCAAACATGACAGACGGCATGTTGGTAAAGGTGTGGTCCACCGCGAGTTGCCGGCCCGATGACGTGCTGACGGTGCCCAGGTGCGGCGCGATGAGCTTGCATTGGGCGCCCGCGTCCAGCAGGTCTTGCTGGATACGTCTGAGTGCGCCAGCCTCTACGCCGTCAGCGACGAGGATCGCCACCTTGCGGGTCTTCACGCTGCCGCCGGGGCGGCCCACCATGCGCAAGGCCGGGTCTTCTTCCACTTTGCTGGTGATGCGGTAGTCGCGAAACCCCAGGCGGCCCGCGGCGGCTTTCGGGTCGGGGGGCTGGATGCCAAGGGGGGCCGCCACGCGGGCCGCCAGTTTCAGGTCCACGTGCGCCAGGTTGTCCACCATGCGTTGGCGCACATCCGGTGTTTCGACTTTGGAGAGTTCAAAGCGGAACGCCGCCACGATGTGGTCTTTTTCGACGCTGCTCTGGCTGTTCCAGAACAGGGTGGCCTGCGAGAAATGGTCGTCGAATGACGGGCTGCGGCGCCGGATTTTCGGCGACTCGAGTGCATCCGGGTAAGACTGGAAGCCGTGCGCGCCGCCATCCACCCTGAATTCCGAGCCGGTGCCCAAGGTGTTGGGTTCATAGGCGACCCGGCCCTTGGCGATGGTCTGGCGGTGCATACCGTCACGCTGAAAGTTGTGCATCGGGCAGACCGCGCGGTTGATCGGAATCTCATGGAAATTCGCACCGCCCAGGCGCGACAGCTGGGTATCCGTATAAGAAAAAAGGCGCCCCTGCAATAGCGGGTCGTTAGAGAAATCGATGCCCGGCACCAGGTGCCCGGGGTGAAATGCGATCTGCTCGGTTTCGGCAAAAAAATTGTCCGGGTTCCGGTTCAGCACCATCTTGCCGATCAACTGCACCGGCACCTGTTCCTCCGGGATCAGCTTGGTCGGGTCCAGGATGTCGAAACCGAGTTCGTCTTCCTTGCCTTCATCCACGATCTGAACACCCAACTCCCACTCGGGGAAGTTCCCGCTTTCAATCGCCTCCCACAGATCGCGGCGATGAAAGTCCGCATCTTTGCCGGCGATCTTCTGCGCCTCGTCCCACACCAGGCCGTGAACACCCAGTTTGGGTTTCCAGTGGAACTTGACGAAGGATGATTCACCCCGCGCATTGATAAAGCGAAAGGCATGAATGCCGAAGCCCTCCATCATGCGCAGGCTGCGCGGGATGGCCCGGTCCGACATCGCCCACATCAGCATGTGGGTGGACTCCGGCATCAGCGAAACAAAGTCCCAGAAGGTATCGTGCGCACTCGCCGCCTGCGGCATGTCGTGGTGGGGCTCCGGCTTCAAGGCGTGAATCAAGTCAGGAAACTTGATCGCATCCTGAATAAAGAACACGGGAATGTTGTTTCCCACCAAGTCGTAGTTGCCCTCCTGGGTATAGAACTTGACGGCAAATCCGCGAACATCCCGAACGGTGTCGGCAGACCCCTTCGAGCCCGCTACGGTGGAAAAGCGCACAAATACCGGTGTCTCGACATCCGGGTCCTGCAAAAAAGCTGCGCTGGTGTACTGCACCATGGACTTGTAGGGCTTGAAGTAGCCGTGCGCGCCGGAGCCGCGCGCGTGCACCGCCCGCTCCGGAATGCGCTCATGGTCAAAGTGGGTGATTTTTTCGCGGAGGATGAAATCCTCCAGCAAGGTGGGGCCGCGTACGCCGGCTTTGAGTGAGTTGTGGTTGTCCGGCAGCTGTAAACCCTGATTGGTCGTCAGCACTGGCAAGGTGCCTGCGGTGAAGCTTTCAAGTTGTGATTTTTTGTCCTTGGCGCTGTCCATACTTCGGCCTGAGTTGGGTGCATTGCGCTTGGATGGCGGCATGAAGAGTCCTTGATTGAATAGGAAATACAGGGAGCCCGGTATGGATCAACGGGCGAGTCAGAGTGACGGAAAAGCTGCGGCGCTACGCCGCGGTCACGTATCGAGCAGGCCTTCGAGCACCTTTACGCCGGCCAGCAGCGCCAGCGCGCCCACCGTTCCGGCCAGGCACCAGGCCATGAACTCCTGGAGCAACTCCGCCAACGTATCGGGCAAGGCCATTGAGAACAAAAACAGGCTGGCGGCGCACACCAGCACAGTGAGAAAAGCATGCAGCAGGTCTATGTCTTTGGGGTGCGCGCGAACTCGCCAGGTTGTCAATAGCCCGGCAGCCATGCCCGTCAAAAGTCCGACCAGCAATTTCATGATGTTCCCCATCGTGTTGCGGCGTTCGCCAGCG
This sequence comes from Polaromonas sp., assembly GCA_021153985.1. GTDB lineage: Bacteria > Pseudomonadota > Gammaproteobacteria > Burkholderiales > Burkholderiaceae_C > Polaromonas. Next base: position 9,585 of record JAJKJM010000219.1, read on the forward strand.
TCAGCAGTTCCGTAGGCAAACCTTAAGTGCCCACCGCGGACGCGCCAGTAGCCGGATGGCGGCCTGCGGTGTAAGGCCTTTCTTTTCCTCGCGTAAGACATGGCTTACCAGCGTCAGGACGACGGGCATGCGTTGCCAAAAGCGCCTGTGCGGACTGCCTGCGTGGCCTTTTCTCCTACACGGGCACGCTGAGCCTTCCGGCAAGGTTGCGCGCGGGAGTGGCTTAAATTCCTGGGCATGAAACACACAGACACAGACACTGAAACCCGCGCTTGTGCTTCTCTGCTTCTGCCGGTTTTCGGTTCTGCCGGGCGGATAAAGGCAAGCCAATGAAAATGAGAACCTACCTCGTGGAAGACAACCCCACCATCCGCGAGAACCTGATCAGCACACTGGAGGAACTCGCGCCGGTGGAGTCAGTGGGATCTTCCGACACGGAAGAAGAAGGCGCCGAGTGGCTGACGCGCCATGAAGCCCAATGGGACCTGGCAATTGTTGACCTGTTCCTGAAAAAAGGCAGCGGCCTTCACGTCCTGCAAGCATGCCGTTCGCGCAAACCGCTTCAAAAAGTTGTGGTCTTCAGCAACTATGCCACCCGCGAAATGCGAACGCGCTGTGCCGAGCTCGGCGTAGACGCGGTATTCGACAAATCCACAGAAATCGACTGTCTGCTGGCCTACTGCGTCACCCAAAGCCAGAAACTTGACCGGGTGGCCAACGATGACTCCCAACTTCAAACGGCCTGAGCCCTGAACGAACCGGAACGCTGAACATGTCAACGGTTGTATCAACGCCAATATCCCAGCCGCCCATACCTGCGTCTGCGCTGCCGAACGGCGGGTCAAGGGCGCTTGCTGACGATGTGTTTCAGTCTGCAGAAGAGGCAGTACTGGTGCAGAGCGCCTTGCCTGGCACTCCAGGCGTGTCATCCGCCGATGCCGGGGCGAGAGTTCACCGTAGCGCTGGCGGCCCGGTCATGCAAGCCATCCAGTCGCAGGTAGCCGCAAGGCCCTGTGAGGCAGCTTTGCTTGCTGCGGCTACCGGGGCACTGGCGATGTGGGTGCTGCGCCGGCGGCTGAAAGGGCGGATAGGTACTTTTTGGCCTTATCGGTCCTATCGGTAATTGGTGGACGCGATGTCCTTTGGCCGCACTTCTTACGGCCTGTAGTTTTCAATCACGGAGTTTGCGATGCATCTTCATCTCCACGTCCCGGTGCCCCAGCCCAGTCCTGGTACACCCATTCACGTACCGGATGAGGCGCCGCCCTTGATCATTCCTCCGGAGCCGGGCACCCCACCCGAAATTATCGACCCTCCCGCGGAGCCGACGCTGCCCATCCGGGAGCCGGGAATCCACGTGCCACCGCAGGCGGGGCCATTTCGCGCCCTTGTCCCGTTATTTGCCCCGTCACTTGGCCACTGATCATTGATCATTGGGCAGCCTGCAATAGCGTTTGCTGGCGCTGGTATTCCGATCTTTTCATGACCAGATAACTTTCCTTGTCTATCTCCCTGAGTTGGCGGGGGTACTGTTCAGTCGCGTCGAACCAGTGTGACAGGCGCAGTTCCAGCTGCTGGGCCGCCGGCTTGTCCAGCGACGCCAGGTAAGCCTCAATGGCGAGGTAATAGCGCATGGTGTTGCGCTCGACCGCGCCACGCATCCCTTCCACATAAACAGTGCCTGGCCCTTGCCGGATCTGGGTGAAACCCACCTTCCCATTGCCTACGGTGGCCAGGTAGCCCTGCATGGCCAGGCGGCTGGCCACACCGTAACCATAGGAGTAACGCATGTGCATAAAGGTTTTGCCGCCGGGCAAGGGCACAGCCTGCAGCTCGATCCGGTAGTTGTTGGTGCCCAGGGGACCCTTGTCCGCCTGAAGCTGGGCGGCCAGATAATCCGGCGACGCGGCAGCCAGCCGGTAGGCGAACTCAAGGGAATAGGCATCCTGCAGTTCCTGAGGCGTCTTCTTTCCCACACGCATCTTCAGCATGCTCGGGCTGCTGTCAGAACCCGCGTGGCAATATTTGGTATTGATGTGCAGTATCAATATGTCGCACCAACGCTGCGGGCTCTTGAACGTCGCACTGACGGTGGCAAAAGGCGAGTCCAGCACCGCATAGGCGTTGCCGGTGACCGTATTTCCGCCTTCCGATGACTCCAGAAACAGCGGCCTGCGGTAGACGTTTTCTGTCAGTTGCTTTGCCAACGCTGAATGTTTTTCAAGCAGCGCCGCCGCGCCGGACTCCATGGCGGGCTCCGCGGCGTGCTGCGCATGGGCTACGCTGGAGAAGGCGATAAGCCCCGCGGCGAGCCAGCCGAGCTTTAGAACAAGGTTCCGGAAGGTGTGCATGGCTTCAGTTTGCCAGTCCAGGAGCGTTGCTTTGGCGATAAGCTCCGCCGTCCTACAGGCATCGTTGAAATAGCGAAGCGCGGGTGTCCGGCACGGCGCGCTTTGCTTCAGACCAGCCCGGCTGTCGTCAAATCCTGTCGGCTCTTTTCAGTTGGGGCTCCGGCTGCGGACTCGAAGTACAGCGCAACCTTATCTTCGGTATGGCTCAGGCGGGCGGATTCGCCGGCCAAGGCCTCAACATCACGCCATTCAATTCGCCGGTAGGGCTTGCCGGCCGTCATGCTTGCTGCCGCCAGCGTATTTTTTAAGGATATCCGGATTGAAAGGCCTCCGCCTGAAGGTTCGGCCTCCACCAGCACGGTTCGAGGGCCACCAGCAGCGTCGGTGAGCGCAACCACCGCAGCCGTGAACGGATTGCGAAATGCCGAAAGGGGTAATTCTTCATCGACCTGATCGGTCTTGTTGACAATGGAAAACCCTTTGAAGGACAGTTCCGTCGCCAGCATGGCCAGGCATTGGGCTATGCCTGCGTGGACAGTAACGAGCGGATCATCCTTGGGGGCAAACCAGCTCATCAAATCGACACAAGACGCCGCGGCTTCTTTGGACAAGGCCAGGATATCGCGCACATTCTTTAGCAATGCCTCCGGGTCGGTGTCAGGCTTTTGCAATCGCCTTTCAAGCATGCCGGCCACCATGGCGATGGGCTGCATCGATCCGGCCATGTTGTGGCGGATGACCGGTGCCAGGCGCCGCAAGAGTGCGTAACGCGCCGCTTCTGCCAGGCGCCCTGTTGAACCGGCATCCTGCGTTGCCATAGAACCTGGATGAGGGCTTGACTGAATATTCATGGTGCTTGTACCCGAAAGATGCTTCGCGAAAATTCACGCCTGGGCGGCAAATTGCTTTTTGTCACAGTCACATTTGCTTCACTATTTTTCAAGACGTAACTGAAAAATATACAGCGCCCGAACCGAAATCCGCGTAGGCCAAAACCTACATTTCGTGTCCTGTGTCGAGAGCGCCGCAAAATAACCTGACAGAGGAGGAGTTGCGCGCGATTCTGTTGTCATTCTGAATTTTCGCGAGTAATCTCGTCGGCTGTTTCTACAAACCGTTACCTCTGAATACAGGATGAATGACATGGAGGCACTAGCCAAACTGTCGGTGGTGGAGCGCGACGCCGAACTCAAATACATTCTCAAATCGCTTGGCGCCCTCAGGCGGGGGGAGACCGGTGTCACGCTTCCGACAGAGTGGGAGGGCTTTCACGGAAAAATCGCGGCGGAGTTCAACCAGCTGTCGGCCATGACATCCGCGACGACCAGCCGCTGCAAAGGCCTGGCCACCAAATCCCGCTCTTCAGCCCGCGCCAGCCGACGCTTGCCGGAAGAAAAGCTGTCGGGCTTCTGGCTGGAAAACGCGGTCGCCATCAACGCCGTGCTCGACGACGCCGATGCGGCTGCCGACCAGGCCAGGACTGTCCTGGCCGCCCTGATCGACCTCAAAAAAGGAGACGTGCGCGCATCCCTGCCGCAGGACTGGACCGGCGTGGCCGGCAAGCTGGCGGATGCATTCAATGATGTGGTGTCCGAAAACGTCCGGATGTCGCGCGAGCTGGAACGCCTGAGCCGCGTGGTGGGTAAAGAAGGGCGCCTGAAGGAGCGCGCGTTTGTGCCTGACGCCACCGGTTTCTGGCGGGACTCCGCGGAGTCCATCAATTCCCTGATCGCCGACCTGGTGCATCCCACCAGCGAGGTGGCGCGCGTGATCGGCGCCGTGGCGCAAGGCGACTTATCCAAGAGCATGGCCCTGGAGGCCGAAGGCCGGGCTCTAGAAGGCGAGTTTCTGCGCACCGCCATGATCATCAACAAGATGGTGGAGCAGCTGGGTACCTTCTCTGCCGAGGTGACGCGCGTGGCGCGAGAGGTGGGTACCGAAGGCAAGCTGGGCGGCCAGGCTGATGTGCAAGGCGTGGCCGGCACCTGGAAGGACTTGACTGACTCGGTCAACTCCATGGGCTCGAATCTGACAGCGCAGGTGCGCAACATTGCCGAGGTGACGACAGCTGTGGCCGCCGGTGATTTGTCCAAGAAGATCACGGTGGACGTGAAGGGCGAGATTCTTGAGCTGAAGAACACCATCAACACGATGGTGGACCAGCTCCGGTCGTTCGCCGCTGAAGTGACGCGGGTGGCGCGTGAGGTGGGTACCGAGGGAAAGCTGGGCGGCCAGGCTGATGTGCAAGGCGTGGC
>JAJKJM010000220.1 GCA_021153985.1 Polaromonas sp.
GAAGAACGCCAGCACGACGTAGAAAATCACCCCAACGACCGGAACAAAAATCAGGAATGACAGGTTGGGATGGATGGCAATGTATTCGGGCCCGATGGCCTCCAGCAACGATTTGTAGGTCTTGGCATACAGGTACACGCCAAACAAAATCCCCCCGATGACCAGGAGAATCAGAAGATGATAAATGCCGAAAGAATTCATGGTTAGTCCTTGGTTGAAATGAATGACACACCGGCTGGGGTGTGCCGTTGAGATGGTGAAGTAGTGAAGTAGAAATTCCCGGCTTAAAGCAGCATTCCGACCAGGAATATGAGTGAGAGCGACGACAGGGCCACGCCCGCAGTGCCAAGACACCGGCCCTTCCCTGCGCTAGCTCAAGTCCATTGGCCCAACACTTCAGCATCCGACGGGGCTGCGACTGCTGAAAGAATGGCGGTGGCCGGTCCCCGCCACCTTGCACTCAGGACGCCTGTTTTCTGAGTTCGCAGCCGGTCGGAATCTTTTCGCTGCACTCGATCGGAAACGATTTGAGGTGGTCGTAGTTACTAACCCCAAACCTCAGCCGTGACCGCTGCTCCCCGACCAGAACCTCCTGAAGCCGCTTGGGGTCCATCAAGGCAGCCGCCAGGTAGACGTTATTGACCGGTTTGGATTCTTTCCCGCCGTCGATCCAGGTCGCCGACTGGACGTCCACCGGGAATTGCTTCCGTACAAGGAATGTGACCCTCATCTGCAGCTTGCGGTCCTTCGCAGCGGTCACAAACTCTTCGGCTCGTTTCATCTCACGCGCCTCCAGTTCACTGATCGCCGCGTAATACCGGTCTTTCCAAGACAGCGTGCCGTCGATCATGGCCTGGTATTCGGCGGCGCTCCGTTCCTGGCCTAACGCGGGATGCCGGTAGGCACTGTCCGGCTCGATGCCAGCCTCGGCCTCATCAAGCTTGCGCCGGGCGACTTCGACCTCCCTTTTCGCGGAATTGATGGCCGTTTGCATGCGCTCCCTGCCCATGGCGAGCAATTGCGGCGTATAGCCGCTGGGGCCATGACCGATGTATTGCTGCGGTGAACTAGCGAGCGTCTGGTCCAGCCGGGCCTGCGCCTCCTGCAACGCGCCCTGCCCCTGCTTGATCCGGGATTCCTTTTTGGTGCCCGCCTGGATGGCGGCCTGCGCTACGCCCTCTTTGCTCTTCTGAAGGTTTTTCAGGTTGTCTTGAAAAAGCTTGTCCAATTCGGCCGCCAGAAGTTTGATTCGACCCGCGTTGTCTTTTGCTGCAGCATCGATCAAGGCCTGCGGTAGATCAACCGTGCAGGTGTACTGGACTACCGGGCGACCATTGTCTTCATGGTGATCCCATTCGCTAGATGTGCAGCCCTTCGCGTTGTCAAGCACCTCCCCAAAGGCGTAGTCGCTCTGGCCGATCGATGCCTTCTTGACCTCCGTGACGCTGGCATCGGTGCAAGCGGCCAGGGCCGCGCAGAGTAAGGCCGCCAGGAGGATTTTGCTCAGATGAGATGTTGTCATGTGAATGTACGGTGTGGTGTTGGAGAAAAAGATGGGAACCGGGCCACGCCGCGCGGGCGCAGACGGCCTAGTCCAGGGGTGGGGACAGGGATAGAAGGCGACCGTGGGGGCGGCCTTGGAAGCAATCCATAAAGATGCATTGGAATCTCCTTTTTAGTTGAAGAAAGGCCGCTTGAACGGCGACTACGGTCTATGCGGCAAGTGGAAAAAGGCGGATGCGCCGGCTACAAGGCATAGGCTCCGGCCAGGTGATTTTAGAGTTAAAGAGTCTCAAACACCGTGGCATCAAACACCGCTTCTTCTGAATATAGGGGGCATGCCCAAAGCCACTCCCCTCTCCCTTCGCCTGGTGTTTGCCCGCAATGTGCGCCTGATGCGCATTGATGCTGGCATGTCACAGGAACGGCTGGCCGACGAGGCCGGGCTGGACCGGACGTTTTTGGGCACGCTGGAGCGAGGTCAACGCAACATCTCCATTGACAACGTCGAGTTGATCGCCAAGGCCATCGGAATGCCAGCGCATGAGCTGATGCATCCGGACCTGGCGCAAATCCATGGTCTGGATGTCACGGTCACCCGTGCGCCGCGCACGGCCAGGCCCTACCCTGTCAAAAAGCGCTAGCCCCGCCAGCGGAGCCTTGATCTGGCCGTTTCAGGGTTATCGGCTTACAGCCGCACCCTGCTGGCCTCCACGGTAAGCGTAGCCCTGCGGCAAACACATGCTCAAGGCAACCCACGAACCACCTCCCCGCCTTCTGCAGCCGATCGGATTGATCTCTGGTCGCTACTGGAAAGCGGCGACTGGTTCAGCTCCACGCAGCGCCAGAAACGAGATTCCAGCAGCACCAAGCGCGCAATCACGGGCTCATCGCGCGCCACCCGGTGGATCTGCAGCTCCTGGCCGCAGACCAGAACAGCCAGGTCGACCGCCTGTTTGCCGGTGACGGCCAGCAGATGCAAGGCATTGAGCCGTTCATGCGCCGGCAGTCCCTCCTCCCAGGCTGCGGCGTCCTGCCTGCCCACACTGAGGTAGCGCATGAGATGGACTTCCGGGCAGCCCGGGACTTCCCAGTCCACCCGCGCCTGCATCCAGGGGTAGGCAGGATGGCGGGTAAGCAGGTTGACGCGGCGCAAGGTGTTGCCGGAGCGCTTGGTGTAGACCGAGGCCACGAGAGGCTCCAGCAACGTGCGCCAGTACTGAGCGCTGGTCTCTGTCCAGGTTTGGGTCTCTGGGGACACTTCTGTGCCTGAGGTGGGGGCGGTCTTTGCACGCCAGAGGGAGAGCTGGGGTTTAGCGGGATCGAGTCCTATGGCTGCCGCGGCTTCCGAGGCTTCAATACCGGGGGCGGCATCTTGTAGGACCGATGCGCCAGGTTCGGATGCGGGAACAAGCTTCAGCTTGGGCCGGGTTCTGCCCGGCTGCAGAGCTACAAATACGTTGCTCATGGCAACTCCTTTCATGAATGTTGAGACGACAAATAACAAAGCCCCCGGGGATTCGCATCACCGGGGGCTTATGACGTGGCATTGGCGGGACCGCGCTGCCTGAGGCCGCTGGGCCAATCAACTGCTAAGCGTCGGCCAGCAGTTCCAGGGCTTGCGCCAGCGCCTTTTCCTTGAGGCTGGCGCCCGCGCCAAACCAGGCAGAGTCCTGACGCAAATCCACACTTCTGGCACGGCGCTCATGATCAACATGCTGCGTAACGGCGTTCAAAATCCCCCAGGCCGTTCCCTTGGCCGAAGCCAGATCAGCGCCTTTGCCTTCGCCCCTGAAGAGGTCGTGCATCTTCTTGATACCGCGTGCATGGGTCAGGCGCTCGGTGGGGCTCACATCACCTTGGGGCAAATCCATCAGCTTGCGCAGGAACTTTTCGGCGTCCTGGTCGGACACCTTGCGTTCTGACAGGTGACGCATGCGATACATGAATTCCTGCCAACCAGCAACCGCTACCGAAAGTTGAGACTTGACTCTTGCTGGATCGAAGATCGTGCTGTGCGGGACCTTAACGGCGCCGCGGGCGTTGTCCAGGGCGACGGCCAGGGTGTTGGCGCAGCAGACCCGAATTGACGTGTGTGTCGCAGTGGTACAAATAGATCCGTCGCATGACGAAGCCAGGAGCAAATAGCCTTTGACGACATCATTGCCCTTGAGCTTGGTTTCCTTGCCGGTTTTGGCGAGGGCCCAGACCTTTCGGCCACCGCGCAAGCAGCCAGCCGTTTCCATTTCGTAGCCGGAAGCCTCGGTCAGGTCCCGGTAGAACTCCAGCACCTCACGGGGTTGCACGACCTTGTAGCGTTTAGAGACCACGGACAGGGCTTGCTGGGTGTCGTCGCGGTAGAGGACCTTGCGGTCGCCGAGCGCGAGGATGTTGCCGTTGGTTGGGCTTTCACTGGCGATGAAGCGAACGGCGGTTTCGCAGATTTTCCAGTCTAGGCCGGCGCGTTTGGCCCACACATCCAGGGGCTGCTTGGCGGGAAGGCGGTTGCCGAGGGCATGCCACGGTTTTGCGCCGATATAGGCCATGTTTTCGATTTGGTGGGACACGGTGGTTGTCTTTCTGGGGTGGGTTCAGGCGTGACTGGGCCTCTGCGGTGAAGCAGATCAGAAACGCTTGGGGTTGGAGGGGGAGAAAGGGAAGGAAGACGGAAAAGATACGAGCGAAGCGCCAGCCAGGTGGCGGCCGCTGTCGGTCAGACTCGCTCAGGTCGGGATGGGTGCGCCATCAGGGAACTCGTCGTCGGGCTCGGGCTCATCTTCGTCGTGTCCCATCGGGAAAACTGTCTCGCTGGGCCACGGCGGTTGCCGCAGGCTCATCTGCGGGGCCTCTTCATGGTCATGCGGAAACCCGCAGTGGCGGCACGCGTCGTTGCGCAAAACGTGCTTGTCCACCAAGCCGCCCAGCCCGGCCCCGATTTCCAGGCCGATGGTGCCGCCAATGCAGCCGCGCAGGGTGGCGGCAGCAATAGCGGTCAGCACGGCACCCGCAGGACCAGCCACCGCGCCGGCCATAAACCCCAGTCGGGCGGCGCCAAGGATGCCGGACACGCCGGCAGCGGCGCCAGCCACTCCGCCAACGGCACCTCCAACGCGGCGGGCCAGGTTCTTGGGTCGTCGGTCTTCTTTGTGGCAGTTCTGGCAGATCGTTGCCAGGGGTTTGCTTTTGCGTTTGAAATGGTTGAATAGATTCATGGAGGCTCCTTGAAAGTGGACGAGAAAAGGGAAGGTTGCGTGGGGAAAAGGTTGAAGGGGAGTCAGGCAGGCACGTAGCTGCGGCGTGCGTCATCACGCACAAACCGGCCGTAGCGGACAAGCGCCAAACCGCTGACAATGCCGGCGAAAAAAGCGATGGCGAAGGCAGCGAGGGCTTCGAGGGAGGAGCTGTTCAAGATCATGGTTTTCCTTGGTTGATAACAAAGCAGTTGGTAGCGGACGTGACTCGGCCTCTGCGAAGCGCAGATTCAAAGCAATCAGGAAACACGGGTAGGGAGAAAGAGAAGGGGAATACCGGCCGTTGCAGCGCGGCGATGGTCAGATTTGGCCGGTCCTGTTTACAGATGAGTGGTGATCAGTCCTGCCGCCTTTCGCGCGGACAGCAGAACTTGTCTCATCAGGTCGGCGAACGCCTCAGCTTGCGCCCATGCCGGGAAGTCGGCAATGGTTTCAATGTGCCCAACCTCCAGGCGCAAAGCGACGCTCCAGAAATGCGGGTGGGCGCTTGCCGGATGTTCATTGCCCTCAAAGCGCGCAATACCACCCTCGCCTTCCACAAAGGGGTACACCTCGACTGCATCGTAATGATGGAGAGGCAGCTGTGGCGCGGTGAGAGTGAAGAACTCGGCAGGAGACCTGTTTGTTGCGGGAGGCAGGCGGTATGGCAACTGGGGTTGTAAAACGGTGGTTCCGCCCGGTAACGGCCGGCATTCCAGTCCCAAGCCATGGAGGATGGCCTGGTGCTGCGAGTCAGAGATGGAGAAGTTGTTGCGGGCCCAGCAAACCGCGCCGATGACCGCGGACGTGACCAAACCTCTTGGATTGATCCGCCAGCAAAGGTCTCGGTCCACTGTCAACAAGCCAGCCCCTTCGTTGGGCGGGGTGTAGGGTTTGAACGTGATGTTGCTCTCCTTAAAAATTAATGGGTAGGTGAAAACACATCCCCTCCTTAGGAATGTGAAATTTGGCGAAATTGGATTGCTGACAGATGGGCATAAGCGGCGCCCAAAGGCGCCGGACCTATGCCTCTGGCATAAATTAGGATGGCGGAAAGGTTGCCCTGACGGCATAAAATCCGACTCGGCCACTGCAGGCAGAGTCGGACTTGATTGGCATGCGGTGGGCATTTCGTAGCATTCGCGACCTCGTGGCATACCGAGGCGATCTGGTTGGCGCTGTTGCGCCGAAAACTCAAGCGCCCGAAAATTTCGACAACACAATCCATGATTAGAGCCGCCGTCATGCTCATCACTGCCGTCGCAGGAATAGCAGTCTCCATCTGGGTCTGCTCTACGCTGCTGGATCGCCGACTCACGAACAGTGAAATCGTGGTATCCGGTGTCTCGATTGCAATTGTCTACTGGCGTGTCGTGGCAGTGCGTCGCCGTCATACCCGCAAGCATCTGAACAGCATCCGCGACTCAGCACTGTGGTGACCGGTGTGCAGACCGATTAAAGCGCTCAAGATAGCGATCTACCTTAAGTACACGTCGGTCATATGTGGCTGAAAAAATCTAGATGCTTTGAACCTACGGTTCAAGCCATACGAGAAAACCGCTGCCGGTGCAAGCGCAGGTATGGTCTATGCTCTACTGACACCCACCGTAAACGCATATCAGCAACGAGCCCCATTTTTTGTTGGTCACTTGATGTAATGCCGTCGGACACTAACAACTCACCATCCTCTGCAAAGCTAATCAGGAAACTGTCGAACAATACATCCAGATTTGCACTGAGCAAAAAGCCGTTGTACACGTCTAATCGCTCTGCGTCAGAAACGCATTCGGCCCACGGTTTGGCGTGACTGGCACGCAAAGCTTGCGACAAGGTCAGGCCTGTTACCGCACAGGCACCGCCCCAATAATCCAACATGGCTTGGCGGAAGGCCTGCTGCCCTATACGCTGACGAACCATGCGCTGCACTTCGGTGTTCTGTACGGTAACTGCGGGCATGGCCGACAGCGCGACTTGTACCTGCTGCTCAAACGCTGTAACCGCTTGATTTGGCAGCGCTTGCGACAGCGCAGCCGCGCGACGTAGCCACTTGGCTAAGGTTGCTTCTGTAGGCAACAAAAAACCCTGCACGGCCCCACTCGAATTGGGAAAAGTGCGCACCAATTCCTGCATCAGCATGGTCGGCCCGGACTGGATAACCACCCCAAAGCCATCCTCCAATGCCGTGATAGTTACTTTCGCTGGATGCCTGGCGGAAGCCAATGCCACATGATGCAGATCGCTTGACAGGACATGTTCAAAACCGTTGTCATGGCCCAGTTTTTCAACTAGCGCGCGTCGCAGAGGATTCATGCCAGTCCAACTACAAGCGGAGATTCGACACTGAATAATCGGCGATAAGGGCAGCCAGTATTGACTTCGTCGTTGTAGCTGTATTTGATACCACGCAGCACGGCATCCGTCAGCGAAGCAACAGTTGCTGCCATCGACGTCTTGCTACCGTAATACGAACGAGCGATCTCATCAAGGCTCTTTCGAACCGATGAGCGGAAATAGGCATCCTCACTCGTGCACAACTGATACACCGAGGTTCCATGGTTGGACCAACCTTGCCCCTCTTGCCCCAGCCACTTTTGTTTAACAATGCCCACAAATTACCCCAATACGGCTTGTCGTTCACCGACAAAACGCCGCCCAAACAACAGGCCCTCATCAGAACTGGGATCAAGAGTCAAACAAACTGCGTCATTCTGCAACTCAGTTGGCGGTGGCGTGGTTGTCGTGACAACGTATTGGAATGGCAATTCCAAGTCCACATACTGCGTCTTCTGCAATTGACCGATTAATACAAGAAAGTTCTCATACAAGCCTACGCTCATGTCGGCTTCCCGTGGGCAGTCATGAATAAAGAGGCCGGGCAGCGCACTCTCGGGTCGGGCGCTGTCTAGCATGCAAGCGACATCGCCAAGCAAAACCTCCAGTACACGATAGGCTTCACCTCCCCTCATCGACAAGCGGAAAGGTCGAACCTCGTCACGGGGATCGAACGCCCCAATTGCTCCGTCCGGTAGCAACTGGCGGGTCAAGCCGTCTGTGATTTGAGCCAACCCTCTTTCTCGTTCGGATCTTTCTTGCTGCAATACGGTCAGCTGGGTGCGAACACGGTCCAGCTCCTGCTCAATCTGCGTGCATTTCTCCCGAGATGAGTCTATGACCTCCTGTGCCTGTGCAGAACCAGCAGTGTTCTCCCACCGATCCAGCTCATCCAACAAGGCTGGCCACTTGTTTGCTTCGATTTCAGCGGTTCGCTTCGCCATCCGAACCTTCAGTTGTCCAGCAACCAACGGTTTTTCCTGTGCGGTCATCACATCAATTTTCGATTTCAAGCCATTCTTGCGTTCTAGCAGCCTGCCGGCTCTGCTCGCCGACTCAGCCATTGCTCTCTGGAGATTCGTCTTGTCACGCGCATCTCGCAGGCTGGCCAACTCCAGAACGTTGATCTCCGCCTTCACGTATTGACATTGCGAAAAAGGTAAATTTCCCTCCTCGCAGTGACCCGCGAGTTGCTTGAGTTTTAGCAGCTGGTTTCCAATAGAGCGAAACGCCTCTTCGTCCCCCCGCCTGGCTGAGTCAGCCATGTTGTATTCCGCCTGAGCCGTGTCATGCTCACTCTGAAGTTGCTTCAGGTTAACGCGAAGTTCTGCCACCGCTTGGTCGGCTACTTCCTGTTTAACCTCCCACTGCCCCAAACGCACAACCGCTTCTTCATTGGCGGTGTTGATCCGCTGCTCTACGGAATCTGCAAATAGATCGTTGGCCCGAATAGGGAGGTCACTGGGAAGATTTCCTCTTGCACGCAAGCTCGATTCGATGCGACGCCGGATCAGCGCAGGCTCATGCAGCAAAGTCTCAGTATTCTTCTTCGCTTCCTCGAGTTTTCCATCTAGTTCTGCTAACTGCGTCATCAACTTGGATTCACCTTGCTCCAGCAACCCCAGCACCGCCCGCATGACGATGGGAGGATCTTGACGACTTCGCTGCAATTGAGCTCCCTCCCCCTCACGCCAAGCGAAGAAGGATTTGAAGCGAGAGCCCTGATCTCGGCTGATCCAGGCCA
>JAJKJM010000221.1 GCA_021153985.1 Polaromonas sp.
GCCCTGCGCGGCAACGACAAGGCCCGCCAGGACTACGCCGTGTTCGACGGACGGCGCCGGCAGTTCCGCGCACTGGCGCTGGCCACGCGGCGCGAGCTGGCGGCAATTTATGAACAAAAAGCGGCTCCAGCCCAGGCGGCACCTGAGCAGGCGGCTATGAAATCAATAGCAATGCAGCGCTTTCGCGATGAGTACGCGAAGCTCAAGGCTTCATGGGGCGGCTTTGCCGGTTACGACCCCTGGGTGGCGCGGGCCAACAACGCGGCCTTTGGCGCACAGGCCGCCTATGATGAGCTGGTTCCCGGCTTTGAGGCGCTGTTCGAGCGTGAAGGCCGCGACTGGCAACGCTTTTATGAGGCGGTAAAACGGCTGGCCGACCTGCCCAAAGAAGAGCGGCGCAAGGCGCTTCAAACTAACAATACCGAAAACACGGAGACATCGAATGGCTGACATCCACATCCAGCGCGCGCACACCCTGGGCCTTGCCGAGGCACGCAAGATCGCCTTCAAGTGGGCCGAACAGGTCGAAGAAAAGTTTGACATGGAATGCACCTACGAAGAAGGCAAGACCGAAGACCTGGTCAGCTTCAGCCGCTCGGGCGTGAGCGGCACGCTGGCGGTCACCCAGGACAGCTTTGACCTCAACGCCAAGCTCGGCTTTCTGCTGGGTGCCTTCAAGGACAAGATTGAAGGCGAGATTGTGAAAAACCTGGACACGCTGATTGCAAGGAAGCCCGCCGCAAAAAAGGCTGCGGCCAAAAAGAAGGCCGCCTGACACCCGCCCGTCTGAAATTCAAGGGCGCTGCCCATGAGCTACAACCTCGCCCGCTTTGACCTGGTGTCCGTGCGCCTGGCCGTCGCCTGCGCGCAAACCGGCAGCCTGACTGCGGCGGCGCGGGATTCGCACCTGGCGCTGGCGGCGGCCAGCCGGCGCATCCGCGAGCTGGAGGATGCCTTGGGCGAAGCGCTTTTTGAGCGCCATCCGCGCGGCCTTTTACTGACGGCAGCCGGGCGCGTATTCGTCAAGCACGGCCTCACCCTGCTGCAAACCATGGAGCAACTGGGCGGCGAACTCGCCGACTTGCGGCGCGGCATCGCGCGCCACATCCGCCTGTGCGCCAGCAGCGCCGCCATCAGCCAGTTTTTGCCGCCGTTGCTGGCGCGCTATGGCGAGTTGCATCCGCAAGTCCATATCGACCTGGAAGAGCAAGTGTCGGAAGCCGTGGCAGCCACCCTGCGCGAAGGCCGGGCCGATGTGGCGGTATTTGTGGAAGGGCCCGACACCACGGGGCTGGACACGCGGCTTTTTCGCGAAGACGAGCTGGTGCTCATCCTGCCGGCCGGCCACACGCTGGCCGGCAAAACGCCGCTGGCCTTTGTCGATGCGCTCGATGAAGAATGGATCAGCCTGACCGCCGGCGCCGCCATGCTGCAAAAACAGCAACAGGCCGCACTGGCTGCCAACCGGCCGCTGAAATTACGCATGCAGGTGCGCAGCTTTGACGCCGTCTGCCACATGGTGGCCTCGGGCCTGGGCGTGGCCATCCTGCCCAAAGCCGCAACCCTGCCCATGGTCAAAAGCATGAAGCTGGACTGGCGCCCGCTGGCGGATGCGTGGGCCAGCCGCCGCCTGCTGACGGCCACCATGGCGGGCCAGGCCGACGCAGGCATTGCCTCACTGGTGGACTTCCTGAGCCCGAAAGCTGCACCGGTTTCGCAAAATGCGAAACCCAAAGCGCCCAAACGCAAATAGACGGGGCCGGGTTGCGGCGGCACACTGCCCGCCATGCCCTCTCCTGAAAAATCCCTTCCGGCTTCTGCCGTCGCTGCGTCTGAAGGCCCGCTTGCCGGGCTGAAAGTCCTGGAGCTCGGCCAGCTGATCGCAGGCCCGTTCGCCGCCAAGACGCTGGCGGACTTCGGCGCCGACATCATCAAGATCGAAACGCCGGGCGCAGGCGACCCGCTGCGCAAATGGCGTTTGCTGAAAGACGGCACCTCGGTGTGGTGGCAGGTGCAGTCGCGCAACAAGCGCTCGGTGGCGCTGGACTTGAAGAGCCCCGAGGCGCAGGTCATCGTGCGCCAGCTCGCGCTTGACGCCGATGTGCTGATCGAGAACTTCCGCCCCGGCGCCATGGAAGGCTGGGGCCTGGGCCCGGACGAACTGCTGGCGCTGAACCCGCGCCTCATCATGCTGCGCATCAGCGGCTACGGACAGACCGGCCCCTACCGTGACAAGCCGGGTTTTGGCGTGGTGGCCGAAGCCATGAGCGGCCTGCGCCACCTGACGGCCGAACCGGGCCGCGTACCGGTGCGAGTGGGCGTGAGCATCGGTGACACGCTGGCCGCGCTGCACGGCGTGATCGGCATCCTGCTGGCGATGCAGGAGCGCCAGCGCTCCGGCAAGGGCCAGGTGATCGACGTGGCGCTGTATGAAGCGGTGTTCAACTGCATGGAAAGCCTGCTGCCCGAATACAGCGCCTTTGGCGCGGTGCGCGGCGCGGCCGGCAGCGCCCTGCCCGGCATCGCGCCCAGCAATGCGTATCTGTGCAAGGACGGCGGTTACGCACTGGTGGCCGGCAATGGCGACAGCATTTTCAAGCGCCTCATGGCCACCATTGGGCGCAGCGATCTCGGCAACGACCCGGCGCTGGCCGACAACGCGGGCCGCGTGGCGCGCGTGGCCGAGATCGACGCCGCCATCGGCCAATGGACCCTGGGCCTCACGGTGGACGAAGTGCTGGCGGCGCTCGACAAAGTCTCCGTGCCCGCGGGCCGCATCTACACCGTGGCTGACATCGCCGCCGACCCGCACTACCAGGCGCGCGGCATGCTCGATGAAGTACAGATGGACGACGGCAGCCTGCTGGCGGTGCCCGGCATCGTGCCCAAGCTCTCGCGCACGCCAGGCGGGCACCGCCGCAATGCGCCGCAGGTAGGGCAAGACACCGATGCGGTGCTGCGCGAGATCGGGCTTTCGGCCGAACAGATTCAGGCGCTCAAGGACAAGGGCATCGTGGCCGGAAAGGATGCAGGAACACCATGAAGCGCATTTTTTTCAATGAGGTCGCCACCCGCGACGGCTTCCAGATCGAGCCCAATTTCATCCCGACCGACGACAAGGTCGCGCTGGTCGATGCCCTCAGCGAATGCGGCTACGCCAAGATCGAAGTGACGTCGTTCACTTCGCCCAAGGCCATCCCCATGCTGCGCGACGCCGAAGAGGTGATGGGCCGCATACGCCGCGTGCCCGGCGTGGAATACACCGTGCTGGTGCCCAACCTGCGCGGCGCCGAGCGCGCGCTGGAGTCGCGTGCCGACGAGCTCAACCTGGTGATGTCGGTGTCGGAAACCCACAACCTGGCCAACCTGCGCATGCCACGCGAGAAAAGCTTTGCGGCTCTCTCTGACGTGATTCGCCATGTGAATGGCCGCACGCCCATCAATATTTCACTCTCGTGCTGCTTCGGTTGCCCCATGGAAGGCGAAGTGGCCGAGGAAGAAGTGCTGCGCTGGAGCGACCGCTTCGCCGCATTCGGTGCAGACCGCGTGCGCGGCCTCACGATCTGCGACACCACCGGCATGGCCCACCCGGCGCAGGTCAGCCGCATGGTGGAGGTGCTGCAACAGCGCTTTGAAGGCCTGCAGCTGACCCTGCACTTTCACAACACACGTGGCATGGGCCTGGCCAATGTGCTGTCGGCCGTGCAGGGCGGCATCACGCGCTTTGACGGCTCGCTGGGCGGCCTGGGCGGCTGCCCCTACGCGCCTGGCGCCAGCGGCAACATCAGCAGTGAGGATGCGGTGCACATGCTGGATGCGATGGGCTATGACACCGGCATGGATATGGAAAAACTGCTGGCGGTGGCGCGGCAGATGCCCGGCATCGTCGGCCATGACGTGCCCGGCCAGGTGGCCAAGGCCGGCCGCATCACGGACCTTCATGCACCGCCGCCTTATGTGGCCGAGCTGAGGGCAGCGTCGGCATGATCGCCAGTCTTGATCACCTGGTGTTGACCACATCGGCCGAAAAAGCATGCATAGACTTCTACACGCGCGTGCTGGGCATGACGCTGGAGACCTTCACCGGCGGCACGCCACCGGTAGAACGCAAGGCCTTCAGGTTCGGCGGGCAAAAGATCAACCTGCACGTCAAAGGCCGTGAGTTTGAACCCAAGGCCCATCTTCCGGTGCCGGGTTCGCTGGACCTGTGCTTTCTGGCGAGCACCCCGCTTGCCGACGTGATCAGCCGCCTTGAACGGGAACACTGGCCCGTGATTGAAGGCCCCGTACTGCGCACCGGCGCCACGCAAAAAATCCGCTCGATTTACGTGCGAGACCCGGACCTGAATTTGATAGAGATTTCTGAACCCGCCTGATAACGGCAATCCTTAAAGCAATCCCAAAACTACGACTGGAGACAAGACCATGGCTTTCATTTCCCGCAGAACACTGCTCACCGTCGCCGGGCTCGGCACCGCCGGCTGGCTTAACCCGGTGCGCGCCCAACTCGCCGGCAAGCCGGTCACGCTGGTCGTGCCCACGGCGGCCGGCGGCACCACCGATATCGCAGCGCGCATGCTGGCCGAGCCCCTCGGCAGGATTTTGCAGACCTCGGTCGTCGTGGACAACCGCGGCGGCGGCAACGGCAACATCGCAGGGCAAATGGTCGCGCGCGGCCCGGCCGACGGCACCAGCCTGCTGGTGCAGTACTCGGGCTACCAATGCATCACGCCGCTGATCCAGCCCGTGCCCGGCTTCGACCCGGCGACCAACCTCAAGCCCCTGGGCCATTTGATTGACGCGCCGCAACTGCTGGTGGTGCGCGGCAACTTCCCGGCCGACAACTTCGCGGACTTCATCAAATACGTCAAGGCCAATCCCGGCAAAGTGAATTACGCCTCCAGCGGCAACGGCTCGTTGCAGCACGTGACGACCGAACTGCTCAAAGACCTCACCAAGACCTTCATGGTTCACATCCCCTACCGCGGTACAGGCCCGGCGCTCAATGACCTGCTGGCCGGCACGGTGGACTTCACCATCACCACGCCGCCGCCGCTGCTGCCGCACATCCGCGCGGGCAAGCTCAAGGCGCTGATGGTGACCGGCCGCACCCGCCTGGCCGCGCAGCCCAACGTGCCGACCGCCACCGAGGCCGGCGTGCCGCTGGTGGCGTCGTCATGGTTCGCGGTCTATGGGCCGACGGGTTTGTCCGCAGACTTGCAGGGACGGCTCTCGCTGGCGATCAAGCAGGTGGTGGAGTCGGAAGGCTTCAAGAAGCGCGCTGAAGAGCAAGGCGCGAAAGCAGTGGTGATGACCGGCGCCGAGCTGGCTACCTTGGGCGACAACGAACGGAAGATGTGGGGCCGGATTGTTAAGTTGGCCAATATCAAGGCTGATTGAGCCTTTAAACGGCAAACAAAAAAGCGGCACAGTCCCCGCGCAAGTTGCGCCGGGACTGTGCCGCTTTTTTATGGGAGAAAGTTTTAGCTCAGGTCAGCAATCAGGTCGATGTACTGCTGCATCGCGTCGTCCTGCGACGTCCCCTTGAGGTTGTTCCAGGCGTCCCACTTGGCGCGGGCCACCATGTCGCCGAAGCCGGGCTTCTTCTCGGCGTTGTCGCCGACGCTGCCCTGCTTGTACAGCGCATAAATCTTCAGCAAGGTCGCATTGTCGGGACGTTCGCTGAGGTTTTTCGAATCGGCCATGGCTTTGTCGAAGGCGGCTTTCAGGTCTGACATGTGGAATCTCCGTTTTTAGAAGTGGGTCACCAATAAGGATGCTTGGGGTAACTGCCCGGTATCTTAGCCAGACCGTTCCGTTCAAAATAGGGAAGTTACCCCATCCGGGGTGAGTTCGCATCAGTTTTGCATCGGGAGTGCTCATGGTTACACGCGTTACCGCCCAGGCTGCAGGCCGTAAAGTGGCAAAAAACGTCCAGAAGAACGTCAAGCGGGCCGTCTCGGGAACCCTGGGCATTTCAGGCGAGCGCATGAGCAAGGTCGACACGGCCTGGCTGCGCATGGACAACGAGGCCAACCTCATGATGATCGTGGGTGTATGGCAACTGGCGCCGGGCGTGAAGCACGCCGCCGTGTGCGAACGCATTGAAAACAGCCTGCTCAAGTACGACCGCTTCAAGCAGCGCGTGATGGAAGACGCCGCCGGCGCGACCTGGGTGATGGACCGCAACTTCGACCTGGCCAACCACGTGGTGCCGGAAAAGCTGCCAAAGTCGGCTAACCAGGAGCAGGCCCTGCAGGACCGCGTGGCGATACTCGCCACCCAGCGCCTGGACCCGAAACGCCCCCTGTGGCAAATCCACCTGATCGAAGATTACACCGGCCCCGACGGCGTGAAGGGCAGCGCCATGATTGTGCGCATCCACCACTGTATTGCCGACGGCATCGCGCTGATTTCAGTGACGATGTCGCTGGTCGACGGTGGTGTGCCGCCGCCCGAGCGGCGCAAAAAAGCCGAAGCCGCGGCAGGCCCCGAAGACTGGATCACTGACACGCTGCTCAAGCCCTTTACCGACATTACCGTCAAGGCGCTGGGCGCGGTGGGTGAAGGCGCGGCGCGCTCGCTGGGCATGCTGGGTGACCCCAAAAAGGGCATGGAAGAAGGCATGCACAACTCCATGGACATGGCCAAAGTGCTGGTTCAGGTGCTCAAGGACGGAGCGGCTCTCGCCCTGATGCCCGACGATTCCAAAACCCGTCTCAAGGGCAAGCCCGGCGGCGCCAAGAAGGTCGCCTGGTGCCAGCCGATTCCGCTGGACGAGGTCAGGGCGGTGGGCAAGGCGCTGAACTGTTCGATCAACGATGTGCTGCTCAGCTGCGTGGCCGGCGCACTGGGCGAATATTTAAAAACCTTTGGCGACGACGTGGCGGGCCAGGAGATACGCGCCATGGTGCCGGTGAACCTGCGGCCGCTGGACCAGGCGCACAAGCTGGGCAACCGCTTCGGCCTGGTGCCGCTGGTGCTGCCCATCGGCGTAGAGAACCCGATCGAGCGCGTGTACGAGGTGCGCAGGCGCATGGCCGCGCTCAAGGGCAGCTACCAGCCGCTGCTGGCCTTCAGCCTGCTGGCGGTGGCAGGCCTGTTGATCAAGCCGGCGCAGGACGTGATGCTCAACCTTTTCGCTAAGAAGACCACGGCGGTCATGACCAATGTGCCGGGCCCACGCGAAAAGCTGAAGTTTTGCGGATCGACTCTGGAGCAAAGCATGTTCTGGGTGCCGCAGTCGGGCGACGTGGGCCTAGGCGTGTCCATCCTGAGTTACGGCGGTGGCGTGCAATTCGGTGTGATCACCGACAGCACGCTGTGCCCGGAACCGCAGCGCATCATCGACGAGTTTGTGCCGGAATTTGCCAAGCTGTCCATCGTGACGTTGATGCTGCCCTGGGGTGAATAAATAGCACACCCCTGTTGAAGCTCACTTCGTGTAGCTTCCTCTCCCCTTGCAGGGGACGGCGCCTGCGGCCTGGCAAAGCCAGTTCCGCGGCCCCTGCTGGAAGGGGTACTTCACTCAATTGCTATTAAATTGATAGCTTCAGGCCAAGACGCCACCTTGGCTAGAGGCCGAAAATGCTTAAAGATCTGAGGCCTCAGCTTCAGGCGGCAAAGCGCCTTGAAGCAATCGCCAGCAGGCCGTCGAAGATCAGGCTTTCCACCAACTCAAACTTCACCGACATGCTGGGCGCCATCTTCCAGCCGGCGCCGCCAGTCATGATGCATTCGGGCGTTTCGCCGCAGTGGCGGGCGACGTTCTCCACCATGCGGTGGATCGCGCCGGCAATGGCGAAGGTGCCGCCGCTGGTCAAAGCGTCGCTGGTGTTGGTGGGAAAGTCGCGCACCTCGCCGGTGGGCACGTGCAGGCCGGCTGTGCCGGACTCGAGCGCGCGCAGCATGATGCCGTGTCCCGGAAGGATGAAGCCGCCGAGGAACTTTCCGCTGGCGTCAATCGCCTCGACTGTCACTGCCGTGCCCACCATGACCACCACGCAGGGCTTGCTCACGCCGCGCGCCAGCAGGCGGTGGCGCGCGCCTATCATGGCCACCCAGCGGTCGGCGCCCAGCCGGGCCGGATGGTCATAGCCGTTGGTGACGCCCGCCTCCTGCGGGCTGGACACTACCCAGCGCGGCGCTACGTCCCACAGTTCCATCTGCTCGGCCACACGCCGCTTGATGGCATCGGCGGCGACGATGCAGCCCAGGATGCGTGTCGGCACGGGCAGGGTGCCCCACTCTTCTTCTGCCAGCTTGTCGATGTTCTCAAGAAAGACCGCGCCATGCGCGAGCAGCTTGGCCCCGGCTGCCGGGGCTTCGTACTGGGCCCATTTCAGGCGGGTATTACCCACATCAAGCGCTAGGAAGGTCATTTGGCGGATTATGAACAGGTTTGAAGCCTGCCCAGGCACAGGGGTCTACAGGTTTTCCAGTAGAGCCGCCGCCGATTGCCCCCTATCCAGATCTGATCAGATCAGGCCAAACCAGCAGGCGCGCTGGATCGCGGCCAGTTTGTTGTCGACTTTGAGCTTGGTCATGGCATTGGAGAGGTGAAAGTTCACCGTGCGCTCGCTGCAGGCCAGCTTTTCGCCGCTTTCACGCGCCGTCATGCCCTGAAAAGCCAGGCTCAGGCACTCCAGTTCGCGCGGGCTGAGCGGGCTGCGCGCCTCGGCCAGCGCGCGTTTGAGCAAGGGCCAGATGTTCAGTGCCGACCAGGCCAGCAATGCCGCTTCGCTGCGGTCATGCCACTGGCGCGGGCTGAAAAGGTAGCACTCAAAGGCACGCCCCACCGTCAGCGGGAAGGCGATGCGGACCACACTCTGGTAACCATGGGCCAGCCAGAGCCGGCGCCAGCGCCCCAGGTTCTCGAAGGCGGACTTTGAAATGTCCTGCCAGGCGACCAGCGGGGCATCGGAGTCACGCCACGGGGCGCCGAAGTCACGGCTTTCGGCCAGCGCTTCGGCGGCGTCGAGCAGGCGTGGCGGGTGGATAGCCAGGACCAGCCGGTCTTCCTGGCCGCCGAACGGGTCGGGGCCCAGCACCATGAGCGCCTCTACCGAGAACTCGCGCAGCACCCCCATCCAGTCGCTGACGACACCGTCAAGGCTCACACTGTCAAAGTTCGCAGGTAATTGCATCGCTGGGACTTTCTACTTCATGATGAAGGCGCCAATACCCGCCGCCGGCTGCACGGGAAACCCCCGGCAGAGTCAACTCAGGCCATGGGGCATCATGAATCGTGAAATCATTGGCGGCCGGATGGGAAGGTATAAAGACAATAGCGTCAAATGCGCCATCCGCATCATCCATCAGGTCAGCTTGCCCAGGGAAGACTTTAAAGTGAAAAGCGCTCGTTTCAATTCGTGGTTCGCGCAGCGCCCCCTGCTCCAGTGGCTGCGCGAGGAGCTGATACTCGCCCCCCTGGTGCCGGTGTTGCACCCCACGCCGCTGCGCATGAAGGGCCTGGGGATTTTCACGCTGGTGGGGCATCCGCTGTTTTATGCGGTATGGGCCTGGTGGTTGCCGCAGCCTTATGAGAACCTGTGGCTGCGCTGCTTTACCAGCCTGCTGGGCTGCCTGCTGATCTGGAAACCCGTCAGCCAGTACCCGTCCAGCCCGCTCGCGGGCATTGTTTTCACCTGCGTGTTCTGGTTCGAGCTGCCTTTTCTCTTCAGCTGGATGTATTTTTGCAACAGCGGCAATACCGTCTGGCTGGCCAGCGTCTCCAGCATGATCCTGATTTATTACTTCGTCACCGATTGGCGTATCGCCACCATCGGCCTGCTCGCGGGTGCGATCTCCGCGTGGGCCTTGTTCCACGTGTTCGGGCCCGATGTGCCGTTGCTGCAGGGCCAGCAGCTCACCACCAACATGATGGTCATGGCTTTTTGCATGAACATGGGCCTGCTGCTGGGGCTTTCCTCCGCCAACTTGCGGCGCGAACAGCTCTCCAACACCCTCACGACGATGGGGATCATGGCGCATGAGCTGCGCACGCCGCTGTCGACCGCCGCGCTGCTGGGCGACGCGATCCAGCTGGAAGTGCAGCGCCAGCCCGACAACCCGCGCGGGGCCCAGCTGGACAAACTCGCCCAACGGCTGCACATCCTGGTTCGCAATATGAACCACCAGATCGACACGCAGATTGCCAATGCCAGGCTGCTGCAGCTGCCGCGCCACACCGAGCTGGTGCCGGCCGCAGGGCTGGTCAACGACGTGGTGGCCGCCTACCCTTTCCAGTCGATCCGCCAGCGCGACTGCGTGCAGGTTGTCATTCACGAAGACTTCACCTTCCGCTCCTCGACGACCCAGTTTTCCCAGGTGCTGGACAACCTGATCAAGAACGCCATGCACTCCCTGATGGCCGCGGACTCGAAATACCCGCCGGGCGCCTTGCGCATTGAAGTGGGGCAGTCGCAGGGGCATGGACGGATCATCGTGGCCGACGAAGGCCGGGGCGTCGACGCCACCTTGCTGCCGCAGATTTTCAAGCCGTTTTTTTCCAGCAACCGCGGCACCGGCCACGGCCTGGGTTTGGCCTTTTGCCAGCAGGTGATACAAAGTGCGGGTGGCAACATTCATGTGAAATCAGAGTCTGCCGTGGGGGCAGTTTTTACAATTGAGCTGCCCCTTGCGATCTGATAGCCTGATAGCCTTGCATGTGACTGCTTTTGACGCTCTTCCATAAAACGATAACCATGTCCTTTGCACTCTACCGCCGCCCGGGAGGCGTGGTCTTTCTGGATGATGATCCGGATTACCTCGAAATGCTGGCCCAGGTCATGCCGCTGGACTGGTACGTGCGGCTGTTTCTTCGGCCGGTGGCCTGCATCGAGTCGCTGCTGGAGGAGCCGGCACGCTGGGAGGCAGACGCCTGGCGCCAGCAGGAAATCATCAACCGCTGGCGTGAAGGCGAGCCCCTGATCCCGCAGATCCTCAAGTACTGGCGGGACGACGGCACGGCGCGTTTTTCGCTCACCCAGGTCTGTGTGGTGGACTATTCCATGCCGGCGATGAGCGGGCTTCGGGTGCTGAGCGAGCTCACGGGCTGGTCGGGCTCTCGTGTGCTGCTGACAGGCCGCGCGGACGAGCAACTTGCCGTGTCGGCCTTCAACCGCAGCCTGATCGAGCAGTTCATTCCCAAGCAGGCGCCTGATATCCGTCTGCGGCTGACCAACGCCATCCAGGGCCTGCTGCACCTGGCAGACGCCCGGCACCAGCAAACCTGGCGCGCCACGCTGTCGCGCGAGCAGCACGAATTGCTTTGCAGCCCGCCCGTTGCGCAGGCGCTGGACAGCCTGGCGCTCCAGCAGGGCTGGATAGAACGGGTTGCCATTGGCGCGCCTTTTGGCGTGCTCGCGCTCGACAACAAAGGCCGCGCAAGCTGGCTGCAGCTGGAGCCCTCCGCCAACCTGCCGGAGCTGGCGGAGATGGCCGAATCCCAGGGATGGGATGCGCCCACCGTACAAGACGTCCGGATGGGAAAGAAGCTGATCGACCTGGACCTGCAACTGGCCTTGGGCGCGGTGCACAAGTCCCAGCCGCGCCAGGCGTTCACCATTCCCGCCGAGCCGGGGCCCATGCACGGCGCCATCTTCGCCGTCCATGAGTCCTTCTGCCCCGGCTTCATGGCCAGCCACGAACGCTTTATCGCCACCCATGGCGATCGAGAGGTGCAAGACTGACTAGCCGTCGATCTTTGCGCTGCGGGCGCGCCGCGCAATCGGCCAGTCCCAGGGCTTGACGACAGGCGCGATCTCGCGCGCCACGGCTTCCACATGCGTCATTTCCGCATCGGTCAACGCCGAGCTCAGGGTCAGTCGAACCATGGCGCGGTTGCGGCTGGTGGCCGGGGCGCAGAAGATCGAGCCGATCACGTCGCGTGCCTCCAGTTCATCACGCAGGACCATGGCTGCCGGCTCGGTGCCGGCTTCCAGCGAAATGATTTGCTCGGTGCCCTGATGGATAGGAAAGCCGATGTCGGAGAAAGCCGAACGCAGCCGGCGGGTGTTGGCATGCAGCCGGCGCCGGGCGTCGTCACTGCGCTGCAGCACCTTCACGGTGGCCGCGAGGCCGGCGATTTCATGAGGCAGCAGCGAAGAGCTGAAGATATTCGGGAAACTTGAGATCATGATGTAGTAGCGCATGCTGGCGGGTGCCGTGAAAAATCCTGCGCGCCCCGCAACCGCCTTGGCCAGGCTGGCCGTGATGAAGTGCACCCGGTCCGTGACGCCCAGTTCAGCGCACAGCCCCGCGCCTTGCGGACCATGGGTTCCCAGCGAATGGGATTCATCGACCACGATCATGCTGTCGTTCTGCTCGGTGACTTCCAGGATTTCGTGCAGCCGGCAGACCGCGCCGGTCGTGCTGTAGACCGAATCCACCACGACGACTCCCGGACCGTGGGTTTTCATCATCCGGGCGAGATGCTCCGGGCTGTTGTGGCGAAACGCGTATGCCGGCGCACGCGCGGCATGGGCGCCTTCCCACAAAGAGGCGTGCGCCAGCGAGTCGAGGTAAATCGGTGTCTGGGCGTCCGCAATGATCTGCAGCAGTCCCATGTTGGCGGTATAGCCGGACTGGCAGAGAAAGCCGTCCTCCTTGCCGACCCAGTTTGCCAGCGACTTCTCCAGCGCATGCGCCGGATGCGGGCCCAGCAGGAAAACGCCGGATTGAACAACGTTCTCCCTGTCGTGCGTCAGCGCGGAGATCTGCGCCTGAACAATCTCCGGATGCCCCGTGACATTGAGGTAGTCATTGCCGTCCAGCCGGACCGCACCCGCGCCAGGCGAACGGCCATGCAGGATGAATTTGTCACCCCACTGCTGCGCCCAGCGAGGCGCGAACTCGTGCGCGATGCGCTCCTGCAGGCGCTTGCCGAGGGAAGGGTTATGAGGTGCCTTGGCACCGGGGGAAATTTCGCGTTCGAGGACTTGCATGAGGGACTCCGATTTGATTGAAGGAGTCCCATTGAAAGCGCTTGCACAAATTGATACGGCTTACCCCCTGTCAGTTCTGACAGGGGGTACTTACTTGGCTTGGATTTCAGCGGAAGAAATACGAACTATCCACTTCATTTGACCGAAAGTGGTGCGCCGCTCGCTTACATATTTTTGTCACAAAAAGTGTGGCGGCCCGCGACGGCGGCAACAGGCAACACGCTTCACAGGTTTAGCCCTGCTTCCAGGGCAGGCCCTGAAGACGCCAGCCGCCGCGATGCCCGCGCTGGCCCTGCTCGTCGGCATCGCCTTCAAACCCTTCAAGAATGTTGTAGGCCTCTACGCCCAGTTCGGTGGCGCGTTTGGCGGCGGCCACGGACCGCACGCCGCTGCGGCACAGCAGCACGGCCTTCTTGCCCGCAGGCACAGCGGCCTTCAGGCTTTCGTCGAAGCCGGCGTTCATGGCCATACCCGGCCATTGTTTCCAGGCCAGCGGCACGGCGCCCGGGACATAGCCGACCCATTCACGCTCGGCATCGGTGCGCACATCCACCAGTACGGCTTCGCCCGACTGCATCCATTGATAAGCAAGACGGGCGGGAATGTCGCCCGCATAACCGGCGGCGGGCCGTACCTGAAGAGAAGGATCTGAAGAGTCAAGTTTGTTCATATCGGGACCTGTCATATTTCAGGGGGTTCACATCGAGGCGGCATCTCATTTGCACGGGCACTATTCACGATGGCAGCCGGTGCATCCCGGATCGGGAGCCGCGAAACAAGTTTATTCCCTTGCCGCATGCCATGCACAATGAAAAGCCGCTTGGAGCCACCACAGGAGACCCAGATGCCCTCAACCCGCGCCGACACCCCGTCACTCCCGCATGCACCCACTGGCAAGGCCGGCTTGAAAGCCCTGGCAAAAACACTGGCTCAGTGGCAACCGCCTCCGGCCGATGCAAGCGGCAACCCAGTCGCAGATAAAAAAGCGGGAGGAGCCTGGTCGCTGGCTGACTTTGACCCCGGCGCCAAACCTTTTTCCAGCGGCGACAAAGCGCAGGACAAAACGCTGGTGGAAGCGCTCGCCGTGGAACTCGATGAGTTGCAAAACCTGTTCTACGCCGACAAGCGTTTCAAGCTGCTCGTCATCCTGCAGGGCACCGACACGTCCGGCAAGGACGGCACGATGCGCGGTGTGTTTGGGCGCATAAGCCCGCTGGGCGTACACACAGTCAGCTGGAAAGCGCCGAACGAGGAAGAGCGCGCGCATGACTACCTGTGGCGCATTCACCAGAAGATGCCGGCGGCCGGGGAAATCACGATTTTCAATCGCAGCCACTATGAGGACGTGCTGGTGCCTCCCGTCAAGGGCTGGATCACGCCGGCGCAAACGGCAGAACGCTACCGGCATATCAATGACTTCGAACGCATGCTGTCGCAGACGGGCACTGTCGTGCTCAAGTTCATGCTGCACATCAGCCTTGACGAGCAGCGCGAACGTCTGCAGGCCCGGCTGGACGACCCCACCAAAAACTGGAAGTTCAACATGGACGACCTGGAGGCGCGCAAGCAGTGGAAGCAGTACCAAAACGCTTACGAGGCCTTGCTGCGCGCCACCAGCACGCCGTGGGCGCCGTGGACCGTGGTGCCCGCAAATTCCAAGACACACCGCAACCTGATGATCGCCACCATGGTGCATGCCACGATGGCCCAATTGGGCCTGCGCTTTCCGCCAGGAGACCCCGCACTCAAGGGGTTGAAAGTCACGTGAAATGTTTTTGTCGATCCCCGCCGGTGACGAAAAAACAGTTTCGCCTGGATAAGGGGTAATCATTTTTCTGCGTTGGTGGAAACCCTCTTTGTAAGCTTTGGGCAAGGCGGAATGATGAGTGTTCTTAGTGTTCTTACTTTCCCAAACAACAGGAGACAAGTCATGACCGAGAGCAAAAGCCCCCGCAGGCGCGGCCTGCTGAAAGGTGCCGCGATTGCAGCCGGCGCCCTGTCCGCCCCCATGGTCGCCATGGCGCAGACAACGTCTTTCCGCTTCCAGAGCACCTGGCCGGCCAAGGATATCTTTCACGAATTCGCCAACGACTTCGCGAAGAAGGTCAACGACATGGCCGGTGGCCGCCTGAAGATCGAGGTGCTCCCCTCGGGTGCCGTCGTGCCGGCCTTCCAGTTGCTTGAGGCCGTGAACAAGGGCACGCTGGATGGCGGACATGGTGTGGTGGCCTATCACTATGGCAAGAACTCGGCGCTGGCCCTGTGGGGTTCGGGCCCCGGCTACGGCATGGATTCCAACATGGTCCTGGCCTGGCACAACTACGGCGGCGGCAAGGCCCTGCTGGAGGAAATCTACAAGGCCATCAACATGGACGTGGTGTCGTATCTCTACGGCCCCATGACCACCCAGCCGCTGGGCTGGTTCAAGAAGCCGATCGCCAAGGCCGACGACCTCAAGGGCCTGAAATACCGCACGGTAGGCCTGGCCGTGGACATGTTCACGCTGATGGGCGCCGCGGTGAATCCCTTGCCCGGCGGCGAAATCGTGCCGGCGCTGGACCGCGGCCTGATCGACGCGGCCGAGTTCAACAACGCCTCCTCCGACCGGGTCCTGGGTTTTCCGGATGTGGTGAAAAACTGCATGCTGCAAAGCTTTCACCAAAGCGGCGAGCAGTTCGAGATCCTGTTCAACAAGACCAAATACAACGCCTTGCCGGCCGAACTCAAGTCCATCATCGACTACGCGGTGCAGGCGGCCAGCGCCGACATGAGCTGGAAAATGATAGACCGCAACTCGAGCGACTACATCGAGATGAAGAAGCAGGGCATCAAGTTCTACAAGACGTCGGATGCCGTGCTGAAGGCCCAGCTGGACGCCTGGGACAAGACCATTGCCAAGAAGGCCGGCGAGAACCCGCTGTTCAAGAAAGTGCTGGATTCGCAGAAGGCGTTCGCCCAGCGCGCCGTGTCCTGGCACAACGACTATTCCGTCGACTTCAAGATGGCCTACAACCATTATTTCTCAGGCAAAAAAGCCTGACCGCCAGCGTTTGAGCCTGAGCACAGCAGCCATCCGGTTCCGCCTGATGGCTGCTTTTCTTTGTCGCAACCCGCCACCGGAAGCACCATGAACGTTCAACGTCTCCTTCACACCGCCGACTCCATCAGCACCTGGGTGGGCAAGGCCTTTGCCTGGCTCATCGTGGTGCTGATGCTGCTGGTCTGCGCCGAGGTTTTCAAGCGCTACGCGCTCAATGCGCCGACGGCATGGATCTTTGACGCCAACAACATGCTCTACGGCACGCTGTTCATGATGGGCGGCGCCTACACCCTGGCCCACGACGGCCACGTACGCGGGGACTTTCTGTACGGCAGCATGAAGCCGCGCACCCAGGCCTCGCTGGACCTGGTGCTGTACGTGCTGTTCTTCCTGCCGGGCATCGCCGCGCTGACCTGGGCCGGCTGGACTTATTTCAACGACTCGTGGGCCATCCATGAGCAGACCTTCAATGCCGACCCGATTCCGCTCTACCCCTTCAAATTCGTGATCCCGCTGGCTGGCGCCATCGTGCTGATGCAAGGCATCGCCGAGATGATCCGCTGCGCGGTGTGCATCAGGACCGGCGCATGGACACCCCGGCTCAAGGACGCCGAGGAGTCCGACGTAGTGGCCCAGCAGCTGGCCGGCAGCGAATTCGTCGACGAGGAGGCCAAGCGCCTGGCCATCGAAAAATCCATCGGCATGAAAGGCTGAACATGAATCACCCGGCCGTTCCAAAGATTCATGGCACCGCAGCCCACAGGGCGGAGGCCACCCAATGAGCAATGCAGCACTCGGCATGACCATGCTCTGCCTGATCGTGGTGGTGATCATGCTGGGATTTCCCACCGCCTTCACCCTGATGGGCCTGGGCATCATGTTCGGCTTCGTCGCCTTCTACGACCCGTCGGCGCACTGGCTCGACAACAAGATCTTCGACCTCATGGTGCAGCGCGCCTTTGGGGCGATGACCAATGAAACGCTGTTATCCATCCCGCTATTTGTCTTGATGGGCTATGTGATGGAACGCGGCGCGCTGGTGGACAAGATGTTCCACAGCGTGCAGCTCGCGTTTCGCAGCGTGCCCGGTTCGCTGGCCGTCACCACACTAATCATCTGCACCTTCTGGGGGATCGCCAGCGGCCTGGTGGGCGCCGTCGTGGTGCTGATGGGCGTGATCGCCATGCGGCCCATGCTGAACGCGGGCTACGATACCCGGCTCGCCGCCGGCGTGATCACCGCTGGTGGCACGCTGGGCATCCTGATCCCTCCTTCAGTGATGATCATTGTGTACGCGGCCGTCGCCGGCCAGTCGGTGGTCAAGCTGTATGCGGCGGCCATGTTTCCCGGCTTCTTCCTCGCGCTGCTGTATCTGGTCTACATCATCGGCTGGGTGTTGATCAACCCGAAGATCGCACCCCGGCTGCCACCCGAGCAACAGCAGGTGCCGGTGCCGCCCTGGCTGCACGCCATCGCCGGCGCCTATTCGCGCCGCATGCTGCCCGCGCTGCTGGCCGCCACCGCATCACCCGGCCGCGCCCTGCAAGCCGGCGTGGACGGCATGAAAATCACCCGTGGATTGTTGGCGCGCAGCCTGGCCCTGGCCCTGGTGCCGCTGGCGCTGGCCGCCGTCACCCTGGGTGCTGTGTGGTGGTATGTCGTGATTCACTCCCAGGAAGACAACGTCGCCAGCGCCGCGGCGCAGGTCACCCAGCGGGCGGAGGCGCCCACCACTGCGGCCGGCACGGGCGGCCTGCAGGAGGCCCCCGGCGCCGCGGCTGTCCAGTCGCCGCCAGCTGCTGCCGGCGGCCTCCAGGAACCGCCGGCCGAAACCAGCGGCCTGCAGGAGCTGTCGGCCCCGCCCGGCGCGGCAGAGGAACCCGCCGCAGGCCCCGCCAGGGACGAGCCCATGCAGCAGTTTGGCGACCCCGCGGCCGAAGGCCCGCACACGGCCGCCGTCCCCGACATGTTTTTCACCGGCTTCTGGATTGCCTGCGGCGTCACGCTGCTGTTGCTGTTCTGGTACTACTGGAAATTCGACGCCGAGCAGTTCGAGATCCTGCGCATGCTGGTGTCCTCCGTCATGCCGCTGGCCATCCTGACCTTCGTCGTGCTGGCGGTGATCCTCTTTGGCATCACGACGGCCACCGAATCCGCGGCAGTCGGCGCGGCGGGCGCTTTCCTGATGGCCTGGCACGCCAAGACCCTGAACTTCCAGCGCATCAAGGAAGCGGTGTTCCTGACCGCCAAAACCACCTCCATGGTGTGCTGGCTGTTTGTCGGCTCGGCGCTGTTTTCGGCCGTGTTCGCCCTGCTGGGCGGCCAGGCCGTGATCGAACGATGGGTGC
Organism: Polaromonas sp.; assembly: GCA_021153985.1. GTDB lineage: Bacteria > Pseudomonadota > Gammaproteobacteria > Burkholderiales > Burkholderiaceae_C > Polaromonas. The sequence continues at coordinate 18,336 of JAJKJM010000221.1, forward strand.
TTTCGATGGATCTGACGCCGCTGCAGTTCCTGCTGGTGTCGCAGGCCATCATCTTCATCCTCGGCTGGCCGCTTGAGTGGACCGAGATCATTGTGATCTTCGTGCCCATCTTCCTGCCGCTGCTGCAGCACTTCCAGATCGACCCCATCCTCTGGGGCGTGCTGGTCTTCGTCAACCTGCAGGCAGCCTTCCTGTCGCCGCCGGTTGCGATGAGTGCCTTCTACCTCAAAGGCGTTTCACCGCCGCACGTGACCCTGAACCAGATCTTCGCCGGCATGATGCCCTATATGCTGATCGTGATCCTGTGCATGGTGTTCATGTACGTCTGGCCGGGCATGACGCTCTGGCTGCCCAAATTCCTGTACGGCGGCGGCTGACCGGCTGCCCCGTCGGGGCGCGCTTGAACAGCGCGGGCTTACGGAGTAAGATTGACGTTTACGTAAACGTCAATTACAGAGAGCGGGGGTGCCAGCCCACCCCGCCCGGAGACCACCATGACCGACATGTCCGCTGAATACAAGGCGCTCGCCAGCTACCGCCCCACCCACAAGGTGCGCTTCATCACGGCAGCCAGCCTGTTTGACGGCCATGACGCCGCCATCAACATCATGCGGCGCATCCTGCAAAGCATGGGTGCCGAGGTGATCCACCTGGGCCACAACCGCAGCGTCGACGAGGTAGTGACAGCCGCGCTACAGGAAGACGCCCAGGGCATTGCCATCAGCTCTTACCAGGGCGGGCATGTCGAGTACTTCAAGTACATGGTCGACTTGCTCAAAAGCCGCGGCGGCGAGCACATCCAGGTCTTTGGCGGCGGCGGCGGCGTGATCGTGCCGCCCGAAATCCGCGAACTGCATGCCTACGGCGTCACCCGCATTTACAGCCCCGAAGACGGCCAGAAAATGGGCCTGGCCGGCATGATCGGCGAGATGGTCATGCGCTGCGACAAGGACTTGACCGGCTTCGTACCGGAAAATGTCAAAGCCATTGAAGGCCATGGTGAGATGAACTGGCGGGCGCTGGCCCAGCTGATTACGGCGCTGGAGAACGGCAAGGCCGATGCCGCGCTGGTCGACAAGGTGCGCACGCAGGCTGCCACCCGCAAGATTCCCGTGCTCGGCATCACCGGCACCGGGGGCGCCGGCAAGTCTTCGCTCACCGACGAGCTGATCCGCCGTCTGCGCCTGGACCAGAACGACAAGCTTCGCGTGGCCATCATCAGTATCGACCCCTCTCGCCGCAAGAGCGGCGGCGCGCTGCTGGGTGACCGCATCCGCATGAACGCAATCAGTCCATGGACTGTTCCTGCCGCGGGCCAGAAGAACACCGACAGCGGCCAACGCGTCTTTATGCGGTCGTTGGCTACACGCGACTTCGGCTCCGAGATCAGCCAGGCCCTGCCCGACGTGATCGCCGCCTGCAAATGCGCGGGCTTTGATTTGATCGTGGTGGAGACCTCGGGCATAGGCCAGGGCGACGCCGCCATCGTGCCGCACGTCGATGTGCCCATGTACGTGATGACGCCCGAGTTCGGCGCCGCCAGCCAGCTTGAAAAAATCGACATGCTGGATTTCGCCGAGTTCATCGCCATCAACAAGTTCGACCGCAAGGGCTCGCTAGACGCCTTGCGCGACGTCTCCAAGCAGGTGCAGCGCAACAAGGAAGCCTGGAGCACACCGGCCGACAGGATGCCGGTCTTCGGCACCATGGCCGCGCGCTTCAACGACGACGGCGTGACCGCGCTCTATCAGGCGCTCAAGCCTCGCTTGGCCGCGCTGGGCCTGTCTCTTGCAAGCGGTACCCTGCCCGCGACGGACGTACGCCACAGCACCAACCAGACGCCTGTGGTGCCCGCCGCGCGCACGCGCTACCTGGCCGAGATCAGCGACACGGTGCGCGGCTACAAGAAGCGCGCCCGCGCGCAGGCCCAGCTGGCGCGCGAAGTGCAGCAGCTCAAGGCCGCCGCCTCCATGCTCAAGATCGACAAACCCGACCGCGCCCCCGCCGCTGAAGCCGCGCTGGACCTGGCCGGCCACCGTAAGGCCCGCATGGATGCGGACGCGCGCGCCCTGCTGGCCCAGTGGCCCGACATGCAGGCCGCCTACGCCGGCGACGAATACGTGGTGAAAATCCGCGACAAAGAAATCCGCACCGCGCTGACGACCAAGTCGCTCTCAGGCACCACCATCCGCAAAGTGGCCCTGCCGCAGTACGAAGACCACGGCGAGATCCTCAAGTGGCTGATGCTGGACAACGTGCCCGGCAGCTACCCCTATACCGCCGGCACCTTCGCCTTCAAGCGCGAAGGCGAAGACCCGACCCGCATGTTCGCCGGCGAAGGCGACCCTTTCCGTACCAACACGCGCTTCAAACTGCTCAGCGAAGGCATGGCCGCCAAGCGCCTGTCCACCGCGTTTGACTCCGTCACGCTCTACGGCAACGACCCCGCCCTGCGCCCCGACATCTACGGCAAGGTCGGCAACTCGGGCGTGTCCATCGCCACGCTGGACGACATGAAGGTGCTGTACGACGGCTTTGACCTGTGCAACCCGTCGACCTCGGTTTCCATGACCATCAACGGCCCGGCGCCGACCATCCTCGCGATGTTCATGAACACGGCCATCGACCAGAACCTGGAGAAGTTCAGGAAGGACAATGGCCGCGACCCGACGGCGACCGAGGCCGCCAAGATACGCGAGTGGGTGCAGGAAAACGTGCGCGGCACCGTGCAGGCCGACATCCTGAAAGAAGATCAGGGCCAGAACACCTGCATCTTTTCGACTGAATTCAGCTTGAAGGTCATGGGCGATATCGCGCAGTACTTCGTGCACAACCGCGTGCGTAACTTCTACAGCGTGTCCATCAGCGGTTATCACATCGCCGAGGCAGGCGCCAACCCGATCAGCCAGCTGGCATTCACCTTGTCCAACGGTTTCACTTTTGTCGAAGCGTATCTTGCGCGCGGCATGCACATCGACGACTTCGCGCCCAACCTGAGCTTCTTCTTCAGCAACGGCATGGACCCTGAATACACCGTGATGGGCCGCGTCGCGCGCCGCATCTGGGCCGTGGCCATGAAAGAAAAGTACGGCGCCAACGAACGCAGCCAGAAACTGAAGTACCACATCCAGACCTCGGGCCGCAGCCTGCACGCGCAAGAGATCCAGTTCAACGACATCCGCACCACGCTGCAGGCACTGATCGCGATTTACGACAACTGCAACTCGCTGCACACCAACGCGTTTGACGAAGCCATCACCACGCCGACCGAAGAATCGGTGCGCCGCGCGATGGCCATCCAGCTCATCATCAACCGTGAATGGGGCCTGGCCAAGAATGAGAACCCGTCACAAGGCGCCTTCATCATCGAGGAACTCACCGAGTTGCTCGAAGAAGCCGTGCTGCTGGAATTCGAGCGCATCGCCGAGCGCGGCGGCGTGCTGGGCGCCATGGAAACCGGCTACCAGCGCGGCCGCATCCAGGACGAGTCCATGCACTACGAGATGCTCAAACACACCGGCGAACTTCCCATCATCGGCGTCAACACCTTCCGCAATCCGCACGGCGACACGGTGCAAGACAAGCTCGAACTGGCCCGCTCCACCGAGGAAGAAAAACAGGGCCAGCTCAAGCGCCTGGACGACTTCCACCGCCGCCACGCGGCCGAATCACCCGCCATGCTCAAACGCCTGCAGCAGGCCGTGATCGAAAACCTCAACGTGTTCGAGGTGCTGATGGAGGCCGTGCGCGTCTGCTCATTGGGGCAGATCACCAACGCGCTGTTTGAAGTGGGTGGGCAGTACCGGCGGAATATGTAGCCAAGCTCCGCCTGTGCTGCTTAACCCATAGTTTGGCCAAAATTGCACCGTTAACCTTTATTTAACTTCCGGCCAAACTATGCTTTATTAATGGTGATGAGAGGCCGGCGCATGAACTCATGCCTGGCCTGCGTGAAAAAGCTGCCCATACTCCAGCGTTACGCTGACACGCGTCTTGCTAAAACATTGAAGCCACCAAGCGCCTGATAACTTTGTGTGTCCAAGGTCACGCATCATCGGCGTGGACCACCGCAGCAAGCGCAAGAACCAACTCATGCCGTGCGCGCTCTGCTACATGCGCCAGCGCGCTGCCAGTCCGGCGGAGATCACACCGAGTCGAGATTAAGCGCTGCCATCCGTGACCTTGGGAAACGGAACGCCTTTGATCTCGGCAAGAAAGCCATGTTTCGGCTCAAAGTCACCCACGTAGGTCAGGGCAATCTTTCCCTCCCAGGTGATATCGAACAGGTCCGCCCCCTCCACACGGGAAAAGGCGATTGTGTGATCCACCACGGAATCATGTCCGAGTAGATAGACATGAAATGCACGCGCTTCGTAGTCTTCCGTCAGGTCATAGGGAGGCCCGTCTACGTGGAGCCGAAGTCCATCGACAGGCCCAGGCGCGAACTGTTCGAGGGAGCAGCCTCGAAAGCCGCCCTGGTGCCACTGGTCGGAGGAGATGATGCAACTGCCGTAGTTGCACCAGACCCCGAGCGCCTCCCAATCCGAGGGATGGTTCTCGTCCTCATCTTCTTCGATGTCTCTTTCGGCGTCGTAATCCTCGGTTTCCAGATGGAAGTGAAACCAGACATCGTCGCCCCTGCGCTGGGCGGACCACCGAAACTGCTTGAGGGCATGGCCTTCAGGCCACGGATTGCCTGGGAATGTAATTCGGCCTGATTTCATAGGTGCTCTCGCCTCTGGTTCACCGCGCCTGGCTCAAGAACCATTGCCGCCCAGAGCTTGCTCCAGGCGCTCCACGTACCGTTCAGCCCAGCCCTGGAGCATCTCATCCTCCTCTTCGCTGTTGAATATACGGATGACCTCGTTGAAGAGTTCATCGCGCAAGGGGCTGCTCTCATCGACGTAGAGCCCGACAACTTGAATGGCTTCAACTCGCGCCAGGTCAAACTCCAGGGCCTCCCGGAGCACATCAAGAAGCAGTTGGGAAACATCGTCCTGGTTCGCCTCCGAATCCAGCGCCCGAATGATTTCGCTTTTACGGTGATTCAGGCCCGAATCAGGCAAGTGATCCGTGGCCCAGGGCATGGCTCGATACTCGGCAACAAGGTCATTCATCGATGAAGTCTAAACGCTGGCGATCAGCACAAAGTGCGCTCCCGTTGCGCTCCAGCTTATGGGGCAGCAGGGCTCGTGAAAAAAGCGCTCAATCAAGCGCCACACCCGAACCATACAAGGGCACAACACTGTTGTACAGCGACGCAAACCGCGCCCCGCGCTCTTTCCATCGCGCTTGCTCGGCGGGCCGTGGCGCGAAGCTGTCCAATGCAGCAGGCGCCTTGAGGACGTCCTGCGTGTCGACCTTGTCCGCGCAAAGCCAGGCCAGCCGGGCCGCGCCCAATGCGGGGCCCACGGCGGAGTCCTCGCGCCGGATCACTTCCAGCCCCGTGGCGTCGGCCAGCATCTGGGCCCAGTAGGCGCTGCGCGAGCCGCCGCCGATCAGGCTGACCTGCGCTAGCCCGGCGCCGGTCGCCTGCAAGGCCGCGATGCCCTGGGCCAGCCCGTGACACACGCCTTCGAGGGTGGCATTGACCATGTCGGCACGTGAGGTGCCGGCGCTTAGGCCGAAGAACACGGCCTGGGCGTGGGGGTTGTTATGCGGCGTGCGTTCCCCGTTCAGGTAGGGCAGGAAGAGCGGCGTGGACGATCTCAAGCCGCGCGCTTCGGCCTCGGCCAGCAGCCGCTGCACGTCGGGCTCGCCGA
>JAJKJM010000222.1 GCA_021153985.1 Polaromonas sp.
CGCATCCAGAAGGGCCAATCGGGAGCGGGGATTAAAGACAAATACCAAACCCCAATACAACAAGGACTCGCCATGGCGAGTCCTTGTTTCTTCAGGTATTCAGGGGTCTTGTCTTCGGCTGTTTGGTATTCCTTTCCCCACCCCCTACTGGATGCGCCGAGGAGCGCAGGCTCAGGCGGATCAGGGATCGCGTTGTTTGAGCCGAAGGCGAGTTTAGCGAGACCCCGCCTGAGCCGAGCACCGCAGGTTGCCCGAAGCGAAGCGTAGGGACGCAGCAAGTAGGGTCGCCTTTTCTTTTGCTTACTTTACTTTTGGCGAAGCAAAAGAAAAGTGAGTAGCTGCCGGGCTACCCCCGGCCAGCAGCCCTCAGCAAAAAGCGCAAAGCCGGGAACAAGACCCGGCCTAACCTCGCTTGGGAATACCCAACCCCTTCACCACAGCAGGCCGCGCCACAAAAGCCTCCAACACCCGCTTGACGTTAGAGAAGCTCTCAAACTCCACCAGCCCACCGGCCTCATAAAAGCCGTTCAAATTCCGCACCCACGGGAAAATCGCTATATCAGCAATGGAGTACTCATCCCCCATCACCCAATGACGGCCTTCAAGCCGCTGGTCAAGCACGCCAAGCAGGCGCCTGGACTCGGCGACATAACGGTCCCGCGGGCGTTTGTCTTCGTATTCTTTGCCGGCAAACTTGTGGAAGAAACCGAGCTGGCCAAACATCGGGCCGATGCCGCCCATCTGGAACATCACCCACTGAATGGTTTCATAACGGCCGGCGGCATCCGCAGGGATGAACTTGCCGGTCTTCTCGGCCAGATAGAGCAGGATGGCGCCGGACTCAAACAGCGCCAGTGGCTGGCCGCCGGGGCCGTTGGGGTCGATGATGGCGGGGATCTTGTTGTTGGGGTTGAGCGAGAGAAACGCCGGCGACATCTGGTCGTTGGTTTCAAAGCTCACCAGGTGCGGCTCATAGGCCAGACCCAGTTCTTCGAGCAGGATGGACACCTTGACGCCGTTGGGCGTGGGCAGTGAATACAGCTGGAGGCGCTCAGGGTGCTGGGCGGGCCATTTCTGGGTGATGGGGAAGTCTTGGGGGAAGGTTTTGGCTTGGGTCATGGTGTTGTAGAAGACAGGGATTAACAGACAGCGAAGCGTAGCCCAAGCCGGCCAAACGCGCAGGGAAGCGGTCATTGGAGCGTTTTTCCGGATCAGTCCCGGGCCGGGCCCGGCCCATGATGTCCAATAGCACTATGGAACAAGCGAACAACACCGACCAGCGCCTCACCGAACTCGAAATCAAGGCCAGCTTCACCGAAGACCTGCTGGACCAGCTCGACAAGGTCATCGTGCGCCAGCAGCAGCAGATCGATGCCCTGCTGCGCGAGGTGGCCGAACTCAAGGCCGGTCCCGTGCGTGACGGCGACATCACCGCCACGCGCAGCCTGCGGGACGACCTGCCGCCCCACTTCTGACTTCTGCGCCCGGCCTACCAGAGGTTCTTGCCGTCAATCACCGTGACGGGCGCTTCGGCCGCGTCAAAACCGTCAATCAGCCGTGCGTTCAGTCCCATGCTGCGCGTAACGCCGTCCCAGCTGCCATCCATCTGGAAATCAGGGCTGTCGGAATAGGTGTACACGCCGCACTCGGCACAGAAGTGATGGGCCACCTGTTTTGTTTGCCAGCGGTAGACGGCGTCGCCGTCGGGCGGCGATGTGACATGAAACTGCTCGGGCGTGTAGTAGGCCCGCAGCGGCGCACTTTTGGAACAGAACGAGCACGTGCAGCGCGTGAGCTGCGCCGGAATGTCGCCGTCGACGCGAAAGGTATTTTTGCCGCAGTGGCAGCTTGCCGTGATGGTCATACAAGGCTCCTTTTTTGGGCTGGGTTTGAAGCTGGGGTTGGGCGTCTCATGATAGTTGCGCCCATCGCAAACAAGCAAATGCCCGCCGGTGTTTCCACCGGCGGGCAATCGACAAAGCAATGAGGTGGCCTGCGGCGTGCCTTACATCGCGTTCATCAGCTCCTGCTTGCGCGCCGCGATCTGGTCACCGAGCTCCGTCATGTCCAGGCTGCTGGCGCGGGCCTTGGGAAAGATTTCGCTCTGCTCTTCTTTCACGTGATGCTTGACGTACTCGGACATCACCTTGATCTTGGCGTCAAACATCTCGCCGTCGGGCTCCAGGCCTTCGACCTGGGCGATCAGGTCCTTCAGCGTGGCATGTTCCACGAGGGCTTCAGGAACGAGCTCGTGGTCGTCCAGGGCGGCTTGAACGGCCGGGTAGAAAATTTCTTCTTCCACCTGGGCGTGCACGGTCAACTCCTTGCAGATCTGCGCCACCAGCTCTTTCTTTTTGGCGGGGGAGCGGCTTTTCTCGTACTGCTCAAACAGCTCGCTCACCAGCTTGTGGTCCGCCCTCAGCAAGGCGGTGGCCTCTTTATGTGCGGAGGATTTGGATGCGGTGGCTCGGCCGGTTGAAGTCCTTGTCGATGTAGGCATGATGCGTCCTTTGTGGGGTGTCAATGTCATGGTGGTTGGTCAATTCGCCGCAGCTGCCTGAGCGGTGCCGCCGCTGTCAACCGCGTCGGCAGCCACCAGGCAGGCTGTCCGGCAATTCTTCAAGCGCGTGCAAGCCCGCAGGGTAGGCAAACCCAGCCACGCCTTGTAGGAAATCGGGAGGCCCTCAGTGCGGCTGGCCGGCGTGGATAAACGCCGAGGGGGACACATCGCACCTGAGCACCCGTTCCATATAAGCGATGGACTGCTTTTTGTACTCGGCCGATTCAGCGGCGGTGCAGTCCACCGGCACCTTCAGCTGGTATTCGCGCAAGAACCCATCCATGGCGGTCAGCTGCACGCAGAGGTCTGTGGCCAGGCCGGTGATGATGATTTCTTTTGCGTGCATGCGCGAGAGCAGCAGGTCCAGCGGCGAGCCGAGGAAGGCAGAGTGCCTGGGTTTGAGCACGGTGAGGTCGCCGCTTTGCGGACGCAAGAGCCTGGCCATCTCCGCAGAGGCGCCTTTGCCCGCCGCGCAACGCTCGACCAGCGTTTGAAAGTCAGACTGCCAGCCGCCGTAGTTGTCATTGGCGTAAATGGCGGGCACACCCGCTTTGCACAAGGCGCTTTTCAGTACGGCTGTGGCTTGCGCGGCCTCAACAGCCGGCGCAGCCAGGTCTTCGGCCCCCGGAAAGTCCAGCGGGTTGATGAAGTCAATCAGCAGCAGCACCGTGCGGCTGCGCGGCAGGTCATCGTTGTCCAAGGGATTTGGCCGGCAAGGGTGGGGAAGAGGCTTCTTTCAGGATGCTGATTTGTCCGTCAGCCTCCAGGCATGCGTATTTCATGTCGCCCTGGTCGCAATCCGCTTCACGCAAGGACTGCTCCACATCGGACAAGGGGACGCGGTGGCGCTTCAGGACGTCCTGGAATATCTCGCCATTGCGGCCAATCAGCACCGCACGGCCTTCCACCAGGTGTTGCATCTTTTCGCTGTGGGACGTCACATAGGCAATGACGATATTCAACGCGACAAGCGTCGCGGCAGCCAGCAGGCCACCTGTTACAGACTCCTCGCCGGCATTGAGGCTGCTGGAGACCGATTCGCTCAGCAGCATGACGACCAGCAGGTCAAAAGGCGTGAACTGCCCGACGGTGCGCCGCCCTGAGAAACGCACCATGACGAGAAGGGCGACATAGATGACGGCAGCGCGAGCGGGCAGTTCCCACCAGGAGGACTGGAGATCAAACATGGTTGGCGCCGCCCATCGCTTTACGTATTGCCTTTCGGAACTCTAGGGGATTTAAAGGAAATCTCAGAGGGATCTAAGGGAAAAACTGAATGCTAAAACGGCCCCCCGAAGCTAAGCTGTAGGACGAAGGCCAGTTACAAAGCCAGCGCGTGAAAAAACAGATAGCCAGCCAGGGGCCGGCCCGCCTCTTCAACCTGTCTTCGTCAGACCTCATCAAATCCGTCACGCAACCATCAGCAGGTGCAACATGCCACTTCCTCCTGATTTCAAGTCATCGGACTTTTCCATCGGTTCCATTTCAGACACCCAACTGGTGAACCTGGCCAAGCTGGCGGGCGCCATGGTTGAAGGCGACGCCCTCACCCCGCAGTTGCAGGAGTTCACTCTGCTGATCATGGAAAAATGCGCCGACGTGGGCGACAAGTACACCAGCGCCAAACACGGGCGCACTGCCGGTGACGAAATACGGGCGCTGTTCGGCGTGTATTGACCAGGCCGTTCAAAAGCCAGTCCGCTATCAAATCAGGAGCAATCTGCCCAGATGCCTATTGGGCTGCAAGCCGATTTGGTACTTATTCCGCCGCGGCTTCGCCTGCCGCCCGCGCCCCGGCGGCGTCACCCGTGCGCAGCAGCACCAAACCCAGCACGGCGGCCAGCGCCGCGAACACGGCCCCCACCACGAACGCCATCTGGTAACCGCCATTCAGTGCCGCCACCGCATCGGCGCCGCCCGCCGCCAGCGACGAGGTGCGCGCGGCCGCCAGGCTGGCCAGCACAGCCAGGCCCAACGCGCCACCCATCATGAAAGAGGTGTTGACCACGCCCGAGGCAATGCCCGACTCGCTGGGGTCGACGTCGCTCATGGCAGCCAGCAGCACCGGGTTAAAGGCCATGCCCGCGCCCAGGCCCAGCAGCAGCATGCCGGGCAGCACATCGGCGGCAAAGCTGCCCGCCACCGGCGCACGCGCGAACAGCGCCAGGCCCACAGCCGCCAGCAGCAACCCGGCGGCCAGCGGCGCGCGTATGCCAAAGCGCATGACGATCCTGGCCGACAGGCCCAGCGAGAACGCCGCCATGATCAGGTTGGCCGGCAAAAAGCCCAGGCCCACCTGCATGGCGCTGTAGCCCAGCACCAGCTGCATGTAAAGCGCCGAGATAAAGAACCACGCGAACATGGCGGCCGCCCACAGCACGCCCACCACATTGGCGGTGGCCACATTGCGCAGGCGGAACAAGTTCAGCGGCACCAGCGGCGTCTGCACCCTGGCTTCAATAACCAGAAAGACGGCCATCAGCACGGCGGCCACGCCCAGCAGGCCCAGCGTCTGGCCCGAGAGCCAGCCGGCTTCGTTGCCATTGACGATGCCGTACACCGCCAGCATCAGCGAGGTGGTGACGGTGACGGCGCCCCACACGTCCAGCCTGGCGCCACCGGCCTGGCCCTTGCCGCCGGGCAGCAACATCAGGCACAGCGCAAACACTGCCGCACCGATAGGCAGGTTGACCAGGAAGATCCAGTGCCAGTTCAGCGTATCTGTCAGCACACCGCCCAGCAGCACACCGATGCTGCCGCCGCCGGCGCAGACAAAACCGTACACCCCCATGGCCTTGGCGCGCTCCGCCGGTTCGGTAAAAAGATTCATGATGAGCGAGAGCGAAATCGCCGACACCACCGCGCCGCCCAGCCCCTGCACGGCGCGCGCCACCACCAGCAGCACCTGCGAATTGGCCAGCCCGCAGGCCAGCGACGCCACGGTAAACAGCGTCAGCCCCGCCAGAAAGAGCCGGCGGTGCCCATACAAATCACCCAGCCGCCCGCCCAGCAGCAAGAAGCCGCCGAAGGTGAGCATGTAGGCATTGACCACCCAGACCAGCGAGGTCTCGGTAAAGGCCAGGTCGGTACGTATGGAAGGCAGGGCCACGTTCACGATGGTGGTGTCGAGCACGATCATCAGCACGCCCAGGCACAAGACCATCAGTGCCCACCAGCGCTTGCGGCTGTCCATGTCTTTTTTCATTGACGGTTTCTCCTCTGCTTTGACTTTTGACTTACACGAATGCTTCAAGATTTATCCGCAGATTACGCAGATTTGCACAGATGGAAGGCAAGGCACTTTGTACTCTCATCATTTTGTTCATCCGCGTTAATCTGCAAAATCTGTGGATCGAGATTTATCCGTAGATTTACGCAGATTAAGAAAAGAAGAATCGAAAGGTCTTGTCTTTAACCTGCGTCAATCTGCGTAATCTGCGGATAAAAAATTCTTCAGACTGCGTCAATCCAGGGGTGCCAGCTCGGCGGCGAGCCGACGCGAAAACATTCCGTGGCCGCGGATGTTACGCCATTGCCGATAAAGCCGATGTGGGCATACCTTGATGCTATCAATTTAGTAGCTATAAGCCAACACCGTTACTTGGCCACAGGCACTTTTTACTTACAAAACTGGAAGAGCCACCTCGCCCCAGCGCCTGCAATCGCTTGCGTCCTACAAGGGCAACGGCTTTTGGCGGATAGAGGGCCGCCACACGGTTTATTAATTTGATGGGCAGGAAAAGTGAGCCGCCGCGCACTGATCCCCACACCTCCACACGCATCCACGCACCTACCCATCCACACCCGTTCACTGTTTGTCAAGGGACCTGTTTCATGCCGCTGACTTACCTCACCCGCCTGCCACGTCAACTTGCCGGGCTGGGCGCCCTGGCCTTGCTCGGCTCCGCCAGCCTGCCGGCGCTCGCGCAGGTCTCGCCCGCGCTGGACCGTGGCAGTTTTTCGATCGGCGCCTTCCACGCCGACCCGACTTTTAACGCCGCGGTGAACACCCGTTTCGGGCGGCTGGATTCGGGTGACTCGAACAGCAGCAGCGTGACCATGCCGCGCATCAAGGCCGATGTGCTGCTGTTTGACAGCCAGGGCCTGTCGTTTGACTACTACCAGTTCAAGCGCGGTTACTCCGACGCGCTGGCCAGCAACTTCAATGTGGGCGGCGGCACCGTGACCACCACGGGCAGGGCCAACCTGGACGTGAAGATCGACTTTGCCAAGCTGGCCTACAAATGGTGGCTTGGCTCGGGCAACACGGTACTGGGCCTGGGCGCGGGTGCGGCCTATTACCGTGTGGGGCTGGACCTGAATGCCAACGCCGTGGTGGGTGCCGCCACGGGAAGCATCAGCGACAGCTACAGCGACGACGCCGTGGCGCCGCTGCTGGAGGTGGGCCTCAGGCACGCGCTCACACCCGACCTGCGGCTTTTTGCCGACGCTTCCGGCGTGAAGAAAACCGGTGGCAGTACACGCGGTGAAATCTATAACGCCGCCGTAGGCGTGGAATGGTTCCCCATGAAAAATGTGGGCGTGGTGCTGGACTACGGCATCACCGACATCGACATTCACCGCGACAGCAACGATGCGCGTTTTCGCGTCAAGCTCAAAGGGCCGTCGGCTTTCCTGAAAGTGCGCTTCTGACACCAGCACAGTTTTCTTGCCTCAGGGCAGGGATCCGGCGGGCGAGCCTCGCCTGCGGTGACGGACGGTGTTGGAATGCACGGCGCCTGTGGGTGAACTACTGGTTAAGGATGTGCAGGATGTTGCCGTCCGGGTCTTTGCACCAGGCCCCCTTGAAGTCACCGGCCACATGCACGTCGCCCTCGCGCTTCATGCCCGGCAGGTCGTAGTGTTCAAACACCACGCCCTTGGCTTTGAGTGCTTCCATGATGCTGTCGAACTCGTCACCCACTGCCCATGTAGCGGACGTGGCCTTGTTGGTGCCAGCAAAGGCTGAGGCATACACCAGGACGGTGGAAGTACCGCTTTGGTAAGTGAGTACGCCTTCTTCGCCGGCTTCAAGCGGCGTGAGGCCGAGCTTTCCTTCGTAGAATTTTTTCGCGGCGGCCAGGTCCTTGACGGCGATGGTCGCCATGGCGTTTCGGTTGGCAAGCATGGTGAGATCCTTTCATCAGGTGGTGGGGTTACTTTCAGCTTTTCAGAGATAACGCGTTTCGGCAGGCGGGCGTTCCCAGTGGTTGCCGCGGCCGTCTTCAAACGTGACAGGTGCGCCGGCCCATTCGGCGTCGCTGGCGTCCAGGCAGGCAACGTTGATCGCGTAGAGCTCGCCGACAGGGCTGTCGGCATGCACATGGCCGAACACCTTCACGCCGCAACGGCTGCAGAAGTTGTGCGTGATCATGTGGCCGCCAAACTCGTAGCCCGTCAATGCGTCCTTGCCCTGCAGCAACCTGAAGGCCTGGGGCGCCAGCAGGGCTTTCCAGAAACGGAACTTCAGACAGATCGAGCAGTTGCAGCGGCTGGTGCCCTCGGCCAGATCCAGGTCGCATTCGACGCGTACAGCGCCGCAGTGGCAGGCCGCGGTATAGGTTTTTTTCATGGCTTGATCCTTCAGGCTTTTTCAGTCAATGAACAGTTTGTCGAACTTGACGAAGGCGCCGGCCCAGCCTTCGTTGTGGCTGTCGCGCGCGGCCTGGTCGTAAAACTTCTCGTGTTTGAACACCAGCTCGGTGCCGCTGCCCGAGGGCTTGAGCGTGATGGTCACCAGCGATATGCGCTCTGGCGTGCTCTTCCAGCCCCAGTCAAACACCAGCTTGCGATGGGGTTCCACTTCCAGGTAGGTGCCTTCCACGTCGTGCGTTTCCTGGCCGGGCACACCAAACCGGATGTGGTAGCGGCCACCCACGCGCACGTCCATGTCGGCAATGGTGACCTTGCTCTGCGGGTCCGGCCCGAACCACTGCGCTAGCGCTTGCGGGTCGGTCCAGGCGCGCCAGACTTTTTCGGGGCTGACGGGGTAGTGCCGGGTGAAGTCGACGGACTGCTTTCTTTGCGGCCGGCCTTCCGGTTGGCCTTGCGCTGTGCTTCTTTCCATGGCGGGTTCAACTCCTCTTGTCGGTACAGATAACGGCCCAGCGCATCCAGCCGCATGGACCAGAATTTCTCGTAACGGGAAAGCCACATGGCGGCCTCCTGCATGGGTTCGGGCGCGATGGCCAGGTTCACCACCCGCCCGTCTTTGGCGCGGGTGACAAGGCCGGCGTCCTCCAGCACCCGCAGGTGCTTCATGAAGCCGGGCAATGACATGCCGTGCGGCTGCGCCAACTCACCTACCGAATGATTGCCCTGCTCCAGGTCCTGCAACACCTTGCGGCGGGTCGGGTCCGCGAGTGCGGCAAACACGGCATTGAGGGTGCTCTCTTCGTCTTCGGCATCATTTTTATACTTAACCATTTGGATTAGTATTTAGCAAAGCAGCGTGGTTTGTCAACCGGGCGTGGACAGAAAACTGTTTCTTTGTGTGATGCCCGACAGGCTGTCCACATTGGGCGTGCGCATTGAGTCTTACTCCTTCCCCCTCTGGGGGAAGGCTGGGATGGGGGCCCGGCGGCTGTAGAACAAAGTGCCTGTTCAAAGGCCGCTAGCCCTCACCCCTGCCCTCTCCCAAAGGGAGAGGGAGTAAAGAGTAGCGCACCGCGGTCCCGAACCTTTGCCTTGCTCCTTCCCCGCTGGGGGAGGGGATAGAGATAGAGCTTGGCGGGTTTATCGCTCCGGATATTGCGCAAAGAAGTGTGTCGGGCGCGCGCCCGCATGTAAACCGGCGCAACACCCTGCAAGAACACTGGCATTGAGGCCGGGCGTAGCATCCAATGGTGCGTATGAATGACTACTCTCTCAATGACTACTCTCTCAGGAAGCCCATGAAACAGCCCGCCATGATCAAGACAGCCTCTTCCGGCCTGAGCCGCCCCCGCATCCTGATGCTGGGGTCTTTGCTGGCACTCGCCGCAGCCGCTGCCTTGCTGGCCACCCAGGCGCAGGCCCAGACGACAGAACCCGCCGCTGCGGCTTCCGCGCCCGCCGCCACACCAGCACCCCCTGTAGTTACGTACTACGATCCCAAGGACCTGGAACGCGCTTTCAAGTTCATGGACAAAAACGGCGACGGCAAGGTCAGCCGCGACGAGGCCTCGAACTTTCGCGGTGTCTCCAAACATTTCGACGAGGCTGATGTCAACAAGGACGGTTTTCTCTCGCGCGAAGAATTCGACAACGCGATGAACCGCAGCAAGCAGCCATAAAAAAAGCCGTGCAGCTTGTGGCCGCACGGCTTTGCTCCTGTTGCAGATTCCGCTCAGTTCTTGAGTTTCACGTTCCAGAAAAAGGGCCATAGCGCGGGCTGGTAGTTTTCCAGCTTGGTGGATTTGGCTGACAGGCTGTTGAACTTTCCAATGTCGATGTAAGGCACCTCGTCATACACCAGCTGCTGCACCTTGCCCCACAGCGGCGCCCGCTTGGCGGGAACCGGCGTCTGGTTGAACTCCAGCAGCGCGGCTTGCTTGCCGGGGGTGTTCCACCAGCCCGGCGCTCCGTCACCCAGTTGCGGCGGCGACAGCATAGGCTCGGGCAGCAGGCCCGAGTGCGTCACGTAAATGTCCCAGACGGCCGAGTCGTTGCGGCGCTGCACCAGCGTGGCCCAGTCGACCACGGTCAGTTCGGCCTTGATGCCGGCGCGCTTGAGTTGCTCGGCCATGACCACGGCCATGTTGTAGTGAAAGTCGTACTGGCGGCTGGTCAGGATGCGCACCGTTTCGCCTTTGTAGCCGGCGGCTTCGGCCAGGGCTTTTGCCTTGACGGGGTCGCGCTGGTTGTAGTGGTCGCCGCCCGCGGCGGAGTAGTACGGCGAGCCCTGCGGGAAGTGATTGGCTTCGGCCGTGAAAAAGCGCGTGTCGCCGAAGCCGGCAGCCATCATTTCGCCGGGGCCGATGGCGGCCTGGATCGCCTGGCGCATGCCTTTGTTGGCGTTGATGCCTTCACGCGTGTTGAACACCAGGTAAGGAAAACCGAAGGCCGGTGTGATCACCGCGGTGGCGCGGCCGCCGGTTTTCTCCAGGCGGGCCAGCGCGTCGATCGGCAGCAGGTCGGCAAAGTGGAACTGGCCCGACATGGCGCCTTCGACGCGCGTGTTGGGCGTGGGTACGGGGATGAAACGCAGTTCGTCGACAAAGGCCTCGCGCTTGCCGCCGTAGCCATTGGCCGGTTCCTTGCGCGAGGTGTAGCCGTCAAAGCGCGTCAACACCACGTACTGGTCGGTGCGGCGTTCCTTGAATTTATAGGGGCCGGTGCCGACAAAGTCGCGCAGCGGAATCTGCACGGCCTCCTTGGCCATGATGGCGGCCATGCCGCTGGGCAGCGCCAGTTGCGCCAGCAGCGGCGCATATGGGCTGCGCAGCGTGATCTCCACCGTGAGCGGGGCCGTCGACTTCAAATCGACGATTTCCTTGCCCACGGCCTTGCCGCGCGGCGCTTCCTTGATCCAGCGCTTGAGGCTGACGATCACGTCTTCGGCGTCCAGCACGCGGCCCGAATGCAGCTTCACGCCCTTGCGCAGCGTGATGGTGACAACCTTGCCGTCGGCTGAAAAGCGCGGCATGCCTTCGGCCAGCATGGGCACTACGTTCCATTTGGCGTCAAAGGTGTAGAGCGGCTCGTACACGTGCTGCATGATGGTGCCGACCAGGTCGGTGGTGGCCTGCATCGGGTCCAGCGACGGCGGCTCGCCCACCATGGCCAGGTTCAGGGCTGAAGGCGCTGAAGGGGCCGAAGCGGCGGTCTGGGCCTGCGCGGGCATCACGCCCTGCACCAGGGCCATCAGGCCAAAAGCCAGTGCGGAAAGCACGTGGCGGGTATCTGTGCGGTAAGCCATAAGGCACTCCTAATTGAAAGAAATTTTCAGAAACCGTAGGATATTTGCCTAATTGTTCGATTGTGTAAGTGAATACCCTGAGATGTAAGCGTCATTTGTGAAATTAAATTTCCATCAACGGAAAACCTGAAGGCCGGGCTGCGGCATGGCCGTTTCATCGCGGGAAGGCACTGTTCCTGTAAGTCCCGATCCCCTAGACTGGGCGAAAAGGCCCCCCTCGCCATGCAACGCCCTCCCCATCCCCTGCTGGCCGGCTTTATCAAGACGGTGTGGTTCAGCGCACCGGCTCCAGGCGCCGCAGCCCGCGCCCCCGCGCGTGAGCATGTGATGCCTACCGGCCTGATGCACCTGGTGTTTCGGCTGGACGGGCCGGCGGTGCGCATCTTCAAGGGCGCGGCGGACAGCACCGGCTTGCAGCTAGGCCACGCAGTGGTGGGCGGGGCGCGGGCGGGCTTTTATGCCAAAGAAGTGGCGGAGCCGGGCCCGGCCGTCGGTATGCAACTGCTGCCTGGTGCCGCGCAGGCATTGCTGGGCCTGCCCGCCGACGAACTGGCGGGGCGGCACGTGCGGCTGGAAGATCTGTGGGGAAGCAGCGCCACGCTGATGCGCGAGCAACTGCAGGCCGCGCCCACGCCCGAGGCCAGGCTGTTCACATTTGAGGCCTTGCTGCTGCAGCGGCTGGCGGGCTCACCGGCGCGCGCGGTGCACCCTGCGATCGCGCATGCACTGCGTCAGCTGGATGCCGGCATGCGTGTGGAAGAAGCCGTGGCCTGCAGCGGTTACAGCCACCGGCAGTTCATCCGGCTGTTCTCGCAAGCGATAGGCCTGCCGCCCAAGCTGTATGGCCGCGTGCAGCGCTTTCAGAAAGCGCTGAGCCTGATGCAGGTGACACCGGCTGCGCGCGGCGGTACGCCTTCAACACCTTTGAGTCTGGCGCTGGTAGCGATGGAAGCGGGCTACAGCGACCAGCCGCATTTCAACCGCGAGTTTCGTGAGTTCTCGGGCGTGACCCCCGAGCAATACCGGCTGGCGCGGCCGGTGGCGGCCAACCATGTCGCGGTGCCCACCCCGGCGTAACACGCGTAACACGGCACGCGTGCCCGCGGCTTGTGGCGGGCATGTCAATTTTGTTCAAGACCTTGCGGCCGGCGATGGCTAGACTTTGTGCACGTCCTTTCCATCGCGCAGGCATTGCCATAGTGCCCGCCCTTTCTTCACAACCAAGCCAGGAGGCTGCATGGCCATTCACGAACTGTTTCCGTATATCCACGTCAAAAACGCGGAGGCCGCCATCGCCTTCTACACCTCGGTGTTTGGCGTGCCTGAGAAGTTCCGCCTCACGGAACCAGGCGGGCGCATCGGCCATGCCGAGCTGGACTTTGGCGGCGCCACCTTGATGATCTCCGATGAGTATCCGGAGCTTGGCGTCGAAGGACCCGCGCCCGCCGCACCGGTGGCGATAACCCTGCACCTGCATGTGGATGACTGCGACGCGGTGATCGCCCGTGCGGTGAAAGCCGGCGCCACGCTGGAGATGGCTCCAGCGGACCACTTCTACGGTGAACGCTCGGGCAGCTTTCGCGACCCTTTCGGCCACCGCTGGAGTGTGGGGCACAGCATTGAAGAGGTGACGCCCGAAGAAATGCAGCGGCGCTATACCGCAATCATGAACGGGCCAGCATCCTGATACTGCTATTAAAAGGATAGCTGCCCGCACATGCCAGCCATGGGCTGCAGCCCGATTTGACTCAAATTTTTGGGCGCAGGCTCAAAGGCGCGACGGCGGGAAAAACCGGCCTTGCGCCAGCACGCGCTGCAGCGTTTCAAGAAGTTCGGTGTTTGATGTCTTGGCCTTGACCAGAACGGCATCGGCCCGCATGGCCTGCCGCTGGTCGACTTCCAGCGCTGAGAAAATCACCACGGGCGGCGGCCTGTTCAGTGCTTCGATATCCGCCAGCAGGTCCAGGCCCGACCCTTCGGGCAAGGTCAGGTCCAGCAGGACAAGGTCAAAGCGCTGTTCGGCCAGCCGCGCGCGCCCTTCCTGCAGCGTGCCGGCAAACACAAAGGTGGCGAAGTCCTGCGCGATGGCCGCGGCGATACGCTGGATGTCGGGGTCGTCCTCGACATGCAGGATGACCGGCCGGCTTTCTGCCGCGCCGGCAATGGCGCGGCGCACGCCGAGCACCAGCAGGTTTTCGTCGATCGGTTTCTCAAGCCAGTCCGACACGGTCAGCGACTGCTCGTTAAAGCGCACCCGGCCTTCCGCAGCCGAGGCCGAGATGACCATGACGGGAACATCGCGCGTAGGCAACTGGGCCCGCAACGCGCGGATCAAGGCGATGCCGTCCTGGCCGGGGAGCTTGAGGTCGACTGTGATGGCGGCGTAGCGCTCATCTTTCAGCCGCGCCATGGCCTCTTCAGCGCTGTACACCGTGTCGGCATCGAAGCCGGCTTTTTCCAGCATCAGGCTGATCAGGCGGGCGATGTCGGGGTCGTCTTCACACACCAGAATGCGCGGCAGGCCGGTGTACATCACCGAGGTTTGTGTGGGCGCCGGCTCTTCCCACCCGGGCAGCTCGAAGAAGAACGTCGTGCCCTCGCCCGTGCGGGTGTCAAAACCGATGCTGCCGCCCAGGCGCTCGATGATGGCCCGTGAAATATTGAGGCCCAGGCCGGTGCCGCCCTTTTGCCGCGTGTCGGACGAGTCGGCCTGGGAAAACTTCTGGAAGATGCGTTTGCGAAACTCTTCCGGAATGCCGGGCCCGCGGTCACGCACCTCGACGCGCACGTGGCGCACGCTGCGTGAAACGTGGATTTCAACGACACCGTCGGGAGGCGAGAACTTCATCGCATTGGAGAGCAGATTCGTGACCACCTGCGTCAGGCGGTCGCTGTCGGCCCTGACTTGCGGAAATTTGTCGCCCTCCTCGTTCTCCAGCACCAGGGTCAGGCTCACATTTTTGGCCGCGCCGTAGCCTTCATTGGCGGCCACCGCCTGCTCGAGCAAAGGCATGAGGTCCACCGTCTGCAAATCCAGCGACATCTTGCCGGACTCGATTTTTTCAATATCCAGGATGTCGTTGATGAGCCGGATGAGGCGCTCGCAATTGCTCTTGGCGATGCCCACCAGTGTCTTGACGGTGTCCGGCAACTGCCCGGCCACGCCGCCGGAAATCAGGCCCAGCGAGCCGCGGATCGACGTGAGCGGCGTGCGCAGCTCATGGCTGACCGTGGAGACAAACTCGCTTTTCATGCGGTCGATGCGTTTGAGTTCGGTGATGTCGTTGGCCAGGGTGTAATAGCCGACCACCTTGCCCTCGTCGTCGCCGTCGCCATAGCGCGGGAAGTAATTGATGGTGTACTCGCGCAGGTCGCCCCGGGCCGTCTTCTGCGTGCGCTCATAGACCACCGGATAGCCGCTGAGCACTTCTTCAATGCGGGGACGGGCGGTTTCATACATTTCCTCGCCCAGGATCTCGCGCACCGGCCTGCCATCCAGCTCTTCGTGCGACAGGCCGAAAGCCTCCTGGTAGGCACGGTTATAAAAGCGCAGGCACTGGTCGACATCCACGTAAGTAATCCAGGCCGGCACGGTGTCGGTGATCTCGCGCAGCTGCGATTCGCTGGTGCGCAAGGCCTCGGTGATCCGGCGCCATTCGGTGGTGTCGCGGCCGGTGCCGCGGTAGCCGGTGAAACGGCCCATCTCATCAAAAATCGGCACGCCGCTGATGCTGAGGTAGCGGATCCTGCCGTTGGTGTCGCGCCGGATGCTTTCAAAGTCGCGAAAGACCTCATGCCGCTCGAGCACGGCTTTGTGCTCGGCCCAGTCCCGGTCGCTCATGTTGACGTAGTCCAGCTCCCAGGGGGTTTTTCCGTAGGCTGCGTGCGAGATACCGGACACGTGCGGTGCGTCGCCGGAAATTTCGATGAAACGGAAATGCTCGTCCTGCTCCCAGAACCAGTCGGACGACAGCGCCGTGAGCGCGCGAAAGCGCTCTTCCCGCTCGCGCAGCACCTGTTCGGTCTGCTTGCGCTCGGTGATGTCCTGGATCTGCGCGATGAAGTGGATCGGCCTCCTGTCTTCGTCGCGCACCAAGGAGCAGCTCATATAGCCCCACACGGTATGGCCCAGCTTGTGGATGTAGCGCTTTTCCGTATGAAAGGATTCAATTTCCCCGGCCAGCGCCCTTTTGCGTTGCTCCAGATCCCAATCGATGTCGTCAGGGTGCGTGAGGTCGTAAATCGAGCGCGCCAGCATTTCGGCCTCCGAATACCCGAGCATCTGGCAAAACGCGTTGTTGACCTTGAGCCGCCGCGAGTCGAGGCCGATCAGCGTCATGCCGATGGCGGCATGCTCGAACGCATTGCTGAACTGCTGGTCTTGCAGGAAGGCGTCGTTGTCGCTGCTGAAGGGCGTGCCCAGCGAGGGATCGGCCAGCACAAAGCCCGAGTCTTCATCCACTTCATCGCCGAGATCGACGTTGGCCTGGTTGCCCCCGAGCGAGAAGTAAAAGGTGCTGCCTTCTCCCACGGTGGACTGCGCCCAGATCTTGCCGCCGTGCCGGGTGATGATGCGCTTGACGGTGGCCAGGCCAATGCCGCTGCCGGTGAATTCTTCAGGCGCATGCAGGCGCTGGAAAGTGCCGAACAGTTTGTCGACATAGGCCATGTCAAAGCCGGCGCCGTTGTCCTTCACAAAATACACCGCAGCCGCGCCCGCTCCATCCTGCTTGCCGACGGAAATTTCGGTGCGCGGCTTTTTCGAACTGAACTTCCAGGCGTTGGCGATCAGGTTCTCAAGAACCTGCGCCAACAAGGCGCGGTCGGCCCGCGCCACCAGGCCGGGCTCAACCGTGAGCGTGGCATCGCGCTCCGGGTTGGCCTCTTTGAGCCTGTGCAAAATGCCTTCGGCCTCGGCGCTGACGTCCACCGGCGCCCAGACGATGCTGGTACGCGACAGTCGCGCCAGGGACAGCAACCCGTCGGTGAGCTCGCCCATGCGCCGCACGCTGCTGCGTATGCGGCTGAGGAAATGCCGGGCGCGCTCGTCCGCGCCGGCCGGCATGTTTTTTTCAAGCAGGACGCAAAAGCCGTCGATGGTGCTGAGCGGGGTGCGCAGGTCATGCGCGACGGAATAAGAGAACGCCTCGATTTCCTTGTTGGCCGCTTCGAGCTGGGCCGTCCTGCGCGCGACACGGGTTTCCAGATCAACATTGAGCCGGACGATTTCAATTTCTGCCTGCTTCCTCTTGCTGATGTCGGCAACGGAGGTGACGAAACCGGTGGGGACATTGGTAACGCCGTCGAACAGGGGCTGCACATTCACCAGGCCCCACATGATGCTGCCGTCGGGCCGCCGGTAGCAAATGACCGAGTTTCTTTGCGTCTGGCCGGTTTGCTGGGCGACCACGCTGGGCCACTCCTCTTGCGGCATGGGCGAGCCGTCTTCACGCAAGCGCTCCCAGTCCAGCGCGGCCGATGTCAACCCTTTGACCTGCGCCAGGCTCTTGCCGAAGATGCGCTCGGCACTTGCGTTGCAGTCAACGATTTTCCCGTCGGCGTCACGCAGCACGACACCTTCGGCCAGAGCCCCTACCACCGCGCGGAACCGCGCTTCGCTCGTATGCAGCGCTGCTTCAGCCTGCTTGCGCTCGGTAATGTCGCTACCCACGCCGCGGTAGCCTTCGAAGGCTCCGTCGCTGCCAAACACCGGCTCTCCGCTGACGCTGCGGTAAATGGCGCTCCCATCCGACTTGGCCAGCCGGTACTCAAAATTACGGAACGGCAAATGCGCCTGCAAGGCAGCCTTGTGCTCTTCCCACGTGCCGACAAGCGGCGCGGAGTTGGGCAGGTCCCATCGGCATAGCCCCTCCCCGATGACATGGGTTCCCAGGGCAAAGCGCTGTGGATCGTTGGAGACAAAGACGTTGCGGAAGTTTTTGTCCTGTTCCCAATACCAGTCGGACGAGAGCTGGGTGAGGCTTCTGAACCGGTCCTGGCTGTGGCGCAGCCGGTCTTCGGCCACCAGGCGTTCGGTAATGTCTTCGGACGTGACGAGGATGTGGGTGATGGCTCCGCTCGCGTCCTTCAGGGGGAGCTTGCGCATGTGCACGCGTATGCGCCCGCCGTCCCCCGCGTCCGCAGCCAGGTCGGGAAACTCCTGCATCGTGCCGCTGGCCACGAGTTCCAGGTCGGAGGCATGCATGCGATCGGCATCGGCCTTCGGCCACAGGTCATGGATGGTCCGGCCGATGGCTTCTTCGCGCTGGATGCCGTACAGGTTTTCAGCGGCCTTGTTCCACGCCACCATCCGGAAGCCGTCTTGCACGGACTTGAGGTGCACGGCCATGGGAATGTTTTCAACGATGTCGTCCAGGAACTGCGCAGCCTTGCGTTCTTTTTCCTCGGTGCGGCGGCTCGCCGTGATGTCGCGTGTCGTGCCCCGGTAGCCGGTGAACTGGTTGCGCTTGTCGAACACCGGTACGCCGCTGGCAGAAAAATAATGGGCAATGCCGCCCAGCACGCGTATGTATTCGAAGTCGCGGAAGGCCTGCCGCGCTTCAAGCAGCGCGCGGTGGTCGGCCCAGGACATACTCAGGGGGAAAGTGTCCGGCAACTCCCACCGGGTTTTGCCGAGTGCCGTGTTCAGGTCGGGGCTCGGGTTGTCAGGGTCGTTGTGGGACTTCTCGGCGGCGAAGATGATGAAGCGGCAGTCGGCGTCTTGCTCCCAGTACCAGTCCGCCGATATCGAGGCCAGGCTGCACAGGCCCTGCACATCACTCTGGAGCGTCTCGACGGCACGCTTCTGCTCCGCAAGCTCCTGCCTGAGTGTTTCGTTGGCAGCGGCCAGCGCAAGCGCTTCAGCCTGAAGGCGTTCGTTGGCTTCTGAAAGGCTTTCGTCTCTTTTCACCATGGCTCCTGCATGATGCGCACTGCGCGCGAAGGGGACTGCAAACGCAGAGGCAATCCCGGCAGGCGATGCTCACAGGGAACTGTGATAAATGCGCCCGGCGAACAAAATGTCATGCACTGCATGGAACTTTCTTTACAAAGATGAAGCGCCCATGATCCATTTTTCATTGACGCCCGGCAATGCAAAGTGTGTGCTGCCGCCGAAAAATGCGCCATAGGACAACACCCTGTTTTCTTTTGCCCGACTCTTTCGAAAGTGCGCGCTGTATTTGCATACTTAAGACCTCTCTTGAGGCCTCTTGCCTTACATTGCGGTCCCCATGGCAACATGAAGGCATACATCCGTATTCAGCACAAGGGGAAAATTCACACCACCAGGCTTCAGCGCTACGCGGGTTGCGCGGGATATTCCAGCGCCAGCCCGGCGGCCTGCCAGGCGTCAATGCCGCCGTGCAAGGGGCGGACATTGCGAAACCCCGCCGCCATCAGCCGCCTGGCTACCTGCGCGGCCGAGGCGTCGTTGGGGCAGGCGCAATAGACCACCACGGCGACGTCATGGGGAAGGTCCAGCGTAGCCATCTTGCGGTCGGGGTCTGACCACAGCAGCGCACCGGGGATGATGCCGCCGCCTGCGCGGCTGAGCTCGGTACGGACGTCCAGGATGACGGTGGGCTGCTTGCCTTGCGTCAGTTGCACCAGCTCCGTGGGAGAAATGCGGGCCATGCGCAGCTGGCGGTAAAAGCGCTGGCGTTGCCACCATTTCTGCGCCAGAAAGAGCGCAAACACCACCAGCAGCACCATAAGACCGATGCGGCCCATCTGCTCGAAGACGGCGAGCACGTCCGCCACTGCATCGTGAAACACCATGCCGATGGCCAGGCCCGCGCCTGCATAGAGCGCCGCACCGATGGCATCGAAAAGAAGAAACCGGCCAAAGGGCACACCGGTGCGCCCGGCCAGCGCGGTGGCCAGCGAAGCGAAGCCCGGAATGAATTTGGCCAGCATCAGCGACTTGACGCCCCAGCGCGTGAAGATCGATTCGGTCTGGCGCACGCAGGAATCCGGCGAGAGCGAAATACGGCACAGGGTTTTGAGCACACGGCTGCCATAACGGTGGCCGGCCCAGTACCAGATGCTGTCGGCGATCAGGCAAGCCAGCACGGCCGTGAGCAACAGGCCACCCGCCGAATACTGGCCGTTAAAGCTCCAAGCGCCGGTGAGGATCAAAACCGGATACGCCGGAATGGGCAGGCCCAGCTGCTCCAGCACGATATTCAGAAAAACGGCGGCCAGGCCGTATTGCTCCAGCCACGAGATGATGTGATCCATGGGCGTCACTGTATGCGGCCGCGGCGCCTGGGTAAATGGCGGGCGCGGTAATGGTGTGTTTCAGTTTTACTATTTCCCCTGATCTTGCTCCTTCCCCCGCTGGGGGAAGGCAGGGATGGGGGCTAGCGGCGATTGATATTCGAAAGCCGCCACCCTCACCCCAACCCTCTCCCAGAGGGAGAGGGAGTCAAGAGTGGTGCACCGCGCCACGGCCCCTTGCATTGCGCCTTCCCCGCAGGGGGAAGGTTGGGATGGGGGCCGGCTGCGCTTGATATTGCGCGGCGCATGGTCGAAGGCCGCCGCCCCCACCCCAACCCTCTCCCCGAGGGAGAGGGAGTTGAACCGGGTCAACCGGCCTGCGCTACCATGGCCATTCCACCCCATTTTTTCACCTGGAAAGCGACCCTTGCAATACGTTGTAGCCGTCAGGGCCCTGTGCGAATTCACGGCCAAGCATGGCGACCTGGACCTGCGCTTTACGCCCTCGCCCTCCGCCCAGGAAGGCATGGCGGGCCATGCGCTGGTCGCGTCGCGGCGCGGCGGCTCTTACCAGTCGGAGGTGAGCCTGGAGGGCGAGTACAAAACCTTGCGGGTGCGCGGCCGCGCCGACGGTTACGACCCGGAGCAAAACCAGCTCGAGGAAGTCAAAACCTACCGCGGCGACCTGCACAGCATGGCCGACAACCGCCGGCACCTGCACTGGGCGCAGCTGAAGATTTACGGCTGGTTGCTGTGCGCGGACAGGGGCCTGGCCGATATCAACCTCACGCTGGTTTACTTTGACGTGGCCAGCCTGCAGGAAACACCGCTGACTGAGCATTTCTCCGCCGCGTCCCTCAAGGAATACTTTGAAGCGCAATGCGAGCGCTTTCTGGCCTGGGCGACGCAAGAACTCGCGCATCGCCAGGCGCGCGATGCGGCGCTGGGCACGCTGGCGTTTCCGCACCCCGCATTTCGCCCCGGCCAGCGCGAACTGGCCGAGGCTGTCTACAAAACCGCACAGGCCGGCGCCTGCCTGATGGCGCAGGCGCCCACCGGCATCGGAAAGACCATAGGCACGGTGTTCCCGCTGCTCAAGGCGGTGCCCAGGCAGCGGCTCGACAAACTTTTCTTTCTGGCCGCCAAAACACCTGGCCGCCGGCTGGCGCTGGATGCGCTGGACCGCATCAAGGGCAGCGTGGCCACCGGCGCCCTGCCGCTGCGTGTGATGGAACTGGTGGCGCGCGACAAGGCCTGCGAGCACCCGGGCAAAGCCTGCCATGGCGACGCCTGCCCGCTGGCCAAAGGGTTTTACGACCGGCTGCCTCAGGCGCGCAGCGCCGCGGTTGCACACGCGGCCGCGAAAGGCCCGCTGGACAAAGCCGCGCTGCGGGAGCTGGCGCTGGCGCACCACGTGTGCCCCTACTACCTGAGCCAGGAACTGGTGACCTGGTCGGACGTGGTGGTGGGCGACTACAACTACTACTTTGACACCAGCGCGCTGCTGCACGGCCAAGCCAGCGGCAACCAGTGGCGCGTGGGCGTGCTGGTGGACGAGGCACACAACCTGGTCGAGCGCGCACGCAAGATGTATTCAGCCACGCTAAGCCAGGCGCAGCTGCAGCAGGTGCACGCCAGCGCGCCGCGGGCGGTGCGGGGCGCGCTGGAGCGGCTGAACCGCAGCCTGCTGGAACTCCAGCAGGCCCAGCAGGGGCGCGGTGAGGCCTACGAAGTGCACCCTGAGCTGCCCGCGCCCTTTCTCAAAACCCTGGGCCAGGCGCTCACCCAGATCACCGACTTCCTGCTGGCCAACCCGACCCGCATGGACGGCGAGCTGCAGGACTTTTATTTCGAAGCGCTGCATTTCTCACGCATGGCGGAAGATTTTGGTGAGCATTCGCTGTTTGACGTGACGCTGCAAGATGCACAGGAGGCCGGCCGCGACGCGCTGGGCCAGGTGCTGGGCCAGCAGCTCGCGATGTTGAACATCCGCAACGTGGTGCCCGCGCCCTTTCTGGCGCCGCGCTTTGCAGCCGCGCAGTCGACGGCGCTGTTCTCAGCCACGCTCAGCCCGCAAAACTACTACGCCGACACACTGGGCCTGCCGGCCGGCACGGTATGGACGGAGGTGCAATCACCATTCCTGGCCGAGCAGTTGCAGGTGTCGGTGGTGAGCGATGTCTCGACGCGCTTTCAGCACCGGGACGATTCGCTCTCGCCCATCGTTGACCTGATGGCGCGTCAGTACGAGGGCCTGCCGGGCAACTACCTGGCTTTTTTGAGCAGCTACGACTACCTGCAAAAACTCGCCTTGCTCTTTCGCCAACGCTATCCGCACATCCCGATGTGGGAGCAGACGCGCGGCATGGAAGAGACCGCGCGCGACGCTTTCCTGGCGCGCTTCACGCTGCAGTCCCGAGGCATCGGTTTCGCGGTGCTGGGCGGCTCGTTTGCCGAAGGCATAGACCTGCCGGGCGACCGGTTGATAGGCGCGTTTATCGCTACGCTGGGGCTGCCGCAGGTGAACCCTGTGAACGAGCAGATCCGGGAACGTATGGGCGTGAACTTCGGCGCTGGCCAGAGCTATGACTACACCTACCTTTACCCAGGCTTGCAAAAAGTGGTGCAGGCCGCCGGGCGGGTGATACGCACGACCTCGGACCGCGGCGTGGTCTACCTCATTGACGACCGCTTTACCCGGCCCGAAATCCAGAGCCTGTTGCCGGGCTGGTGGAAGGTGGCGCGCTTGCGCGCCCGGCGCAAAGAGCCGGCTCCCGCCTGAACAGCCTCTCCAAAGAAAAAGCCCGCAGCGCGGGCTTTTTCTTTGGGTCAAGCACAGGCGCCTAGAACACGCCCAACAACATCAAAATCAAAACGACACTGAGGGGGACACCGAGTAGCCAGGCAATGAGTGGCATGCTATTTCTCCTATGTAGTGGTCGGATTTAAAAGACAACTTCAATGTAGAACGCATACCGGTACGTCGATGCCAGCCTGAAGGCCTGCTCCAAGTAAGGAATGGCTGACGCGGCTGTAGTTGTAGGGCCTGCGCCGACGCCACAACCTCACTGGCCTTGCGCGGCGTTGCCAAAGCCAGAGAGGCGAGCTTTAGCGTTGGCTCAGTTGCAGCGCACCCAGCATGCGCTGCAGCGGCTGGGTCTCAGGCAGCACATAAACAATGCCGCGGCTTTTTCCCAGCACAGGGCCGACCACCGTTTCATAGAAGCTGACCGGTACCACCACACAGCCCATGGAAATGCGGTTGTCCTCGGGGGTTTCGGAGGCCAGCCGTTCCGCGCGGCGCTCAGCTGCCGGCGCGGGACGCAGCCGGTGAATGGCGAGCTTGGCCGTGTAGTCAATCCAGACAATCGCCTCGCCTTGCAGGTTGTGGCCGGGTTCCGAGACAAAACGGCCTGCGGGGGTGGTGCGTTCATAGTCACGCAGGCTGGCCACGCTGCGCTGATCCATGCCGGCGATGGCGTGGTCGCCGGGCGCCAGGCCCGTCAATGCGGGTGAGGCGCCGCGCAGCTGCCCATTGGCTTCAAATACAAAGATGCGTCCGCCCTTTTTATCGACGATCACAAAAGGCAGGTCCTGGTTGTCATGGAATTCGACAACCCAGCGCAAGGCCTGGCGAGCATCCGGAGAAGCGGACACCAGCGCCATGCTGGTGGCAGGGTTTACAGAAGCCGGGGCCGCCGTGGCGTTGCTTGGAGTGGCTTCGGTGGAAGGGGCGAGGGGTGCAGCGAGGGACAGCGAGGGGCCGGCGGCAAAAATCGCAAGCAGCGCCGTACAGGCCATGGGTGCATGTTTTTTGCCTTTGAACAACATTCAAATCCTGTGCGTTGCGCCGTTGGAGTGCGCGAACGCACATCAAAAAAGTCGGGTTGTAATGTCTTAACGCGCCCGGCCGTCAGTTTCGCCATGTTAACGATGCAAGCAATTGTTCTCAACGGAAAAACCCTGAATTGCCTCGGACATTTGCTATCGTTTAGATAGCACACATTCCTTTATTGGCATAGGGTGCCGGGGGTTTTTTCGGTGTTTTTGAAGCCCGATCGGACTGTGTAACAGTCGCTTTGAAGAGGATTTTTTGGCGCAGTAGACGCAAGCGCGCAACACGACGTGGACGCACCGGCCCACGCGGTTACAAGTTACAAATGACAAGTGGAAGGTCGGCACCCGGACCGGGCGCACAGTGACCTGGCTCAGCCCGCAGGAACAGTGCCCTGCTTCACGGCGAGCTCATGGGCTGCCGGAAAAACCTCTGCCAAGGATTTGACCTCAGGCAGCACGTAGACCACACCGTAGCTGGCGTTGAAAGCCGGCTTGAGCACGGTTTCAAAAAACGCCACGGGCATGTTGATGCAGCCGTAGGAAATGCGGTTGTCGGCAGTCGTGGGTGACGCGAGGCGTTCGAGCCGGCGCTCTTTGGGCTCTAGTGTGCGCACGCGATGCATGGAGACGGCCGCTTTGTAGTCAACCCAGACCACGTCTTCGCCTGTGGCGTTGCGCCCGGGCTCGGCAAGGAAGCGGCCCGCAGGCGTGGTGCGTTCCTGGGGCTGCACTTGAGCGATGGGCCGGCCGCCTATGCCATCCACCGAGTCGTCGCCGCGCGCCGCGCCTATCAACACAGGCGTGGCGCTGCGCAGCTTGCCGGAGGGCTCGAAGACAAACACCTTGGTGTTGATCTTGTCGAGAATCACAAAAAAGAGTTTGCGGTTGTCGCCCGAAGTGACCACCCAGTTGGCGACTTGCCGGGCCTCGTCGGATGCAGGCTCATTGCCGAAGTTTGCATAACGTGGCGCCTGGACTGACACAGCGGGCTTGGCAGCAGCCGCCGGAGCAACAGGAAGTGGCCTGAACAACGGCAGAGTGACGGCCAGGACGGCAATGCCGAAAAGAACCCCTTGTTTGACACCATCGAGAAGCTCACTGCCGCCTTCAGCGGCAGGACACTTGACGCTCTGCGCAAGAGACGGTTGATCGAGGCTGTCAGGCGATGAGGTAGCCATGATGCGCTGAAAGAAAGATCATCGTAAAACCGCCCCGGATCGCCTAAGCCACCCGGGGCGGTGTCACGCAAGCTTGCATGAGGGTGCCGGGTTAGTTGCGGTCAGCCTGTGCGGGGCGCTCTGACTGAAAGCCCGTGGTGTCGCTGCTCGTGGTGGACGAGCTGTTGCCCATGGTGCTGCCGCTGGTGCCCGTGCTGCTACCGGTGGTATCCGTGCTGGTGCCGGTGGTGCCCTGGTTCTGCATGGTCTGGCTGGACGTGTCGCCAGACGACGTTGCGCCCGTTGACCCGCCGGGGGTTTGCGCGTAAGCCAGGCCGATGGCGCCAACGACAGCAGCCGCGGCGACAACGGAAGCCAGAGGTTTCGATGCTTTCATGGTGTGTACTCCTTAAGTCATGCCCATCACGGGCAATCGGGGGTTGGTAAATCGCTGGCCGCATTGCCAGCTAAGTTCAATTTACCGAAAGGGCTCCCGCGTGAGCCGTCGGCCTGCTACAGCGCGCAATGTAGGACAAGCGAGGTCACAAAATGCTACGGGGTTCACCGGTTGATGCAAGGCGGCCCGCATGAGATGAGGGCGCGCAGCAGGCCATTCATTCGTTGGGATTGTTGCCTTTGATGCCGTGTTCGGCCTTGATGGCGAGCTGGATTTTCTCCAGCTGATCGATGAGCTGGTCTATCCTGGCAAAGTCCTTGATGGGCGCCTGCTGCAAGGCCTGCAACTGTGCGCGCAGATCGGCGTATTTGACCTCCAGATCGGATTTCATGCGGGTATCGCGCCGGGCTTGAGGCTGTTGGCGGAGGAGGCAAGCTTGCCGGAGTTGCTGCCTGCCGAGGTTTGGGGGGCGGCAGTGAACAATTCGACCTGCAGATCCTCTTCGCTGCGGGGGCCGTACTGCAAGTCCGGGCCTATCAAGCGCTGCAATTCGCCATAGCCTGTGGCCAGTGCCGAATCGTAGGCGGCAAAGGTGACCTCGGAGCAGGAGATCGATTCGAACACTGTGGGGTTGTTTCTGCTTTCAAGAATGCGCCAGGCAAATTCACCGGGAGCGGTTTCCTCGACGGTCAGGGCCAAAGATCGCAGGGGTGCACTGAGCTGCGCATTGACCAGTGTGGAGTGGCTCATGAAAAAATAATCCTCAAAAAAAATCCGGGCAGGCCGGGTTTGGCTGTGCAGCGCAGCTTGGAGCGCGGCAAAAAGATATCAAGGGGATGAAACGTAACTTTCAGCGCCAGCGCCGATTGCGATGGGGACGCCAACATGGACCGCCATGACAAACCAGTAAAAGCAAAAGCAAAAACAGAAAAAACGGCAAAGACGCGGGCAAGCAGGCCTTCACCTGTTTTCATTTCCGCAAGAGCGTCGTGTTTCATGTCGAGTGTTTTGCAACGACGACAGTTTACGCACGGAACTGTGACAAACGGCGTGATTAGTACCGTAAAAAATGTAGGAAAACACCGACAGACACCGGTGCCAGAGCAGTCACCCGAAATGGTTATATTGCAGGGGATTGCCAGCCTCGCACCGTGCGCGGCGGCCTGAATAAAGAACCCATGAAAAGCCTCTACAAATATTTCTTTCGCGGCCTCATCACCATCTTGCCGGTGGCATTGACGGTGTACCTGCTGTATATCTTTCTGGCGTGGATGGAAACCGCGGCGCTGTGGATTTTGCGGCCGTTGATCGGCAGTTTTTACATTCCGGGCATGGGCCTGGTGTTTGGCGTGCTGAGCATCCTGGTGATAGGCTACCTGGTGTCCAAGCAAAGTGTGCGCAAGCTGCTGTCTTTCGCGGAAATGCCCTTTACCAACCTGCCCGTCGTCAAAAGCATCTACTCCTCGCTAAAAAGTTTTGCCGATTATTTTTCTCCATCAGGCAAGCAGGGTGAGCAAAGCGTGGTGATCCTGCGCATGCCGGGCCATGCCATGGAAATTGTGGGCCTGATCACGCGCCGCAGCTTCGCCGACCTTCCGCCAGGTTTTCTGCCCGGCGAGCGCGTGGCGGTGTATTTGCCCATGGGCTACATGATCGGCGGCTACACGGTGTTCGTCCCGGCGGACTGGGTGCAGCCGATCGACATGTCGGTGGAAGAAGCCATGCGTTCGTCGTTGATCGCCTGGATGGCCCGTCCGCCGGCCCAGGCCGCCGGCGAAAGCCGCCCTGCGGGCTGAGCAAGCCCCCCGGGAGCGGAAAGCGTAAGTTGTGTGATCTGTGGTTTCCCACATGGACAAATTATGTGGCGGGGCTATATTGGGCCGTCTCTCACAACAACGCATAACCTAGCCTGATGCGTCCCGGCCATGACAAACACAACGACAACGAAGACAACAAGCCGCAAGCTCCCCCTTTACCGCTCGCTCTACTTTCAGGTGGTATGCGCCGTGATCGCCGGCGTTCTGCTGGGGCACTTTTACCCTGAGGCCGGCAAGCACATGAAGCCGCTCGGCGACGGTTTCATCAAGCTGATCAAGATGATGATCGCGCCCATCATCTTCTGCACCGTCGTGATCGGCATCGCCGGCATGGAGGACATGAAGAAGGTCGGCAAGACCGGCGGCCTGGCGCTGCTTTACTTTGAAGTCGTCAGCACCTTCGCACTGATCATCGGGCTGGTCCTTGTCAATGTACTCAAGCCGGGCGAGGGCATGAACGTCGACGTGTCCACGCTGGACACCAAAGCCATCGCGGCCTATACCGCACCCGGGAAGATGGTCGGCACGACCGACTTCATTCTCAACATCATTCCGTCCACCGTGGTGGACGCTTTTGCCAAAGGAGAAATCCTGCAGGTGCTGCTGATCGCGGTGATGTTCGGTTTTGCGCTGCACCGCTTCGGCGGGCGCGGCACGCTGGTATTCGACTTCGTCGAGAAAACCTCGCATGTGCTGTTTACCATCGTCGGCTTCATCATGAGGGTAGCGCCCCTAGGCGCTTTCGGCGCCATGGCCTTCACCATAGGCGCGTATGGCGTGGACAGCCTGGTGTCGCTCGGCAAACTGATGGCCGCTTTCTATGCGACGTGCCTGATCTTCATCTTTGTGGTGCTGGGCGCCATTGCACGCATCCACGGCTTCAGCATCTGGAAGTTCATCAAGTACATCAAGGAAGAGTTGCTGATCGTGCTGGGCACCTCGTCGTCCGAGTCCGTGCTCCCGCGCATGATGGAAAAGATGGAGAACCTGGGCGCGAAGAAAACCACGGTGGGCCTGGTGATCCCGACCGGTTATTCCTTCAACCTGGACGGCACCTCGATCTACCTGACCATGGCGGCGGTGTTCATCGCACAAGCCACCAACACGCCGATGACGCTCACTCAGGAACTCACCCTGCTGGCAGTGCTGCTGCTCACGTCCAAAGGGGCCGCTGGCATCACCGGCAGCGGCTTCATTGTGCTGGCTGCTACCCTGTCGGCTGTGGGCACCGTGCCGGTTGCCGGGCTGGCACTGATTCTGGGGATAGACCGTTTCATGTCGGAAGCACGGGCGCTCACCAACCTGATCGGCAACGGCGTGGCCACGATCGTGGTTGCCAAATGGACGGATGAGCTGGACACTGACAGGCTCAAGGCCGGGCTCAACAACGAGACCTGGATTGAAGCCCAGGAGCCCGAAGTGCTGATGGACAAAAAGACCGAGCACATGGCAAACGGCCGCCACTGAAATAAATCACAAGCCCGCAAATAACAAAGCCCGGCAGGCGGAGAAAACTCCACCTGCCGGGCTTTGTGTTTGATGCTGCGGCTGGTTGCCGTTTTAGCGGGCCTGGCGCGGTGCCGGGCCTGGGCCGCGGCCTGCGATATGGCGGAAGGTGATGCGGCCTTTGCTCAGGTCGTAAGGCGAGAGCTCCAGCGACACCTGGTCGCCCGCAAGAATGCGGATGTGGTTCTTGCGCATCTTGCCCGAGGTGTAAGCCACAAGCTTGTGGCCGTTGTCGAGCGTGACGCGAAAGCGCGAATCCGGCAACACTTCGTCTACCAGCCCGTGCATTTCAATCAGTTCTTCTTTGGCCATGATGTAACTCCTAGGGAATTGGAAAAATTGTCTGTGATGTCTGTTGTAAGGGCTGGCAAGGCTTATGCGCAGGCCGGCGTCGAACGCTCGTGGATCCAGCCGAGGGCATGTTCCGTCGCGTAATGCACGGCCGCGGCCGCGCTGTCAAAGAGGCCGCTGAAGCGCATCACGCGGTCATGCGTGGCGCTGCCGCGTCCGGAGCGGATGGAGACCGATGCAGCGTAGCGTTCGCCTTGCTGCTTGGCCAGTGGTGAGACAAGGTACTTGCCCACCGCGATTTTGGTGTGATCTACGTTCATAAAAAGTCCGTGCCGGGTATGTGTCCCGGCTTGATAAATAAGGAGTAATCGGCTTGCGAGCAAGCCGGCGGGTGTTCGGTGTCCACCCACCTGGCCCTTGTCAGGGGCTGGGCTGGTTGAGCCATGCGTGGGCACTGTCGGGAATAGTGCTCGCCGGAAAAACGGAACAGTGCTGAGAGGGTTCAGGGCTGTATGGGCACTGA
>JAJKJM010000223.1 GCA_021153985.1 Polaromonas sp.
ACCGGCATCAGCTCCCTTTCGACTGGGGTGAGTTCGCTGTCAACCGGTGTCAGCTCACTGTCGACCTCGACCTCCACAGGCATCAGCTCGCTGTCCACCGGCGTCGACTCGCTGTCAACCTCGACCTCCACAGGTATCAGTTCGCTGTCCACCGGCGTCAGTTCCCTGTCGACGGGCGTGAGCTCGCTGTCGACCTCGACTTCCACGGGAATCAGTTCCCTCTCCACCGGGCTTGGTTCGCTCTCAACTTCAACGTCGACCGGCATCAGTTCGCTGTCGACGGGGGTCAGCTCGCTGTCCACGGGTCTGAGCACCACCAACAGCACTGTCACCTCGCTGTCGACGTCGACCTCGACCGGCGTCAGTTCGTTGTCTACCGGCCTGGGATCACTTTCCACCTCGACGTCGAGCGGTTTCAGTTCGCTGTCGACAGGCATCAGTTCGATCTCGACCGGCTTCAGCTCGCTCTCGACGGGCCTGAGCACCACCAACAGCAACTTCACGTCGCTGTCGACCTCGACCTCCACCGGCATCAACTCGCTGTCCACCGGGCTGGGCTCCTTGTCGACAGGCACCAGTTCGCTGTCGACCTCGACGTCGACCGGCGTCAGTTCGCTGTCGACAGGCCTCAGTTCGCTGTCGACGGGCCTGAGCACCACCAACAGCACCGTCACGTCGCTGTCGACAGGCCTGGGCACCGCCAACAGCGGCATTGCCTCTCTGTCGACAGGTTTGTCGACGGCCACTTCGGGAACTGCTGCCCTGGCGCAGCTGGTCAACGCGGCCAACACGGCCAGCGCCAACGGCGGCTCCATCATCGGATCCACCGCGGGCGGGGCCGCCGGCGGCGGGTTGACGACGCAAGGCAATGCGTTTAACAGCACCGCGATGCAAACCGTCGCGTCGCCTTCAGATTGCACGGTGGCCAATGGCGCGGACACGACGGCAACGGGCCTTTGCGCCAGCGCCGGTACCCGCGCCGGTGTCAATGGCGCCTCCGCCACGACGGTAGCCACCGGCGCCACGGCCTACGGTTCGCAATCGCTTGCCCAGGACAAGAACACGACAGCGATTGGCTTCCGCGCTACTGCGACTTATGAGGGCTCGGTCGCCATCGGCTTCCAGGCCAGGGCGATTGCCGACCCAGCCACCGCTGTGGGCTCCAACTCGCTGGCATCGGGTAACGATTCAGTGGCTCTGGGCGCCAGCGCAGAGGCTACGGCCAACCGCGCCGTCGCACTGGGTGCCTACTCGGTGGCCGACCAGCCCAATACGGTGTCGGTGGGCTCACCAGGCAGCGAGCGGCGCATCACCAACGTCGCTCCGGGCGTGGCC
The DNA here is from genome assembly GCA_021153985.1 of Polaromonas sp. Classification (GTDB taxonomy): domain Bacteria; phylum Pseudomonadota; class Gammaproteobacteria; order Burkholderiales; family Burkholderiaceae_C; genus Polaromonas. Next base: position 1,336 of record JAJKJM010000223.1, read on the forward strand.
CCGACCGATGCCGTGAATGTGTCCCAGTTGAGCGACGTCAGGCGCATTGCCTACTCCGGCATCGCCATGAGCATGGCCATGGCAGGCACGTACATGCCCAACATGGAAAGCGGCGAAAAAGCCCTGGGTATTGGCGTCGGTAACTACAAAGGTTACGGTGCGCTGGGCATCAACTTCAAGGCGCTGAACAACGACGGCAAGAGCGCATGGGGCTTTGGCCTTTCGACCACCGGCAGGGAATGGGGTCTGAACTTCGGCGCAAGCTGGAAATGGCGTTAAGTAGAATGCGCTGAAGTGCCTTCCGTCCACCAAACGGGGCCTGCCGGCTCCCAGTGAGCGCCGAGCGGCTTAAGTGCTGCCGGCGCTCACGGCTTTTGAAGAGATAAAACCATGCGCATTGGCATTTCAGTTCTCACGCACGCCGGCCAGAACATCTGGGAAAACGGCCTTGGGCAAAATGTCGTCTTCCTTGCCCAGGCATTCCAGAAACTCCCCTTCGTCCAATCCGTCATCCTGCTCAATGGCGGCGACCAGAGCACCATGCCTCCACAGGTGAACATGGAGGCATTGGGTCTCCGCATGGTGTCGACTCATGAGGCCACGGACCAGATCGATGTCGCGATTGAAATGGCGGGGGCGCTTGATGTGAAATGGCTCGACTACCTGCGGGCCCAAGGGAAAAAAGTCATCTGGTATTGCGCCGGCCAGCCTTATGTTGGCCTGATCGAGCCGACCGTCTTTGAAAGCCCCGGTTTCTTCAGCCGCGCCGACCGTTGCGACGAAATCTGGGCCCTGCCCAAAGACTTCAAGGAGTTCGCCCCTCTGCTACGGTCCCTGCACCGGTGTCCGGTTCATGAAGTGCCCTACATCTGGTCTCCGCAGTTTCTCGCTGAACGCGTGAAGGAACTTGAAAAAGACAACTATTCGTTTGGTTTTAAAAGGCGGGTGCCCGACGCCACGGGCAAGATCGCCGGCCTGCGCGTTGCGACCTTCGAGCCCAACGTGTCGGTGGTCAAGTGCTCCAACATCCCGATGCTGATTTGCGATGAGGCGTTCCGTACAGACCCGGCGCAAATTGAGTTCATGCACGTCCTCAACACCCTGCACCTGAAAGACCACCCCACCCTGCTCTATCTGGCCAACTCCCTGAACCTGGTCAAGCAGCAAAAAGCCATTTTCCAGGGACGCCATGACTTTGCGGGTTACATGGTTCAGCACGCCAACGCCGTGGTCGCCCATCAGTGGCAAAACGACCAGAACTACAACTATCTGGATGCCCTGTATGGCAACTACCCCCTGATCCACAACTCTCCGTGGCTGCGCGATGCCGGGTACTCTGATTACTACTATCCCGACTTCGACACGCACGAAGGCGCACGCAAGCTGCTGCTGGCCGCCGGCCGGCACGATGCGCACCTGGATCACTTCCGGGGCCAGGCCGCCAAGGTCATCGCATCCGTTGATCCCTTCGCCCACCGCAACTTGCAGAACTACGCCCGAAGGCTGCAGCACCTCTTTCACAACACGGCAGGCAAAGGGGTGGCAGCATGACAAAAGCCAAGACCACCAGGCAACCGGCAGGCACCGCAGGCGGCTCCGCACCCGACCGCCTCAGGGTAGGCGTGTCGATTTATGTACGCAAGGGCGAACAGTCCCTGTGGGAAAACGGTATCTATCAAAACTGCCTGTTCCTGGTCATGCTGCTGGTGCGCGCGCCGAACGTAAGCGAAACCTACCTGGTCAGCGGTGGCGGCGATGGCGACGCTGAGGACGCCCAGCGCTTCATGGCGGACTCCCCGGTGCCCATCATCGACATGGCCGCCGCTGCCGAGAAGCTGGATGTGATGATCGAAATGAGCGCGCAGTTGAGCCGCGAGTGGGCGGTCAGCTTTCGCGAGCGCGGCGGAAAGGTCGTGACCATGCGCGTTGGCAATGACTACGTCATCGACATCGAACGCATGATTTTCAACAAGCCTCACGGCTTGTTGATCGCCGGGACCCCTTACGACGAAATCTGGACCCTGCCGGAGTATGAACGCAGCTGCATGCACTACTTTGGCAGCGCCATGAGAGCGCCCGTGCGTTTGATGCAGCACCTCTGGAGCCCCGCCGTCCTTGAGAGGGCTGCCGCCACTCTCCCGGACGGCCAGACCTTCGGCTACAAACCGGGGCGCAAAAAGTGGCGCCTGGGAATCTTCGAGCCCAATATCTGCATGGTCAAGACCAGCCATCTGCCCATGCTGCTCATCGACGTAGCCCACCGGGCCAACCCAGGCGTGATCGAGCTGCTGCGGGTCTACAACACCTTTCACATCAAGGACCACGTCACTTTCGTCGGCTTCGCCAACAGCCTGGATATCGTCAGGCACGGCCTGGCCACCTTCGAAGGACGCTTTCCGGTATACCAGTGCCTGTCGTCACAAGTAGACGCGGTGGTTTGCCACCAATGGGAAAACGGGCAAAACTACCTCTACTACGAGGCGCTGCACGGCGGCTACCCCCTGATCCACAACTCCACGTTCATTGGAGACTGCGGTTACTTTTATCCCGGCTTTGATTGCGAAGAAGGCGGCCTGGCCCTCATGCAGGCATTTGCCCAGCACGATGCAGACCTGGCTGGCTACCGGGCACGCGCCCAGGCCTTTCTGCGCATCCTTGATCCGGAAAATGAAGATAACGTGCGTGCCTACAATGAAGCGCTGGTCAATCTGTACAACGCAGGCTCACCATGAATCCGCATCCCTCCTCCATCCCCCCAAGCGGTGCGCCCCGCCTGGGCACGCTGCTTCTGGCGGGTATTCTTTGCACGCTGAGCCTCAGCGGCCATGCACAGGTGTCGCCGCAGCGCCCTGCCGCCTTACCCGCACCTGCCGCGCCGGCGCCGGGCGTACCGCTGGACGCGCTGACCGCAGCCGCCACCAATGTGGGTGTCAAACGCTGCCTGCCTGCCATTTCCCGCCTGTCGTCGCTGACCGTCAGCGGAAGCACGGGCAATGACGTGCTGGTCGATTGGGACCGGAAGAACCCCGACGGCGGGCCCTTCTTTTCCCTCAGCGGCGTTGAGTACAAAAACGCTTCCCTGGCTTTTTCATTGACGGCGGTTCCTGATGCCGCGGGTGGCTGCTCGGTGGCGGCTGAACGCATCTCGGTCGCCCCCTTCGCCTGCAGGAGCATCGCGCAGCAAGAACTCGGCGGCTACAAGGCCACCCAGTTGCTGACCACCTTCACGGTCTACGTGGATCCACGCGATCCGGGAGCATCCGTCACGCTCATCGACTCGCCACCCGGTTGCCTGATCATCCGGCGCCATGTCGAATACGACTGGAAAGACCCGACGAAGGCAAGAAGCCGATGAGCGCCGGGCCCGGACTTTTGCCCTCCCCATGTGCCCATCCGGGCCGGCCTGGCTGCGGGGCGTTCTGAACATGCCGGCATTGCGCATCGGTATCACGATTGGCCTGCGGGCCCCCGACGAAAGCCTGTGGGTCAATGGCATCAAGCAAAACGCGCTGAACCTCGCCTGCGTGCTGCTCGCTTCGCCGCTGGGGCACCGGGTGCAGCTGGTCAATACCACCGACGTCGCCATCACTGACCAGCTTCCCTGGGACCTCAAAACTTTTCCCGTTGTCACCCTTGAATCCGTCAAAAACGACCTCGATGTCCTGATCGAATTGGGCGGCGGAATCAGCGAAGAACAGTCCCTGCAGCTGAAGGCCGCCGGAACCCGGCTGGTGAGTTATTGCTGCGGCAGCGAATACGTTGTGGTGCTGGAATCCATCCTGTTCGGGCGTCCCATGTGGCCCCATGGCGTCTACATGAACCGCCACTACGACGAGATCTGGGTCATTCCCCAGGTGGCCAATAACTCACGTTCGTTTATCCAGGCACTGAGGCGTTGCCCCACCAAGGTCGTGCCTTTTGTCTGGGACCCGCGATGGCTGGAAGGCAGCGTGGCGAATCTGCCGCAGGGCGGGCGCTACCGGCCCGGCCGGCCTGCCAAGCGGCTGGCTGTCATGGAGCCCAACATGGATGTGGTGAAGGCCTGCATCTACCCCATCCTGATCGCCGAGACGGTTTTCCGGGCGCAACCCCGGTTGATCGAATTCCTGAACGTTTGCAGCGCCAAACACCTGGCGGAGCAAAGCCGCGAGTTTCAGTTGCTGATGTTCCAGCTGGACATTGTCAACGCCAACAAAGCCTCGTTTCTGGGACGCTATGACACGGCGAATTTCCTCAGTGAACATGCTGACGTCGTGATCTCCAACCAGTGGGATAACCCGCTCAACTATTTTTACTTCGACGTCTGCTGGCTGGGTTATCCCATGGTGCACAACGCCTCGATGTGCACGGAACTGGGCTACTACTACCCCGGCAACGATGTGGAGGAAGGCGCCCGGCAATTGGTGCATGTGCTTGAACACCACGACAGCAAGGCAGAAGCCTATGCGCTGCGGCAAAGGCAGCACCTGCTGGCCTACACGGCAGCCAATCCTGAATTGGTGGCCACCTACGACGAACTGCTTGCGGCACTCCCGGCACGGCAGGCGGCCTAAGTCCTGCTGAGCGCCATGGCAACTACGTTTTCCGGCCTCCGCATCGGCATCACCATCGGCCTGCACCAGGAGGCTGAGACGCTCTGGAACAACGGCATCAAGCAAAACGCCGTCTTCCTGGCCGAAGCACTGAAGGCCTCCGCGCTTGTCCGTTCCGTGCAACTGGTCAACACGACCGCCGTGCGCATCACGCCGGCACTGCCCTGGGACCAGCAGCGCTGGTCGACTGCCGCCTTTGAAGACGCCAAAGATTCGCTGGATATATTGATCGAACTGGGCGGGCAAATCAGCGCGGCCCAGACGGACTACCTCAAGCAGCGCGGCACCCGGCTTGTGTCCTATTGCTGTGGCTTCGAATACGTACACACCATGGAGTCCATCCTTTTTGGCAGGCCTTTGTGGGGTTACGACCTCTTCGTCAATCAGCGCTATGACGACCTGTGGGTCATCCCGCAAGTGGCGCCCATCAGCCAGCATTATTTTTCCACCCTGCGCCGCCGGCCGGCCACGGTCGTTCCCTTTGTCTGGGACCCGATGTTCATTGAGGAGCGCAGCCGCGCATTTCCCGACGCCGGCCAGTACCGTGCCCGCCCGGGGCCCCGCCGTCTCAGCGTAATGGAGCAAAACCTGGACGTGGTGAAGTTCTGCCTTTATCCGGTCCTGATCGCTGAAGAGGCCTATCGGAAGAATCCAGAGGCCATCGCTTACCTGCATGTCACCAATGCCCTGCGCCTGGCGCAAGAGAGCAAGGAGTTTGTCGCACTGATGAACCAGCTCGACATCGTGCGCAATCACAAGGCCTCTTTCCTGGGCGTCTTTGAAACCCCGGCCTTTCTCAGCGAAATGACCGACGTCGTCATTTCACACCAATGGGAAAACGCACTCAATTACTTTTACCTGGAAGTCTGCTGGCAAGGGTATCCGCTGGTGCACAACGCACATCTGTGCGCCGACCTGGGCTACTACTACGAAGGCAATGACGTGCAAGCGGGTTGCACGCGCGTGCTCGAGGTATTTGAGAATCATGATGCCCAAGCCGGGGCTTATACGGCGCGGCAACGCCAGTTGATCCAGCGCTACCTGCCCACCAATGACGCCGTGGTGGCTGCTTATGAAGCGCTCCTGACGCGACTGATGGCTGCGCCGCTCACCTGACTCCGATTTCGACCGCGCGGGATACGCAGAAACCAAAAAGCCCTCACGCAGAGGGCTTTTATAAAAATACAGAACCGCAGCGATCAGGCCGTAATTTCTTTCGCCGTGATCTGGTATTTGAAGTCGTCAGGCGCGTAAGAATCAAATCGCCCTGCCGCGTTTTCCCCCACGGGATACATGAAAAAGCCCAGCTTCTCGCCGGCCGACTTCGGCAGGGCCACGTCATGCGCCGTGTTGTAGGCCATCCAGTTGCCTTCCCAGCCCCCAAAGAGCGCCTTGTTCACCGGCGCGACGACCGGGTCGGTGGTGGTTTTGATCCAGTCGGCCGTTTCCAGGCGCATGACCTTGGCCACGTCGGCCGGGTCCATCGCCACCCAGCCGTAACCCTTGAGGTAAACCTCGGAGCGGCAATGCTGCGCGCCCTTGAGGCTGGCCGGATTGCCTGAAAGCTCTTTGTACCCAAAGGCCGAAGGCACAAGGCGAATGCCGTAGACGTCACGCGCCGGCAGCCCCACAGAGCGGCACAGCCCGACAAACAGTGCATTCAGGTCGGCGCACTTGCCGCCCAGGTTGCCGGTTTCCAGCATGGTTTTGATGTCGCCCTCGCCGCAGCCGCGCACTTTAGGCTCGCGGTAGGTGTTGGCCACGATCCAGTTGTAGATTTTTTGCGCCTTTTCGACGTCGGTCTTTGCGCCTTGCGTAGCGGCCAGCGCGGTCTTGCGCACGATGCCGTCGGTCGGGATGAGGACAGTGGGCCGCGTGAAATAGCGCAGCGTGTCGGCGCTTTCGGCAACGGCGGTCTTTTGCGACCAGTCCATGGCGCGGCCCTGCGTCTGCACGCGGCTGGTGAGCTCGACATAGGGCTTGGGCTCGGTGGCGGCAAACTCCACATACAACATCTTCGCGCCGTCCTGGCCGTCTTGCGTCAGCCTGGCAGTGCCGTTGCTCGAGAAGCCGCTTTCCAGCGAGCGCTGGTAGTCACTGTTGACTGACGGAATCGGCAACCAGACTTTGGTCACGCCTTGTGGCTTGGCGATGTCCACGCGCGTGGTGACATCAAAGGTTCGCCAGGCGCCGCTCTGGGGAGCAAAGTGGCGGCGGCTGGGCGCTGCGGCAGGTGCCTGGGCGAAGGTAAAGGCAGGCAATGCAGCGGCCACGGCAGCTGCCGCGGTGTTTTTCAGAAAAGCTCGGCGTACGGTGGTCATCAAAAAGATCTCCGGGTGGGGTGAGGGCGACGTGCACCGCGGCAGATAAAGATGCTGCGGGATGTCGGGATGCAATTATCGCCTCTGCCTCTCCATGGCCCTTCCGCCGCGGGCCATCTCAAGGCTTGAGCAGCCCCGCAATCAGTTTTTCAGCCGCGGCACCGGTCCAGTCAACTTCCCCCGTGACCCGCTGGCGTGGACGGCCTGCGCGGTCGATCAGCAGCGTCGTCGGAAAAACCTTCACGCCCCATTCCCGCGCCACCTTGCCATTCAGGTCCAGCAACACAGGCAGCGTCACCCCGGTCGTCCTGGCGAATTGCAGGGCCCGCGCCGCCGGTTCCTTGAAGTTGATGGCCAGCACCAGCAATTTATCGGCGCCGTAGAGATCAGCCACCTGCTGCAGCGTGGGCATTTCGGCCCGGCAGGGTTCGCACCAGCTGGCCCAGAAATTCAGCATCACCGCGCGGCCGCGCAGGTCAGCCGGGCCCCAGGCCTTGCCGTTCGTATCGACCAGTGAGAACGCGGAAACCGGGCCGGCCCACGGCCGCACTTCATAGGCAGGGCCGGTCAGGCCCTGTGCCGCAACCGTTTGAGACGCAGCAGCCGCCGCGGCCGCGGCGCAGGCTACGGGATATTGCAGCAACAAACGGCGGGACAGGCGTGGCGGCGATGGGTTTTTCATGGGATGTAAGGATGGGGAGCAGCCGCAGACTAACAGACCGGGGAGCGGACGGCGGGCGGACGGGCGTGGGCCCAAAAGCCTTGGCGGACAGAATTGGTCCTATATAAGCCGGGGCGGCCTTGCCTGCCGGCGGTTTGAGCGGCACAGTCCTACACAACCCGTCTGCAAACTGCTTTTAAATCTTTTGATATCACTTAACTGGCTGATTTAACGTGAACCTGCCCCTCAAATTCCCCGGCCTTGCAGAAGCCCTGGCAACGGCCTCCCCCCAGTTCATCAACCTTTACGGCGATACGCTTCCAGGCCCCTCAGGCGGCGCAGCGGATGAGATCGCCGAAGGCCTGCTCAGCGAAACGGCAAACGTCAGTCCGAAATTTTTCTACGACGAACTCGGCTCCAAGCTGTTTGAGGCCATCACCGGCCTGGACGAGTACTACCCCACCCGCACCGAAGCCAGCATCTTTGAGGCTTCTCATGCGCATTTCGAGCGCGCTCTGGCCCGTGCAGGGATTCACAAGCCCTGCCTGATCGACCTGGGCGCCGGCAACTGCGCCAAGGCCATGGCGCTGATTCCCTACCTCCAGCCGCGCCAGTACGTGCCCATCGACATCTCCGTCGATTTCCTTCGCGACGCCGCCGAGCAGGTGCAAAACAGCTTTCCGGCACTCGACATCGTCGGCCTGGGCATGGATTTCTCGGCGGGCCTGGTGCTGCCGGACGAAGTGCAGGCCCATGACCGGGTGTTTTTCTACCCCGGCTCCAGCCTGGGCAACTTTCACCCCGGCCAAGCTTTGCAGTTTCTGCAGCACATTGCCGACCCGGCGCAGGGCAAGGCGCGCGGCCTGCTGCTGGGCATCGATCTGGTCAAGGACACGGAACTGCTTGAAGCCGCCTATGACGACGCCCTGGGCGTGACGGGTGCTTTCAACAAAAACCTGCTGCTCAACATCAACGGCTTGCTGCAATCGGACTTTGATGTGCGGCAATGGCGCCACGTGGCGCTGTTCAACACCGAACAGTCACGCATCGAGATGCATCTGCAGGCCGAGTGCGACCTGACGGTGCGCTGGCCGGGCGGTGAGCGGCACTTTGCGGCCGGTGAGCGCATCCACACCGAATGCTCTTACAAGTACACCGTGGAAGGCATGACGGCGCTGCTGCGACAAGCCGGCTTCAGCCAGGTTGAACACTGGACCGACCCCAAAAGCTGGTTTGCCGTGTTCTGGGCTACCGTTTAATACGCCCGACCCGCCCAAAGAAAAAGGCCAATTTCTTAAACGAAATTGGCCGCTAGCCCTTTAAGCATATGAGCGAGTAGCTCCTGAATTGATAGCAAACCGGCTGGATTCAAAAGCTTGAACCCGCCGGCGCGCTTGCCTCGCGTCAGGCGCGTTCAGTCACCCAGGCTTGCACAGACTTGAGCGCATCGCCCAACTTGGACGCATCCGTGCCGCCGGCCATGGCCATGTCGGCCTTGCCGCCGCCTTTGCCGCCCACCTGCTGGGCCACAAAGTTCACCAGCTCACCGGCTTTGACCTTGCCTACGCTGTCCGACGTGACGCCTGCGGCGATCTGCACTTTGTCGCCGTCAACCGCAGCCAGCACAATGACTGCTGTCTTGAGCTTGTCTTTCAGCTTGTCCATGGTGTCGCGCAGTGTCTTGGCGTCGGCGCCTTCAAGTCTGGCAGCCAGCACTTTCAGGCCCTTGACATCCACAGCCTGCCCCAGCAGCTCATCGCCTTGCGACGAGGCCAGCTTGCCCTTGAGCGCGGCGATTTCCTTTTCAAGCGACTTGACCTGGTCCAGCACCTGGCCGATGCGCCCCTGCAACTCGGACGGGCTGGCCTTGAGCGAGCCAGCCGCCGACTGCACGGTGGATTCCAGCGACTGCAGGTAAGCCAGCGCGTTCTCGCCGGTCACGGCCTCCACACGCCGCACGCCTGCTGCCACACCGCTTTCGGCCACGATCTTGAAGAGGCCGATGTCGCCGGTGCGCTTGACGTGGACGCCGCCGCAAAGCTCCTTGCTGGAGCCAATCGTCAGCACACGCACAGTCTCACCGTACTTCTCGCCGAAGAGCATCATCGCGCCAGACTTCTGCGCATCTTCCATGGCCATCACGCTGGCGTCGGTGGCCACGTTGGAGAGGATTTCGGCGTTCACACGTGCTTCGATCTCACGAATCTGCGCGTCGGTGACGGGCGCGTTATGCGCGAAGTCAAAACGCGTGCGCTCGGCGTTGACCAGGCTGCCCTTTTGCTGCACGTGGTCGCCCAGCACTTCGCGCAATGCCTTGTGCATCAGGTGGGTGGCGCTGTGGTTGCGCACGGTGGCGGCGCGCACGGCGGTGTTGACCTGTGCGGTCACGGCATCGCCGACTTTTAACGTGCCGGACTCTTGCGTGCCATGGTGGCCAAACACGTCGGCCTTGATCTTGAGTGTGTCGTCTACGGTGAAGGTGGTACCACCTGCGGTAATGCGGCCCTGGTCGCCGACCTGTCCGCCGCTTTCGGCATAGAACGGCGTTGTATTCAGCACCACCACGCCGCTTTGGCCTGCGTTGATGGCCTGAACGGCCGCACCGTCAACATACAGGGCCACCACCTTGGCGGGCTCTTCCAGCAACTCGTAGCCGGTAAAGGTATTGCCGCTGCCGGTGTATTCCAGCGCGCGGTCCATCTTGAACTTGCCGGCGGCACGCGCCTGGTTCTTCTGCTTGTCCATGGCGGCCTTGAAGCCGTCTTCATCGACCTCCACGCCGCGCTCCCGGCAAACGTCGGCCGACAAGTCCAGCGGGAAGCCGTAGGTGTCGTGCAGCTTAAAGGCCACATCGCCCGGCAACACCTTGGCGCCGCCGGCCAGGGCCGTGTCAAGAATCGTCATGCCGATTTCCAGCGTTTCAAAGAAGCGCTCTTCCTCGGCCTTGAGCACCGCGGTGATGCGGGCTTCGTCCGTCTTGAGCTTGGGATAGGCATCGCCCATCAGCCTGGCCAGGTCAGCCACAAGCTTGTGGAAGAAAGGCGTCTTTTTGCCCAGCTTGTAGCCGTGGCGGATCGCGCGGCGGATGATGCGGCGCTGCACATAACCGCGGCCTTCGTTGGACGGGTTGACGCCGTCGGCCACCAAAAATGCGGTGGCGCGGATGTGGTCGGCAATGACAAACAGGCTCTTGTTGCCCAGGTCTTTTTCGCCGGTCTCGCGTGATGCCGCCTTGATCAGCTCGGCGAAGATGTCGATTTCGTAGTTGCTGTGCACGTGCTGCAAGATGGCGGCCAGGCGCTCCAGGCCCATGCCGGTGTCCACGCAAGGCGCAGGCAGTTTGGTGACGCTGCCGTCGGCGGCCATGTCGAACTGCATGAACACGTTGTTCCAGATTTCGATGAAACGGTCGCCGTCTTCATCGGGGCTGCCGGGTGGGCCGC
>JAJKJM010000224.1 GCA_021153985.1 Polaromonas sp.
CTGAGCCTGATGCAGATGGCCAAAACCAACGCGTCGCTGACCCGCCTGGCCAAAAAAGGCCTGCCTTACATCAGCGTGTTGACCGACCCCACCATGGGCGGGGTGAGCGCAGGCTTTGCTTTTGTGGGCGACATCGTGATCGCCGAGCCCAAGGCCCTGATCGGCTTTGCCGGCCCGCGCGTCATTGAATCCACGGTGCGCGTGACACTGCCTGAAGGCTTTCAGCGCGCCGAGTTTTTGCAGACCAAAGGCGCGGTCGACCTGATCTGCGACCGCCGGGAACTGCGCAAGACCGTGGCCAACTCCCTGGCCATGCTGCTGCGCCAACCGGCCGATGCCGTCAGCTGACAAACCGGCAAATCCTGAAACCTCCGAAAACCCCTGAAGCAAAGCGTATTAGACGCACGAGAAATTCACCGCTCGGGTCACATGGGATGATGTGGTTCACGGCACTCCAAAGCACGATGAGACCATGCCAGAAGCCTTGACGCTGAGTTCCCTTCCCCTCTTCCCGCTGGGCGCGGTTCTTTACCCCGGCGGCGTGCTGCCGCTGCGCATCTTTGAGGTCCGTTACCTCGACATGATTGGCAAATGCCACAAGGCCGGCGCGCCTTTCGGCGTTGTCTCACTGACCGAAGGCTCCGAGGTACGCCGGCCCGCCGATGCCGGCGCCCCCACGGGCGACGGTTTTGCGAACGAGGCCTTCAGCGCCGTAGGCACGCTGGCCACCATCACCGAGTTTTCCATCCCGCAGCCGGGCCTGATGGCCATCCGTTGTACCGGCGCGCAGCGCTTCGAAATTACCCGGCGCGAAAAGCTCAGGCATGGCCTATGGATCGCCGACGTCACCCGGCTCGAAGACGACCAGACCGTCGCCATCCCGCCCGACTTGCAGGGCACCGCCGACGCGCTGGGCAAGCTGATCAAAAGCCTGCAAATGCGCGACCTGCCGCAGGCCCAGATGCCGCTGCTGGCCCCTTACCGGCTGGACGATTGCGGCTGGGTGTCCAACCGCTGGTGCGAGTTGCTGCCGATTCCGCTGGAGCTCAAGCAGCGCCTGATGGAGCTGGACAATCCCCTGATGCGGCTGGAGCTGGTGAGCGATATCCTCGAACGCACCGGCATCGCGCTCTGACGGTCTAGTCACCATCTTTTCGGCACCCGGGCACAGCCGCCAATACGCCCGCGTCACTTAAAATCGACAATTCGGCGCTTTTCAGGCCCACCTCTCGCGGGCAAAGCGCCCGACACCTTTCGATCTCTTCCGGAACCTTGCCCAATGTCTAACCAGTCGAATCCGCCCGCCCCAGCCGCTCCTGCGCCCGTACCGCAAGACGACAACAAGCTGATCGTCGAGCGCCGCGAAAAGCTCAAGGTCCTGCGCCAGAACCAGGCGGACGGCAAAGGCGTGGCCTTTCCGAACGATTTCAAGCCATCCGACCATGCGGGCAAGCTGCACGCAGCGCACGGCGACAAAGATGCCGAGACGCTGGCCGCCGAGGCGATTCCCGCAAAAATCGCCGGCCGCATGATGCTCAAGCGCGTGATGGGCAAGGCGAGTTTTGCGACCCTGCAGGACAGCACGGGGCGTATCCAGATTTTCCTCACGCGCGACGAGATCGGTGAAGAACTCTATGCCGCGTTCAAACACTGGGACCTGGGCGACATCATTGCGGCCGAAGGCAAAGTCTTCAAGACCAAGACCGGCGAGCTGTCCATCCACGCCACCAGCGTACGCCTGCTGACCAAAAGCCTGCGCCCCTTGCCCGGCGATTTTTACGGCATGGCCGACCAGGAACAGAAATACCGCCAGCGTTATGTCGACCTGATCACCGACGAGCAGGCGCGCAAGCGTTTCACCGCCCGCAGCAAGGCCGTCAGCTCGATCCGTGAGTTCATGGTCAGCCACGACTTCCTCGAGGTCGAAACGCCGATGCTGCACCCCATCCCGGGCGGCGCCAATGCCAAGCCTTTCAAGACGCACCACAACGCGCTGGACCAGGAGATGTTCCTGCGCATCGCGCCGGAGCTTTACCTCAAGCGCCTGATCGTCGGTGGTTTTGACCGCGTCTTCGAGATCAACCGCAGCTACCGCAACGAGGGCATCTCGGTGCGGCACAACCCTGAATTCACCATGATGGAGTTCTATGCGGCCTACTGGGATTACAACGACCTGATGGACTTCACCGAGGCATTGGTCCGCGACGCCGCGCAAAAAGCCGTGGGCACGCTGCAGCTGAGCTACGGCGGCAAGGAAGAAAAAGTCGATCTCGCCAAACCCTTTGAGCGCCTGACGATCCGCGAAGCCATCCTCAAACACACCGAGGCGGGCGACCATGTCGACGACGCCGCCTGGCTGACCAATGCCCTCAAAAAGCTGGGCATGAACGAGGAAAAAGACCGCCTCTCAACCCGCTCGCTGGCCAGCCTGCAGGTGCTGTATTTCGAGGAACTGGTGGAAGAAAAGCTCTGGCAGCCGACCTTCATCATGGAACACCCGACGGAGATCTCTCCGCTGGCGCGCGCCAACGACACGCGACCCGAAGTAACCGAGCGCTTTGAGCTCTACATCACCGGCCGTGAGTTCGGCAACGGTTTCAGCGAGCTCAACGACGCCGAAGAGCAGGCCGCCCGCTTCAACGCCCAGGTGGCCGCCAAAGACAGCGGCGACGACGAAGCCATGTTCTACGACCACGACTTTGTACGCGCCCTTGAATACGGCATGCCGCCCACCGGCGGCTGCGGCGTGGGCATTGACCGCCTGATGATGCTGCTGACCGACAGTGCCAGTATTCGCGACGTGATCTTGTTCCCGGCGCTTCGCAGGGAAGTCTGAGCCGGAGTGCAGCCTGCGCTGCGGGCTCTTCCGGTTTCATGCATCAAATCGGCCTCTAGCCCAGTTGCCGCCTGGGCGAGCAGCTCCTGATTTTGTAGCAGAGTGCCGTCACCGAACCTCATGAAATACCTCGCCGGTTACCCAGAGAATCTCACCACTCAGGTGCGGCAACTGCTGGCGCAGGGGCGGCTGGGCGAAGTCCTGCTCGCCAAATACCCCCAGGCCCATGGCGTGCGAACCGACAAGGCCCTGTACGAGTACGTGATGGGCTTGAAGAACGACTTCCTGCGCAATTCAGAGCCCCTGTCCAAGGTCGCGTTCGACAGCAAGCTCCACGTGATCGCACACGCACTGGGCACACACACAGCCGTGTCACGCGTGCAAGGTAACAAGCTCAAAGCCAAACGCGAGATCCGCGTCGCTACCCTGTTCAAGGATGTGCCGGTAGAGTTCTTGCGCATGATCACGGTGCATGAGCTGGCGCACATCAAAGAGAAGGCGCATGACAAGGCCTTCTACCAGCTGTGTACGCACATGGAGCCGCAGTATCACCAGTATGAGTTTGATTTGCGGGTGTACCTCACGCACCTGGATGAGGTGGGAAAGCTGGCGTGGCCCGGAGCTTAGGGGCTGAATTTATCCGCAGATTTCGCAGATTTACGCAGATTGAAAACGGGATAGCTTGCTATCAATTCAGAAGCAGTTGGCCCAGGTGCTTATTGGGCTAGAGGCCAAAAACACCTAAAAACCGACGCACTCAGGGGATCAGCCCCAACGCATGCATATACGCCGGCTGCACCATCAGCTCATCCCAGCCAAACGCCCTGCCCTGCGGCAGCAAAGCCAGCCGCCGCAGTTCGCTGGCCTCCATCGCCTCCCACTGGCCCTTGAGCAGCGCCTCAGCCATGCCGTCGAGCAACTCGTCCACCGGCTGGCCGTCGCCCACCGACTGGTTGCACAGCAGCACCATGTCGCAGCCAGCGTTGAGCGCTGTCACACCCGCTTCGGTGTAGCTCACTTCTTTGCCGTCGATCAGGCGGGCGCCTGCCATGCTGAGGTCGTCGCTGAAAATCGCGCCGCCGAAGCCGAGCTGGCTGCGCAGGATGAAGTTCAGCCACTGGCTGGAAAAGCCCGCAGGCCGCGAGTCCACCTTGGGATAGATCACATGAGCGGGCATCACACTGCTGAGCGTGGTGTTCAACCACTGGTACGGTGCGGCGTCGTCGGCCAGGATGGCTTTGAGGCTGCGCTTGTCGACGGGGATGTCGGTGTGGGAATCGGCCTTGACGAAACCGTGGCCAGGGAAGTGTTTGCCGCAGTTGGCAACGCCGGCCTGCAGCAGGCCGTGCATCAGGCTTTTGGCCAGCAGCGTGACAACGCGCGGGTCTCGGCCGAAAGCGCGGTCGCCGATGACGCCACTCTCGCCGTAGTCGAGGTCCAGCACAGGGGTGAAGCTGAAATCAACACCTGACGCGCGCAGCTCGGCACCCAGCACATAGCCACAGGCAGTAGCGGCGTTGGTAGCCTGCAGTTGATCCTTCATCCACAAGATACCCAGCTCGCGCATGGGCGGCAGATGGGTAAAACCGTCGGTCCTGAACCGCTGGACGCGGCCGCCTTCGTGGTCCACGCAGATCAGCAGGTCTTCACGGATGTCCTTGATTTCGAGGCACAGCTCGCTGAGTTCGCGCCGGTCTTTCCAGTTGCGGCCGAACAAGATGATGCCGCCGGTGAGCGGATGTTTAAGACGCCGGCGGTCAGCCTTGGTGAGTGCGGTGCCGGCGATGTCGATGATGAGGGGGGCGTGCTGGGTCATAAAAGGCATCCGGGGGTTATTCTTGCTTACGGCTTCTTACTATGGAATTGATAGCTGCCCGCACAACAATGATGCGGGCTACAGCGTGTTTTTCTCTACAACGCAAAAACTGGCGGCGTAATCGGTTTCATCGGTCACTGTGACATGGGCGGTGAGCTGGCGCGCTTCGAACCAGGCCTTGAGGGCGCCGTGCAAAACGATCTCGGGCTTGCCGCTGGCGGCCTTGGCGATTTCGCAGGAGCGCCAGGTCATGGGCATGCGCATGCCGGTGCCTATGGCCTTGCTGAAAGCCTCTTTGGCCGAAAACCGGGTGGCCAGGTAGCTGACGCCGCGGTCAGGCCAGCGTGCGCTGCGGGCCTTCCAGGTAGCGAGTTCGCCGTCGGCAAGGATTCTGCGGGCAAAGCGCTCGCCATGCCGCTCCAGGCTGGCGCGGATGCGGCGTACGTCGCAGATGTCGGTGCCTATCCCATAGATCATTTAGCGTCCCCACAGTCGCCGCCGCAAAGTGACACAAAGAAAATCCAGCTCGAGCCGCGGAACCGGCTTTGCCGGGCCGCAGGCGGGCGGCCCCTTTCGTGATGAAAGGGGCAGGGAGAAGCCGCAGGCAACACGCAGTGGGCGACCGTGGGGGCTCCATTAATCATGCAGGAGCAAACGCCCGAGTGATGGAGTGCAGGTAGCTGCGGGTGGTTGCGGCATAACCGAGTTCCAGCGCGTCGGCGATAAAGGCGTGGCCTATCGAGACCTCCAGCACGCCAGGGACTGCGCGCAGAAACTCCGTGAGGTTGTCGCGGTTCAGGTCGTGGCCGGCGTTGACGCCGAGGCCGGCTGCCGCAGCGGCCTGGCCGGCACGGGCAAAGCGCGCCAGGACCTCGGCTTTTTCAGGCGTTGCCCAGGCGCGCGCGTAGGTCTCGGTATAGAACTCCACACGATCGGCGCCTGCGGCTTTAGCGGCGGCCATGGCCTCGGGGACCGGGTCCATGAAGAGGCTGACGCGCACGCGGCGGTCATGCACCTGCTCGATCAGGGGCGCCAGCCGCTCGGCGTCTTCAGGAAAATTCCAACCGTGGTCGCTGGTGAACTGGTCTTCGCTGTCGGGCACAAAGGTGCACTGGTGCAGCGGCAGGCCACGGGCGGCCAGGTCGTGCACAAAGCCCATCAGGTTCTGGAAGGGGTTGCCTTCGATGTTGAATTCGCGGTCGGGCCAGTCCTTCATCAGCGCGGCGAGTTCAAAAACATCGTCGGAGCGGATATGGCGCTCGTCGGGCCGCGGGTGCACTGTAATACCCTGGGCGCCGGCCTCCAGGCACAGCTCGGCAGCGCGCCGCACGCTGGGGATGTCCAGGTGCCGGGAATTGCGCAGCAAGGCAACCTTGTTGACGTTGACCGACAAGGCCGTCTTGTCATACACATGGGACACGAGGGGAGCGGGAGAAAGGAGTTTCATGGCGGTGGCTCGTTAGAAAGCTTGCAGGTCCATCATCATCTGCCGGGTTTTCAGGACCTTGACGCCGCAATGGTAGTGCAGCAGCCCGCGCAACTGGGTTTTAAGCTCATTGAAACCGGGGATACAAGCCCGCACCGTATCGGAAAACAGGGCCTCGTCGCCCAGGGCCTGCTGCAGCGCCTGCCATTGCCCGCCAGGCAGGCTGACCCGGTCATCGTCATGGGCCTGCCTGAGGCCCGCCTCGGGCACCAACACGTAGCGGGTGTCCGGATCGAGCGGCGCCAGCGTAGCGGTTTCGGCGTCCAGCAGGGGCAGGAGCCCAATGTCGCGCAGCAGGCGCAGCTCAAACGCCCGCAGCGCCAGTTGCAGGGTTTCCGCGCTCTGCGCGGCGATGAGCTGCACCGTCGCGGCATAGGCGTCAAACAGCACCGGATGCGGATCGTCGCGCGCCATCAGGCGCATCAGGAGTTCGTTGAGGTAGTAACCCGACAGCAGCGCATCGCCGGTCGGCATGACGTGGCCGCCCTGCCATTCCGCGCTTTTGAGTGTGCGGATTTCAGCGTCGCCGCCGAAGGCAATGTGCAGTGGCTGCAAGGGCAGCAAAATGGGCCGGAAGCTGGAGCTGGGCTTCTTCGCCCCCCGCGCCACCAGGGCGATCCGCCCGTACCTGCGCGTAAAAACCTCCAGGATCAGGCTGGACTCGCTCCAGTCGTAGCGATGCAGGACGTAGGCCGGCTCATCGCCTATACGCTTGGTGGCCATGGGCGGAGGAACTCCACTTATTCGTAGCCAAACGTCTTGACTCTGGCCTCGTCGTCTGCCCAGCCGGAGCGGACTTTCACCCAGATCTCCAGAAACACCTTGCCGCCGGTGAGGGTCTCAAGTTCATGGCGGGCTTCGGTGCCTATGCGTTTGAGCTTTTCGCCCTTCTCGCCAATGATCATGCCCTTGTGGCCGTCGCGCTCCACCACGATGGTGGCCGCGATCTTGCGTAGGGCGCCCTCTTCTTCGTACTGGTCGATGATGACGGTCGAGGTATAGGGCAGCTCGTCGCCGGTCAGGCGGAACAGCTTTTCGCGGATGATTTCGGCAGCCATGAAGCGGTCGCTGCGGTCAGTGAGTTCATCGGCGCCGTACATCCAGGGTTGAATCGGCAGGTATTTTTCGCAAATGCCGAACAGGCGCTCGATGTCTTTGGTGTTGTTGGCCGACATGGGTACGAACTCGGCGAAATTGTGGCGCTCTTGCATCTCCTTGAGCCAAGGGGCAATCTCGGCGCGGCGATGGATCAGGTCGAATTTGTTGGCCAGCAAAATCGCCGGCGTTTTCTCGGGCAGCAGGGCCAGCACCTTGGCGTCGGCCTGGTTGAACTGGCCGGCTTCGACCACAAAGACGATCAAATCCACATCATTGACGGCGCCGACCACGGTGCGGTTCAGCGAGCGGTTCAGCGCATTGCCATGCCGGGTCTGAAAGCCCGGCGTGTCGACGAAGACATATTGCGTCGCCTTGACCGTGCGCATGCCGGTGATGCGGTGGCGCGTGGTCTGGGCTTTGCGCGAGGTGATGCTGATTTTTTGCCCCACCAGGGCATTGAGCAGCGTGGATTTACCCACATTGGGCTTGCCGACAATGGCGATCAGGCCGCAGCGCTGTTCGCCGACCGGTGGCGCGGGGGGCGCGTCCGCTGCGGGCACCGCCGCGCCGCGCGAAGACAGGGCCTGCGCCAGCATGGACTCCAGCGCGTCGGGCGGCTGGGCGGCGTCGAGGGTTTTGGGCTGCCGCGCCTTGGGTTTGGCGGTCGGGGCGGTGGCCTCTTTTTTAGGCGCGTGGGGTTCTTTTTTACCTGTACTCATAATCTTGGTGTGTTGGCCTGCTGCCTACAGGGCGGCCGGTGGCTGCTCCGGCGCAGCGGAGTCAGGAATCCAGTGTCTTGACAAACATCAGCATGGCCGCCGCAGCGGCCTGCTCTCCGGCCCGGCGCGAACCGCCGATGCCGCGCTCAGCCCGCCCGTATTCGGCGATCTCGCATTCCACGTCAAATGTCTGCTTGTGGGCGGCGCCCATGGTGCCCACCACGCGGTAGATGGGCAGGTTCATTTTGCGCCCTTGCAACCACTCCTGCAATTCCGTCTTCGGATCCTTGCCGATGGCCTGCATCTGGGGGTTGATTTCGACGTCCTTGAAAAGGCGGCGCACCAACTGGTTGGCGACGTCAAAACCCGCGTCCAGGTAGACCGCGCCTATCACCGCTTCCAACGCATCGGCAAGGATGGACGGGCGCTTGTGCCCGCCGGATTTGGCCTCGCCTTCGCCAAGCCGCACCATGTCGGGCAGGCCCAGCACCACGGCGAGCTTGTGGAGGGTGTCCTGCTTGACCAGGTTGGCACGCACCCGTGAAAGATCACCCTCAGGCAGCTCGCTCAGTTGCTCATAGAGCAGGCCGGCAACCGCCAGGTTCAGGACGGAATCGCCCAGAAACTCGATGCGCTCGTTGTGGTCTGCTGAAAAACTGCGGTGCGTCAGCGCCTGCAGCAGCAATTTGGGGTTGGAGAACTCATGCTCCAGGCGCTTTTGCAGCGCCGGCAGACCTGGGCTTGATGTAGCGCTGGTTCGCACTTATTTGGATTTATTGCTGTATTTCAGCAGCAAATACGCTGGGCCGGCCAGGTGGATTTCCTTGGTGTAGGCGAACGAAACCACGGTCCTGTCGCCTTCCTTGGTCACTTCCAGGTCCCTGGCGGTGATCGACTTGATGTCGTCGATCTGGGCCGCCTTGTCGAAAATGGACCGTACTTCTGCCACCGTGCTGCCTTCTTTCGCCTTGTTGGCCGCCTTGGTGATGTTCTGCAACTCAACCAGCGTCGGAAACACCTGGGCAGCCACAATGCCGGCGCACACCAGGACGCCACATATAAACAGAAGGCTTATAAAGGAAATGCCACGTTGCTGATGTTTCATTTTTTCTCCTGCACTAACAAAAAAGGTTGCCGGGCTCGCAGCCCGCAATGGGGACACCATGCAGACAGCCATTCGAAAAAGCCAATATGTTTGGCCGGCTAGTGCACGCGAAAGACAGCCCTCCCGGCAACGCCCCCGCTACTGTAACGGCAATTGCGCCTAAATGGAAAGCGCCCGTGACAGGAGACAGGACTGGGAGAGCCCTCTTTATTAGCGGGTGATGCCTTCGGAATGCCTTGATCAGCGAATCCGGCAACACCCGCACTCGGTTCCTGCCTCGGCCCCGTCTTTCTAATTAAACGAGCCAATCCGCTTGAGATTACCGAAATTCATCCAGACAAAGAAGGCCTTGCCGACGATGTTTTTCTCCGGCACAAAGCCCCAATAGCGGGAGTCTTCGGAATTGTCTCGGTTGTCGCCCATCATGAAATAGTGGCCTTCAGGCACCTTGCACACCACGCCTTCGATGCTGTAGCGGCAGTTGTTCTTGTAAGGGAAGTCGTAATTGGAGTTGATGAAGGGCGCGGCGCTCGCATAGTTGAGTATGCGGTGCGTCTTGCCGCCCAGGTCTTCCTCAAATTGCTTCGAGTAAAGCATGGTGTCCGTATCAAAGAAATCCGGCAGCGCCGTCTTGCTCACGGGCTGGCCGTTGATGGTCAATTTCTTGTTCAGATAGGCCACTTCGTCGCCGGGCACTCCCACCACGCGCTTGATGTAGTCCAGGCTGGGCTTGGGCGGGTAGCGAAACACCATCACATCGCCGCGCTGCGGGCTGTTGTTGTCCAGCACCTTGATGTTGAGCACCGGCAGGCGCACGCCATAGTGGAATTTGTTGACCAGGATCAGGTCATTGATGAGCAGAGTCGGGATCATGGAGCCCGACGGGATTTTGAAGGGCTCAAACAGAAAGGAGCGCAGCAGGAACACCACCACGATGACCGGGAAAAGGCCCGCGGTCCAATCCAGCCACCAGGGCTGCATGATGAGCCGGGTTTTGGCCTCATCCAGATTGTTGTCGACCTGGCTGATTCCCTTTTGCGCCAGCTCCGCCCGCCGTTTGGCAGTCGCTTCTTCGAGTGCCGCGACGGCGTGGTGGCGCTGCGGCAAAAAGTAAAACCGCTCGGCCAGCCAGTAAATCCCGGTGACTACCGACGCCAGGAACAAAAGCAGGGAGAAGTTGCCTTCGACGGCGCCGAAATACCAGGCAGCGCCGTAGCCGACAAAGGCTGCCAGCACCACGGATGTGATCGTGCTCATTGCGCCGCGCATCAGTCTTCTACCTGCAAAATGGCCAGGAAGGCTTCCTGGGGAACTTCGACGGAACCGATTTGTTTCATGCGTTTTTTACCCGCTTTTTGTTTTTCCAGGAGCTTGCGCTTGCGTGAAATGTCGCCGCCGTAGCATTTGGCGATCACGTTCTTGCGAAGCGCCTTGATTGTCTCACGCGCAATAATGTTGGCCCCGATGGCCGCCTGGATTGCGACGTCGAATTGCTGGCGCGAAATGATCTCGCGCATTTTGGCCACCACCGCCCGCCCGCGGTAGGCCGACTGGCTGCGGTGGACGATGATGGACAGTGCGTCCACCTTCTCGCCATTCAGCAGAATATCGACTTTAACCACGTCGGAAGCCCGGAATTCCTTGAATTCGTAGTCCATGGACGCGTAGCCGCGCGAGACGGATTTGAGCTTGTCGAAGAAGTCCAGCACGATCTCGCCCAGTGGCATTTCGTAGGTCAGCATGACCTGCTTGCCGTGATAGGCCATGTTCAGCTGGATACCGCGCTTCTGGTTGGCCAGCGTCATGACGGCCCCCACGTAGTCCTGCGGCATATACAGATGCACGGTCACGATGGGTTCGCGAATCTCGTTGACTTTTCCGGCGTCCGGGATTTTGGACGGATTCTCGACCTTGACGGTTTCGCCGTCAGACCTGAGTACTTCGTACACCACGCTGGGCGCGGTGGTGATCAGGTCCTGGTCGAATTCGCGCTCCAGCCGCTCCTGGACGATCTCCATGTGCAAGAGGCCCAGGAATCCGCAGCGAAAGCCAAAACCCAGCGCTTCGCTGACTTCCGGTTCATAGTGCAGTGACGCGTCGTTGAGCTTGAGTTTTTCCAGCGCATCGCGCAGGGACTCGTACTCGCTGGCCTCGGACGGGTAAAGGCCGGCAAACACGGCCGGCTGGATTTCCTTGAAGCCAGGCAATGCCTCGGTGGCGGTAAAGGCCGCGCCGCCGGTGCCGGGCTTGATCAGTGTGACGGTGTCGCCCACGCGGGCGGCCTGCAACTCTTTGATGCCCGCGATCACAAAACCCACCTCGCCCGATTCGAGCGCCTGGCGCGGCTCGGTGTGCGGCGTGAAGACGCCCAGTTGCTCGGCGTTGTACATCGCCTCGCTCGCCATCAGCTTGATGCGGTCGCCTTTGGCGAGCCGGCCATCCACCACGCGCACCAGCATCACCACGCCCACATAGGCGTCGTACCAGCTGTCGATGATCATCGCGCGCAGCGGACCGTCGGGGTTGCCCTTGGGCGACGGGATTCTGGCGACGACGGCTTCCAGGATTTCGTCGATGCCCATGCCGGTCTTGGCGCTGCAGGGAATCGCGTCGGTCGCATCGATGCCGATCACTTCTTCAATCTCTTGCTTGGCGTTCTCCGGATCGGCCTGCGGCAAGTCCATCTTGTTGAGCACCGGCACGACCTCGACGCCTAGGTCCAGCGCGGTGTAGCAGTTGGCGACAGTCTGCGCTTCGACACCCTGACTGGCGTCGACCACCAGCAACGCACCTTCGCATGCGGACAGCGAGCGGCTGACTTCGTAGGAAAAGTCGACATGGCCCGGTGTGTCGATCAAATTGAGGTTGTAGATCTTGCCGTCGAGTGCCTTGTATTTGAGCGCAGCGGTCTGTGCCTTGATGGTTATCCCACGCTCTTTTTCAATATCCATCGAATCCAGAACCTGCGCACTCATCTCTCTGTCCTGCAAACCGCCGCAACGCTGGATGAGCCGATCAGCGAGCGTGGATTTGCCGTGATCAATGTGCGCAATGATCGAAAAATTTCTGATGTGATTCATCAACGAGAACGCCTAAGTACTTGAAAGTATTGCGAAGAGATTGGACTCAATTCGC
>JAJKJM010000225.1 GCA_021153985.1 Polaromonas sp.
CGGCTCGGGCTGGACATCGAGGTGCGGTGCATCCAGGCGCCCGATGCGGCCCGGTTCCAGCCGCGGGTCATTGAAGTCATCGAGGCCACCCGCATCACCGAACCGCCGCCCATCGGGCAGATCAGCGCGATCTCCGGGCAGGCCGCCTTCGATGCCATCGTTGCGGCCATCGCGGCGGCGAAGGCCGGAGAAGTGAGCGGCGTCGTCACGGCGCCGATCAACAAAGAGGCGATGGCCAGCGCGGGAATCCGCTACCCCGGCCATACGGAAATCCTGGCTGACTACGGCGGCGCCAGGCGCGTGGCGATGATGCTTGCGAATGACGACATCCGCACGGTGCTTGTCACCATCCACACGTCGCTGCGCAAAGCGATAGAACAAGGCGATTTCGACGCCCAGATGTCCGCCATCCGGCTGGCCCACGAGGGTGGGAAGGCGCTCGGCTTCGCGGCCCCGCGTGTCGCCGTGGCGGGCCTTAACCCGCACGCAGGGGAAGGGGGCCTCTTCGGGGACGAGGAGATCAGGATCATCCGGCCGGCAATCGAGGCGGCCCGCGCCGAGGGCATCGATGCCACCGGCCCCTATCCGGGCGATACGGTCTTCATGCAGGCGCGCCAGGGCCGGTTCGACGTTGTCGTGGCCCAGTACCACGACCAGGGGCTGATTCCCGTGAAGTACCTCGGGCTGGAAAAAGGCGTGAACATCACGCTGGGCCTGCCCTTCGTGCGCACCAGCCCGGATCACGGCACGGCATTCGATATCGCGGGCAAGGGTGTCGCGGACCATGCAAGCCTGGAAACGGCGCTTGCCTATGCAAAGCGCCTCGTCGCCGCGCAAACCAAGACAAACTAAATTTAAAAAGGACGAACCATCATGGGTCTACGTTTCATCTTCATGCTTACCCGCAACGACCGCACGGTTCCGGATGCGTCGCAGCAACTCCAGACCGCGCTCAGCCTTGGCGTGCGGCACATGGGGTTCAAGGACATCGGCTTGCCGAT
Organism: Polaromonas sp.; assembly: GCA_021153985.1. GTDB lineage: Bacteria > Pseudomonadota > Gammaproteobacteria > Burkholderiales > Burkholderiaceae_C > Polaromonas. The sequence goes on from JAJKJM010000225.1 coordinate 1,002, forward strand.
CGAGCAGCTGAAGGGCCTCAACGCGGCCATCAAGGCGGGCGGGGCAACTTCCTATCTGGAAGTCGTGTCGCTGGACCGCGAAAGCGAAATGGTGTCGGCAAAGGCAGCCGCCGAAATTGGCGTTGACGTTCTTCTGGGGGGCACACGCGTCGACGACGTGCTGCCGATCCTCAAGGGCACCGGCATCCAGTACTTCCCGTTCGCCGGCCGGATCACCGGCCACCCCAGCGTGCTGGAAGGCAGCATCGCGGAAATTGTTGAAAGTGCCAAGGCGATCACAGCCAAAGACGGCGTGCATGGCCTGGACCTGCTGGCATACCGCTCGGCGGAAAACGTGCCGGAGTTGATGAAGGCCGTTTGCGCGGCGGTCTCCAAACCTGTCTTCATGGCGGGTTCGATCGATACCCCTGAACGCATTGCCGTCGTCCAGAATGCCGGCGCAGCGGGTTTTACGATCGGTACCGCGGCTTTGGACGGCAAATACCCGGCCGGCGGGAAGGACGTGCCAAGCCAGCTCAGCGCCATCATTCGCGACGTCGCTGCCCTGAACAAACACCTTTCGCCGATTCGCAAGAAGAACCTGTCGACTGCGCCTGCCGGCAAAGCCGAGGGCCAGGTCAACAAGCTGCAATTCAGGGTTGCGAAGTTCGAGGGAAGCTCTCCCTGGTCATTCCGGCAGCACGGCGATGAGCTGTTCTTTGTTCATCGGGGACGCCTGCTCATGAGGTTTCGCGACCGTGAAGAGATTGTCGAGCCGGGGGAGTTCATCGTCGTACCGCGTGGCGTCGAGCACTGTGCGGTGGCTTTGGACGGGGAGGCGTCTGAAGTGTTACTGGCAACGACGACGGCTTAGCCTAGCTCCCGGCAGGCGCTGATCGCGCGCCCCGCAGTATCGGACCGCGGATTTATGCAGTTAAATACATGTTTCGCCGTTATTAATACAAGGCTGACATGAACTACCGCCAGATCGAGTGCTTCCGCGCCGTCATGCACACAGGCTCGATGACGCTTGCCGCCGCCCAACTGCACACTTCGCAGCCCAACGTCAGCCGGGCCATCGCGCTGCTGCAGCGCGAGACGCAGCTGAAGTTGTTCGAACGTGTCGGGTTGCGCGTGGTCCCCACGCCTGAAGCACAAGCGCTGCTGAAGGAAGTGGACCGCGTTTACGTGGGGCTGCAGTCCATCGGCGCGGCGGCGGACCGCATACGCACGCTGGGTGTCGAGGGCTTGCGAATCGCCGTATCACCCAGCATCAGCATCAGCCCGGTGCCGCGCATCCTGCAAGTCTTTCGCGGAATGCGCCCGCGCGTGCCGGTCGTGGTTCACACGGCCGACTCCACGACGATCTGCAAGTGGGTGTCGTCCGGCTATTACGAGCTCGGCCTGGTCGGCTACGTTGCGCTGCCGCAGGAGGTCGACACCGAACTCGTGTATTCGGAGCGCGCCGTGTGCATCGTGCCGCGGGGGCACCGGCTGGGGCGCAAGCGCAAGGTCGGTCCTTCGGACCTGGCCGGCGAGTCGTTCATATCGTTTGCGTCCCCGGACGTGATGCGCGCGGCCATCGACAAAGTCTTCGATCCCGAGGTGCGCAGGCTGGAGATCGAAACTTCGCTGGCGACGGCCGCCTGCGCGATGGTGACGTTGGGCTTGGGCGTCAGCATCGTGGATCCGGCGATGCTGAGCGAGCTGGCGCTCACGGGCGTGCATGCGCTGGAGTTCGAGCCGGCAATCCACTTCAATTGCCACGTGGTGCGCGCCCCCCAGCAGCCGGCGCAGGCGCTCGTCGCGGACTTCCTCGAGGCCGTGCGCATCGCGGTGGGCGGCGCGGAAAACACCGCCCGCAAGAGCAACAAGGTCAGCCGATCGCCTGGGTGACCAGGGCCCAGCCGCCCTGGGCAGGTCCCCGCCCCGGCACGCGACCACGAACCATGGTGGTCCCACCGCCGACGCGCGGCAGCCCCAGGCTCTCCAGCCATGGCGACAAACCGCTCATGGCGTAGACGTCGACGCGCACGAAGCCCTCAGTGTGGCGGCAGCAATCGGAAATCAACAGGCGTGCGGCCTCGAAATCCGGCGCCGCCACCGGCCCGACGAGATGCCCGTGGCCGAAGCGGCGAAGCACGGCGAAGCCGGCGGCTTGGCCGCCGCGCTCGAGAACAACCGTCCTTTCCTGGGCGAACAGGCGGCGAAGTAACTCGCCGCGATGCATGCCTGCCCCACGGGCGTCGATCGCTATTAGGGATTCGACATCGGCATCCGCCAACGGCCGCAGGCGATCACCCTCGCGCGTCGACAGCGCCGGCAAGGCCGCAAGCACCCCCTGGTGCTGGTCGATTTCGCCTGTGGCCGCGAATCCCAGGCGCTCATACAGGCCGCGCCCTGCCACGGTCGCGTGCAGCAGCACGTTTCGTGGGGAAAGGTGATCGAGCAAGGTCTCCATCATGCGGTTGCCGATGCGCTGGCCCTGCAGCTCAGGTGCGACGATCACCAGGCCGATGGTGGCGTAGTCCACCCCAAATTGCCAGGACAGTGCGGTGCCCAATACTTTCCCGCCGCGTTCGGCGACCACGCCTTGCCCAATCGACAGCGCAAACTGCCAGTCCTCGATCCGATGCGGCCAATTAAAGGTGCTGGATAAGGCGTGCGCGGCCGGCAGGTCGCCTGGCTCGAACGGACGCAAGGCGGCATCGGTTGTGGCGGCGGCTTCGGAGTGCTTGACTGTGATGGTGGTGGAGGCGGATGTCATGCAGTCGAGTATCGGTACGCAAACTCATGCAGTCCAATAAAAATTCCGGGGTTATTCATTCTTATTTGATATGCCATCCCAACAGTCTAAGGACTCGCATTAGGGGGTTACCCGCACGCTTTTGGCCTACCGGAGTAATACATATCAATTTTGTATGAATATCGGCAAAACTTATATTTGACCGCATGAATAGGCGTTCCGATACTCCGGGACATTAAGTCATTTCGATGACACCCACCAACCCGAGGCCCCAGACCATGACCACACAATTGCCCGCGCCCCTGGCCCCAGTGCATGTGGGTTTGGTCGTTGAACGCCTCAAAGCCGACGGCCGTCTGGATCGCCTGTTCATAGACGGCGAGTGGGTGCTGCCCGCGGGACAAGCCCGGGCCAGCGTCATCGACCCCTCGACCGAGGAACCCATCGCGCGTATCGCGTTGGGTACTGCGCAAGACGTCGCGACAGCTGTGGCCGCCGCCCGCAGCGCCTTCGCAAGTTGGTCCACCAGCTCCGCCGAAAGCCGGGCCTTGCTGCTCGGCCGCATCCACACCCTGATCCTCGAACGGGCAGAACTCTTCGCCCAGGCGATCTCGCTGGAGATGGGCGCCGCCATCGGCTTTGCGCGCAGCACCCAGGTGCCGGTTGCGGCCGAGCACATCCGTGTGGCCCGTGACAACCTGGCCGGCTATCCCTTCCTCTCCCATCGCGGGGACGTGACCATCCAGCGCGAAGCCATTGGCGTGTGCGGCCTGATCACGCCCTGGAACTGGCCGCTGTACCAAATCACCGCCAAGGTCGGCCCCGCCCTGGCGGCCGGATGCACCGTTGTCCTGAAACCCAGCGAGCTGTCGCCCCTGAGCGCCTTGCTGTTTGCCGAGGTGGTGCATGACGCCGGCATCCCGCAGGGTGTGTTCAACCTAGTGAGCGGTAACGGGCCGGAAGTCGGCGCCGCGCTGTCGGCGCACCCGGACGTGGACATGATCTCGGTCACCGGCTCGACCCGGGCCGGCGTGCTGGTGGCCCAGGCGGCGGCCCTGACGGTCAAACGCGTGGCCCAGGAGCTCGGCGGCAAATCGCCCAACGTGATCCTGCCCGATGCGGACCTGGCGCGCGCCGTGCCGGCGGGCGTGGCGGCGGCCTTTCGCAACGTCGGCCAGTCCTGCAGCGCACCGACCCGCATGATCGTGCCGCGCGAGCGCCTTGAGGAAGTTGAACGGATCGCGCTGGAAGCGGCCTTGAGTTTTGTTGTGGGCAACCCGCGCTCGGAGCAGACCACACACGGCCCGGTGGCCAACCGCGCCCAGTTCAACCGGGTGCAGGAAATGATTGCCACCGGCATCGCCGAGGGTGCGCGTCTCGTCTGCGGCGGCCCCGGCCGGCCGGAGGGCCTGGAGCGCGGCTTCTATTGCCGCCCGACCATCTTCTCCGGCGTGAACTCGCAAATGCAGATTGCGCAGGAAGAAATCTTCGGGCCGGTGCTGGTGATCATCGCCTACGACAGCGTGGATGAAGCGGTGGAAATCGCCAACGACACGGTCTACGGCCTGGGGGCCCACGTGCAGGGCCAGGACCTCGCCACGGCGCGCGCGGTGGCGGCGTGCATCCGGTCCGGGCAGGTGCACATCAACTACCCGGCCTGGAGCCCGCATGCCCCCTTTGGCGGCTACAAGCGCTCGGGCAACGGCCGCGAATACGGCATCGAGGGCCTTGAGGAATACCTGGAGACCAAGGCCATTCTTGGTTTTCAGGACGCCTCGATGCCCAGTACGACAGTGAAATCATCGCGCAATGCGCAGGAGCAATCATGACAGTGGCCTTAATGCTGCACCGTGCTAACGGCGCATCCGTTTCAACCTCTTTTCGTCGGGCGGCGTTCGGCAAGGACGATCCCTTTGCGCGAAATCGCGAAATCGCCTGGGAAGGCCCCGACGCGATGGCCGTGGGCCGAACCAGCTTCATTGGTGAGCTCGACGTCGCAAGTTATCCCCACATTGAAACCATCGTCGTGGCCGAAGGAGAGCTGACGTTGACGGCGATCGGAGCGGCCCCGCTGGTGCTCGGTCCCCAAGCGGGTGCCGTCATCGGATGCGGAACCTCGCTTCGCATCCACGCCGCATCGCGCGTGCAGTTTTCGTTTTGTGCGGCCGCTTGCGACAAGCCGACGAACCACAACCTGGTCCCCTTGCGCGCCGATGCCGACTTCAAGCCGTCCGCAACGCTGCCGCCAGAGGCGCTGCTGGGCCCGGCCCCGGAATGCCGCAGCGACAACGTCTTTACCGAGGAAAGCGTGGAGTACCGCGCGGGTACCTGGGATTCAACCCCCTACCACCGCATCGTCCGCCCGCATCGCCAGAACGAGTTCATGCACCTCGTGGCCGGCAGCGTGCGATTTGCCGCACCCGACGGCAGCGTGCTGTCGGCAAACACCGGCGATGCGATTTTTGTGCCGAAAGGCGTCTCGGTCGGATGGGAAAGCAGTGATCGCGTGGCGAAGTTCTTTGTGGTGCAGGCAGTCCAGGCTTGAACGGGCGAGCGAAATCCATCATGTCCCCTCCCTTGGTCCATATCAACACCTCCCCCAGGCCTCCGGCCTCCGCTGACGTCGTCGTGATCGGCGGCGGCATTGTCGGTGTCTTTGCCGCCTACTACCTGGCCCAGCGCGGCGTTTCGGTCGCCCTGGTCGAAAAGGGCCGCATCGGCGCCGAGCAGTCCAGCCGCAACTGGGGCTGGTGCCGCCAGCAGAACCGCGATGAGCGTGAACTGCCCATGGCCACCAGGAGCCTCGAGCTCTGGGACCAGTTTGCCATCGACAGCGGCGAAGACACGGGTTTCCGTCGCTGCGGGCTGCTGTTTCTCAGCAACGACGAGGCTGAATTGTCGGGCTGGGCCAGCTGGCGCGATTTTGCCAAGACCTCCGGCGTCACCAGCCACATGCTCAGCAGCCGCGAGGCTGCCGAGCGGGGGAATGTTACCGGCCGCGCCTGGAAGGGCGGTGTCTTCTCACCCAACGATGGCACCGCCGATCCCGCCAAGGCCGCGCCGGCCGTGGCGGCTGCGCTCATGAAGCTGGGCGGCAGCGTCCACCAGAACTGTGCCGCCCGCGGCATCGAGACGGAAGGCGGGCGCGTCAGCGGCGTCATCACGGAAGCCGGCGTCATCAAGACCAGGACGGCCGTGCACGCCGGCGGCGCTTGGGCATCCGCGTTCTGCCGCCAGCTGGGCATCCGTTTCCCGCAAGCGTCTATCCGCCAGTCCATCCTCAGCGTGTCACCTGTGGAACATCACTTGCCCGATGCCCTGGTGATGCAGGGAGTGTCTGCCACGCGCCGCGGCGACGGGCGCTACGCACTGGCCATCAGCGGCCGCGCGCGCGTGGACATTACGCCGCAGTTCATGCGCTTCGCCCCGCAATTCGTGCCGATGTTCGCCAAGCGCTGGCGCAGCCTTCTGCCGGGAGGCCTGCAAGGCATCCGGGGTGGCCACGAAACGTTGAGGCGGTGGCGGCTCGATGCGCCGACGCCCATGGAACGGATGCGCATCCTCGATCCGACGCCCTGCGTGAGCACGATCAAAGAGACCCACCGCCGCGCCGTCGAACTGCTGCCCCAACTTCAAGGCGCACAGATCACGCACGCGTGGGCAGGTTTCGTCGACAGCACGCCGGACGGTGTTCCCGGCATCGGCGAAGTGCCGGGAATGCCGGGATTCATTCTGGCCGCCGGCTTTTCAGGACACGGTTTTGGCATCGGCCCCGGCGCAGGTCATTTGATTGCGGACCTGGCCACCGGCGCCGAACCGATCGTGGATCCCACGCCCTTTCGGCCCGGCCGATTCAGCAGCTCCGCGTGGGGTAAGGTCGCTGAATTCTAGGCAGCGTCCTCCCCAATCCATCCATCCAGCCCCGCAACCCCCAACCAGGAGACCACCATGAATGATTCCAACAGCGAACTGAAAGGTACCCACATGAAACGGACCCACAACAACGGCGATGCCCTCATGGGCAAGCTGACACGGCGCGACGCCGTATTTGCCGGGGCGGCAAGCTTTGCCCTGGCTTCCCTGGGTGTGGCGGAGAGTTCCCATGCCTCCACGCCGGCCACAAAGCC
>JAJKJM010000226.1 GCA_021153985.1 Polaromonas sp.
GGCATGACCAGCTTGGCGAACAGCGCCGCCGCGTAACCACCGATGCCGAAAAAAGCCGCGTGGCCCAGCGAGACGATGCCGGTATAGCCCAGCACCAGGTCCAGCGACACCGCAAACAGCGCGACGATGGCGATCTCGTTGATGAGGGACGCGTGGCTGGGCATCAGCACCGGCGCCGTGAAAGCGAGGAGCCAGAGTACCGGCTCCCAGGGCCTCCAGCGGCTGCTGTTGAGCAGCGATGTCTGCGTATTGCCCATGCTATTTGCCTCCCTTGCGCACAAAGAGGCCCTGCGGCCGCCAGATCAGGATCACGATCATCAGGCTGTAGACGATGAAGGCGCCCAGCTTGGGGATGTAGTACTTGCCCGCCACGTCGGCGATGCCCAGCAGCAGAGCGGCCAGCAGCGGCCCGGTGATCGACGAGGTGCCGCCCACGGCAACCACGATGAGGAAATAAATCATGAACTTGAGCGGAAAGCCCGGGTCCAGGCCCAGCACCTCGGCGCCCAGCGCGCCGCCCAGGCCGGCCAGGCCTGAGCCGACAGCGAAGGTAGAGAGGAACACCAGGTTGACGTTGATGCCCAGGCCGGCCGCCACGCGCTGGTCGTCCACCGACGCGCGCAACCGGCTGCCGAAGCGTGTGTGCGCCAGCAGGTACTGCAGGCCCACTGTCAGTGCGGCGCATACCGCGATGATGAACAGCCGGTAGTGGCCCATGCCCAGCATCCAGGCGCCGCTGCCGATTTCGGTGCGGCCCTTGAGCCATTGGGGCAGCTGCACGATCTGCTGCGTCGAGCCGACGAAATAGTCCACGCTCGCCACCGCCATGAACACCAGGCCGATCGAAAACAGCACCTGGTCCAGGTGCGGCTTGTCGTAGAGCGGCCGGTACAGCGTGCGCTCCAGCACCGCACCCAGCAGCGCCGAGCCGATGAAGGCCAGCGGCAGGCACAGCAAAAACGGCACGCCGTAATGCTGCATCAGCAGCACGGTGATATAGCCCCCGGCCATCGCAAAGGCGCCGTGCGCAAGGTTGATGAAATTCATCAAGCCCATGGTCACCGCCAGGCCCACCGCCAGGATGAACAGCAGCATGCCGTAAGCGATACCGTCGAAGAGAAGGGTCAGCATGGAGTGGTTTTGGGTATTGCTCCCTCCCCCGCTGGGGGAGGGTTGGGGTGGGGGCCGGACGGCGCTTGCATCCCGGCTATTCCCTGCGAAGGAAGGTACCGCTTACTTGGCTTTTCCGGGGTCTTTGACGTCCTTGATCACGTCAAATTCCACGTTGTAGAGCTGGCCGTCCTTCTTCTCGACCTTGCGCAGGTAGACGTCCTGCACGATGTCGCGCGTCTGCGCGTCGATGAAGATCTTGCCGCGCGGGCTTTCAAACAGCTGGCCCTTCATGGCCGCGAGCAGCGCGTCGCCGCCGCCCTGGCCCTTGCTGGTTTTGAGCGCCTCGTAAATCACCCGCATGCCGTCGTAGCCGCCCACGGCCATGAAGTTGGGGCGCAGGCCTTTGTTGGCCTTGGAGAAAGCTTCCACGAATTTTTTGTTCATTGCCGAGGGGTGCGCCGCCGAGTAGTGGTGCGAGGTCACCACGCCCAGCGCGCCGTCGCCCATGTCATTGAGCTGGTCGTCATCGGTCACGTCGCCGGTGGCGATCAGCCGGATGCCGGCCTTGTCCAGGCCGCGCTCGAGGAACTGCTTCATCACCGCGGCGCCCGCGCCGGAGGGCACAAAGACGAACAGCGCGTCGGGCTTGTTGTCCCTCACTTTTTGCAGGAAGGGCGCGAAGTCGGGGTTGCGCAGCGGCACGCGCAGCGCGTCGGTCACCTGGCCGCCGTTGAAGGTCAGGCGGTCCTTGAAGAATTTTTCGGCGTCGATGCCGGGGCCGTAGTCGGACACCAGCGTGACCACGGTCTTGATACCGTTCTTGGGCGCCCAGTCGGCCAGCGCGACCGAAACCTGCGGCAAGGTGAAGCTGGTGCGCACGATGTAGGGCGAGGCCTGCGTGATGCTTGATGTCGCCGCCGCCATCACCACCATGGGCGTCTTGGACTGCGTGGCGATGGGCGCGGTGGCCAGGGCCGAGGGTGTGATGCCGAAGCCCGCCAGCACGTTGACCTTGTCATTGACCACCAGCTCTTGCGCCAGGCGGCGCGTGGTGTCCGGCAGCGAGGTGTCGTCCTTCACGATCAGCTGGATCTTCTTGCCCGCCACCGTGTCGCCGTTTTGTGCCATGTAAAGCCGCGCGGCCGCCTCGATCTGCCGGCCAGTGGTGGCCTGCTGGCCCGTCATCGGCAGGATCAGGCCGATCTTGAAGGTGTTGTCCTGGGCCATTGCGGGAGCGGCGGCAAGTGCCGCGGCCGACAGCGCGGCGGCGGTGAGGAAGGTACGTTTTTTCATGCTTGTCTCCTGGGTGGTTTTCAATTCTTGCTGCTGCGCCAGACGCGGCGAAGTTCAGGTTGCCGGCATCCGGCCGCAAACCGGTGCGAGTCTAGTATGAGTGCGGTAACAGCACAAATGTTCGATATGTGAACACGTGGGCCGGTGCCGTCGTGGCCTCATTCTGTCGGTTGGCGCTCCCTGGTTGGCGGCCGGTCCGGTGTCGTTTGCGCGATCATCGCGCGCATTGCCCGCAGATCGCACACAAGTTGTGTTCTCAGGCATCGGGCCGGTAAGAAGAGTCCAGCGTCACCGAGCCGACGACGCGCGAGACACAGGCGCACAGCCGCGTGTTCTGCTGTTTCTCGTGCTCGCTCAGAAAGACGTCGCGGTGGTCGATCTCGCCGTCCACCGCCAGCACGTCCAGCGTGCACAGGCCGCATTCGCCGCGCTTGCAGTCCGACACCGCTTCCACGCCCGCCTGCTCCAGCGCGTCCAGCAGGCTGCAGCCCGCCGGCACGGTGATGTCCAGCGCGTGGCGCGGAATCAGCACCCTGAAAGCCTGCGGCGCATACCGCCCGCTGTTGCCGAAGGTCTCGTAACGCAGGTCGGCCGCTGGCCGGCCCGAGGCCTCCCAGGCGTGGCGCGCGGCATCCAGCATGGGCACCGGGCCGCAGACGTACATCTGCGCGCCAGGAGGCAGCGCCGCGATCTCGGCAGCGAAATCGATACGCGTATCAACGGCCGCCTGCAGCCGTTCGCCCAGACAGGTTCGCAGCGCCTGGCCGTAAGCCAGTTCAGATTCGCTACGCACGCCATACAGCATGCGCAAGGGCCTGCCCGACTGTGCACAGCGCCCGGCCAGCGCCTGGGCCATGCCCAGCAGCGGCGTGATGCCTATGCCGCCGGCCACCAGCAGGTAGGCCGGCGCATTGAAGTCCAGCGGGAAGTGGTTGCGCGGCCCGCTGACCTGCAGGCGGTCGCCCACGGCCAGCCGCCACATCGCGCGCGAACAGCCCCTGCCGTCGTCCAGCCGCTTCACCGCGATGCGATACGTCTGCCCGTCGGGTTCCCCGACCAGCGAATAGGAGCGCAGCTCGGGCCTGCCGTCGACCAGCAGTTGCACCTGCAGGTGGCTTCCGGGTTCATGGTGCTGCGCGCCTTGCGCGTCATCCGAGGGCCGGATGCGGAACTCGCGCACGGTGGGTGTGAGGTCCTCAAACGATTCAATGACCGCATCGGTCCAGCTGGTATTGGCTTTCATCACTTTTTCCGTATCAAGCGCACGCCCGGCATCTGGTCCAGGTTGTGGCTGGTCACGGCTGCGCGCAGGTTGCGCTGGGCCAGGCGCGAGTGCTCGCGCATGATGGCTTCGGCGCGCGAGCCCTCGCGCTGCTCAATGGCGTCGAGCACCTGGCGGTGCTGGTCCTGCGCCACGACCAGCATGTCGCGCGCGCCCGGCGAATTGGCCTGCACCACCACAAAACCTGAAGGTGATGCAAAAGGCAGGCTGAACACGCGTTCGAGCTCTTTGGCAATCACGCCGCTGCCGGCCATTTCCCCCAGCAGCGCGTGAAACCGTTCATTCAGCGCGACATAGGCCGAGAAGGCTTCGTCGTCCAGCGCGGGCTGGCTGAGCACCACATCGATCTTGCCCAGGCATTCGCGGGCTTCGTTCAGTACCACGGTAGCTGCGCCGCGCTCTGCCGCCAGCCGTGCCGACAGTCCCTCAATCGTGCCGCGCAGCTCGATGGCTTCGGACACGTCGCGCTCCGAGAACGTGCGCACGGCGTAGCCCCCGTTGGGCAGCGACTCCAGCAGGCCCTCCTGTTCCAGCCGCATCAGCGCCGCGCGGATCGGTGTGCGCGAGAAGCCGAGTTTTTCGACGATGGACAGCTCGGCGATGCGCGCGCCGCCAGGCAGCTCGCCCGCCAGGATCATCTCGCGAAGCTGCAGCTGCGCCCGCACCTGCGCACTTTCGAGGCTATTTTGGCCTGTAGCCCTTTCTGGGCCTGTGCTGGCAGCTACTGAATTGATAGCGTTGAGGATGGTTCGCATAAAAGATGGTTTCCGGTTCAGGCCGCCCGGCGGATGGCAATCACGGGTGCTGGTGGTTTTTCCAGGGCGATCAACCGGTCAATCAGCCGGCGGGCCCATAGGGAGCCGGCGTCGATGTTGAGGTTGTAGAACTGGTGGTCCGGGTGTTCCTCGATGGCGATCTGCTGGGCTTCCAGCACATGCTCGTCTTCACGAAAGATGCCGGCCACACCCTCACGCAGCTGGTGCGTCAGGCGCTGCTCGCCCAGGCAGTAGTTGCGCGCGAAGGCCCAGAAGTAGTGGCAGCTGCCGTCGGTCTCCGGCGTCACCGTGTTCAGCACGAAGCCATTAACGCCCTTGCTGCGGTCGCCGGACTGGCCGTCTTTGGGCGGCGCGCCTGATCCGGCCTCGGCCACACCGACGTCGATGTTCACCGTACAAGGCGCTTCAAATTTGATGATCTGCCAGCGGTCCACCTTGCCCTTGTAGCCGCGCGCATGTTCGATCTGCCCGGCCCAGAAAGGCGGTGCGTCGATGTTTTCCATCCAGCGCGTGACGGTGGCCGTGCGGTCGCCATGCGTGGCCACAAAAGGCGCCTCGGCCACGGCGCGCTGGCCGATGCTGGAGCCGTGCACAAAGGTCTCATGGGTCAGGTCCATCAGGTTGTCCACCACCAGGCGGTAGTCGCATTTCACGGTGATCAGCTTGCCGTCGCCGGCCCAGTCCGCGTCGTCGTTCCAGTGCATGTCGGGGACCAACGCCGGGTCGGCTTTGGCCGGGTCGCCGGGCCATATCCAGACGAAGCGGTGCTTTTCCACTGCAGGAAAGGCGCGCACGCAGGCCGAAGGGTTCAGTGTTTCCTGGCTGGGCATGTGGGTGCAGCGGCCCTGGGCGTTGTAAACCAGGCCGTGGTAGCCGCAGGTCACCTCATCGCTGTTCAGCGTGCCCATGGACAGCGGCAGCAGCCGGTGCCAGCAGGCGTCTTCCAGTACAGCGACCTGACCGTCGGTGCGGCGGAACATCACCACCTTCTGCTTGCAAATCGTGCGCGCCAGCAGCGTGCGGCCCACCTCCACGTCATAGGCGGCCGCATACCAGGCATTCAGGGGAAAGGTCGATTTTTGGGCATTCATGGATACTCAATGTATACATAAACTGCCAAAAATCCAAGAAAAAGCGTGAAAACCCGGGTAAATACGGAGTTTCTGTATTCATTGAAGTATTTTCCGGCTGGCATACCATGAGGTCCTGTTCCTGTTGTTCTTCTTGTATCCGCAACTGATGGAGACTTTCCCATGACCGCCAAACTACCCGCCCGCTACGACCACGTCGGCAGCTTTTTGCGCCCACAGTACCTGCTGGAAGCCCGTGAGCAAAAAGCCAAAGGCCAGATCACGCCCGAGCAATTGCGCAAGGTCGAGGACCAGGCCATCACCGAGATCGTGAAGTTCCAGGAAGACGTCGGCCTTAAGAGCATTACCGATGGCGAATTCCGCCGCACCTACTTCCACATCGACTTCCTGGAGCAGATCGGCGGCGTGAAGACCGACATCCCGGTCACCATCCAGCGGCCCGACGGCAGCATGGAACTGGCGCCGCCCGTTATGCGGGTAGTCGACAAGGTGCGCCACGTCAAAGACATCCAGCTCGCCGACTTCCAGTACCTCAAGAGCCAGGTCAGCGCCGGCAACACCCCCAAGGTCACCATCCCCTCGCCCACCATGCTGCACTTTCGCGGCGGGCGCGCCGGCATCAGCAAGGAGGCCTATCCCGAACTCGATCCGGCTTTCTACGACGACGTGGCCAAGGCCTATGGCGACGAGCTGCGCAGCCTGGCCGCAGCCGGCTGCACCTATGTGCAGATGGACGACACCAACCTGGCCTACCTGTGCGA
>JAJKJM010000227.1 GCA_021153985.1 Polaromonas sp.
AGCGACGCATCGTCATTGCGCACCACGGCGGTCAAAGATGGCGACGGCTATGTGATCAACGGCGTCAAGCAGTTCATCACCAGCGGCAAGAACGGCCACGCCGCCATCGTGATCGCCATGACAGACAAGGCCGCCGGCAAAAAAGGCATGAGCGCCTTCATCGTGCCGACCGACGCGCCCGGTTACCAAGTGGCCAGCCTCGAAGACAAACTTGGCCAGCATTCCAGCGACACGGCGCAGATCAACTTCGACAACTGCCGCATCCCGGCCGAGAACCTGATCGGCAACGAAGGCGAAGGCTACAAGATTGCGCTCGGCGCACTCGAAGGCGGGCGCATCGGCATCGCCGCACAAAGCGTGGGCATGGCGCGCAGCGCGTTTGAGTTTGCGCTGGCTTACGCCAAAGAGCGCCAGAGCTTTGGCACGGCCATCTTTAACCACCAAGCCGTCGGGTTTCGCCTCGCCGAATGCGCCACAAAGATTGAAGCAGCCCGCCAGCTCATCTGGCACGCCGCCAGCCTGCGCGACGCGGGCCTGCCGTGCCTTAAAGAAGCCGCCATGGCCAAGCTCTTTGCCAGCGAGATGGCTGAGGAAGTCTGCAGCGCGGCCATCCAGACGCTGGGTGGCTACGGTTATGTGAGCGACTTTCCGGTCGAGCGTATTTACCGTGACGTGCGTGTCTGCCAGATTTATGAGGGCACGTCAGACGTGCAGAAGATCATCATTACCCGCGGGTTATAGGCACACCCCCGTTGAGGCTCACTGCGTGTAGCCTCCTCCCCCCTTGCAGGGGGCGGCGCCTGCGGTCTGGCAAAGCCAGTCCCGCGGCCGCTGCTGGGTTTTGGTCCGGGGTTAGTCAATTGCGTGCAGCAAACCGTAAACTTGCCTATCCACAGCAGGAGATAACAGATGCCGATCACCAAAGGATTCCGCGTATTGGTCGATGAGGCCATGGCGCAGGTCAAAACCTACTCCGTTGCAGAGGCCAAGGCCAAACTCAACGATCCCAAAGTCCAGATCGTCGATATCCGCGATATCCGCGAGTTGAATGCGGGCACCGTCGTCGGCAGCTTCCACGCGCCGCGCGGCATGCTCGAGTTCTGGGTCGACCCGGATTCGCCGTATCACAAGCCCCTGTTTGCCGACGAAGGCAAAGAGTTCATCCTCTTTTGCGGTGCAGGCTGGCGCAGCGCGTTGGCTACTAAAACCCTGCAAGACATGGGCATGCGCAATGTGGCCCACATCGACGGCGGTTATGCCGAGTGGGTGAAACAGGGCGCGCCGACTGAGACGCTGGAAGAGCGCAAGGCCGGAGCCAAGGGCTGCGGTTGATGCCCCATCTGCCACCGTCCGAACCATGCCCCTGCGGCCGCCAGGCCGGCAAGCGCGCGCTGGCATATGCCCAATGCTGCGGCCGCTACCTTGATCATTTCGACACCGCGCCTGCGCCCGACGCCGAATCCCTCATGCGCTCTCGCTACACCGCCTTTGTGCTCGAGCGCGCGGACTACCTGCTGGCCACCTGGCACGCCGGCCACCGCCCGGCTTCCATCGAATTTGATCCCGGTGTGAAGTGGCTGGGCCTGGACGTGCGTGATCACCGCCAGATCGACGACACCCACGCGGAAGTCGAATTCGTCGCGCGCCAGAAACCTGCGGGCAGCCCGGCCGTGCGCCTGCATGAGCGCAGCCGCTTTGTGCGTGAAGCTGGCCGTTGGTACTATGTGGACGGCGACGTCACATAAGGGAGAGGGCCATGTTCAACCAGATCGTGCGCGGCATGTATTGCCTGCGCTGCAGCAGCCGCAAAGTGGTTCGCGGCAATTTCGAAGCTGCACGGTTTTATCCCCTGCGCGGCGTGCTGCGCTCGTTGCTCGGAAAACCCGTGATTCTGCAAGATCAACATGCACACGCCTGCATGGATTGCGGCTTGGCCTGGAACGAGGTTGATCCCGCCGAGTTGCGCAAAAACCTGCGTACCTACGGCCTGTCGCCGCATGACACCGGCGTGATGAACGCCGTGAACGGCGACGCGCCGAATGTTCGCCCGTAACCTGAACTCGAAATGGAAGCAGACAGATGAAATTCGACGCGGTGTTATTCGACTGTGACGGCGTGCTGGTAGACAGCGAACCCATTACCAACGGCGTGTTGCGCGACATGCTGGAAGAGCAGGGCTGGAAGCTCAGCTCGGCCGATTGCATGCGGCTGTTTGTCGGCAAGGCCGTCATCGACGAGGCCGCCATGATCGAGGCCAACACCGGCAAGCCGGTCACCAAAGCCTGGCTGGACGAATTTCGCGGCCGCCGCAACGAGGGGCTGGTCGAATCCTTGCTGGCGGTGCACAACGCGGTCGAGGCCGTGAGCCAGATCCACACGCTCTACCAGGGCCGCATCGCCTGCGCGTCGGGCGCAGACCGCTTCAAGGTCGAGCTGCAGCTCAAAAAATGCGGGCTCATGCCCTTTTTTGAAGACCGCATCTTCAGCGGCCACGAGCTGCCGCGCTCCAAGCCTTTCCCCGATGTCTACCTGGCGGCCGCTGCGGCGCTGGGGGTGGACCCGAAGCGCTGCGCCGTGATCGAAGACACCATCACCGGCGTTACGGCCGGCGTGGCGGCGGGCTGCACGGTCTTTGGCTTCAGCCCGCCCGAGCTGGGCCACGATGCGCCCAAGGCCTTGCTGGCCACCGGCGCGGTGCATGTCTTTACCGACATGGCGGATTTGCCGGCGCTACTGAGCTGATTGGGCTGATTGGCTGAGACGGCGTATTTTTTTGCGGCAGAGTGTCGATTCCGTCGATCCGGTTCGTCGTCAAGGTGTCATCAACCACTTTCTTTCAAGGAAACACCATGAAATACCTCTGCCTCGCCTATTACAACCCCGCCGAATTTGCCGCCATGCCGCCGGCCGACAAGAAGGCCCTGGTCAGCCAGTGCCCGCCCAAAGACGCCCAGCTCAAGGCCACCGGCCTGTTGCGCCTCAGCGCTTCGCTCGGCGAGCCCGCCCAGACCATCCGCCTGCAGCCGCGCGGCGGCAAGACGCAAAAGATCGACGGGCCTTTTTCTGAGGCCAAGGAGCTGGTGGGCGGCTTTTTCATCATCGAGGCCGCCAACGCGGACGAAGCCGTCAAGACCGCCTCGCTGCACCCTGCCGCCACCCTGGGCGAGGCGGCCAGCTGGCGCATCGACATCCACCCCATCGGGTTTTTTGAGCAGTACGAAGGCAAGGCCTGAAGTTGGACCGGCGAGGCGATGCGGCGGTTTGAGGGTAAAAAAGGCCTCCAGCCCAATCAGGACGCGGACTAATCGCTATGAAATCAATAGCGAGAGCCGTTGAAAGCCCTTGGCCGCCACAGCCCGACCCGGGGCTGTGGTGGCAAAACGCAAAAACGCCTAAATCTGCACCCGCGTCCCCAGCTCAATCACGCAGTTGTTGGGTAGCTTGAAAAACCCCGCCACGCTGCCGGCGTTGCGCGACATCACCGCGAACAGCGCTTCGCGCCAGTGCGCCATGCCCGAGCCGCGGGTGGGCACCACGATCTCGCGGCTCAAGAAGTACGAGGTCTCAAACAGATTGATCGCCAGGCCCTGGGCCTTGCACAGCTCCAGCGCTTTCGGAATGTCCGGCGTGTTCTTGAAGCCGTAGTTCACTTGCACCCGCCAGAAGCCGGGCGCCAGCGGCTGCACCAGCACGCGTTCGGCAAACGGGATCCACGGCACGTCATGAAACACCACCGTCAGGATCAGGTTGCGTTCATGCAGCACCTGGTTGTGCTTGAGGTTGTGCATCAGCGCCTGCGGCACCGTGTCGGGGTTGGCCACCGCATACACCGCGGTGCGCTGCACGCGGTTCACCCGGTTCACGCTGTCGGCCGACAGGGCCGTCACAAAGGGCAAGAGCTCCGGGTCGTCGTGGCGGATGCTTTCCACCAGCAACTCGCGCCCGCGCCGCCATGTCGCCATCACGGTGAAGATCGCCACCCCCAGCACCAGCGGGAACCAGCCGCCCTGCATGAACTTCAGCATGCACGACACCACCAGCAGCAAATCAAGCGCCACAAAGGTCACCGTCGCGGCAATCGCCAGCGGCAAGGGGTAGCGCCAGCCCTGGCGTATGACAAAGAAGGTCAGCAAGGTCGTGATCAGCATGGTGATCGTCACCGCAATGCCGTAGGCCGCTGCCATGGCCGACGAGCTGCCAAAGCCGAGCACCGTGGCCAGCACCGCCGCCAGCAGCAGCCAGTTCACGCCTGGCATGTAGATTTGCCCGGCCTCGCGCACGGAGGTGTGCAGCACGCTCATGCGCGGCAGCAGGCCCAGCTGTATGGCTTGCCGCGTCATCGAATAAGCGCCTGAAATGACGGCCTGCGAGGCAATCACCGTCGCCAGCGTGGCCAGCACCACGGCCGGGATCAGCCAGGCCTCGGCAAACAAACGGTAAAACGGGTTTTCCAGCGCTGCCGGGTCGCGCATCAGCAGTGCGCCCTGGCCCATGTAGTTGATGGCCAGCGCCGGCAGCACCAGGCCGCCCCACGCAAACTGGATGGGCCGCTTGCCGAAATGGCCCATGTCGGCATACAGCGCCTCGGCGCCGGTAAAGGCCAGCACGATGGCGCCCACCGCCACAAACATATGCCAGCCCTGCGCGCTTAAAAACCGGATGGCGTTCAGCGGGTTCAGCGCGGCCAATATGGCGGGCTGCTGCGCAATCTCAATCGCGCCGGTAAAGGCCAGCACACCAAACCACACCACGATCACCGGGCCAAAGAGTTTGCCGACCAGCCCGGTGCCAAAACGCTGCACCGCAAACAGCCCCACCAGCACCGCCATGCACACCGGCAGCACATAGGGCTTGAGCGCGGGCGTCACCACTTCCAGGCCCTCGACCGCGCTGAGCACCGAGATCGCCGGCGTGATCACGCTGTCGCCGTAAAACAGCGCCGCGCCCAGCACGCCCGTCAGCAGCAGGGTGGTGCGTGCCTTGGGGTTGTGGCCCGCCGCCTTGGCCGCCAGCGCGGTCAGCGCCATGATGCCGCCCTCGCCGTTGTTGTCGGCGCGCAAGATCAGCAGGATGTACTTGAGCGTGACGATCATCATCAGGCCCCAGAAAATCACCGACACCGCGCCGACAAGGTGGGCCGCATCCAGCGGCACACCCGTGGCCGGGCTGAAGATTTCCTTCATGGTGTAGAGCGGGCTGGTGCCGATGTCACCGTAGACCACACCCAGCGCCCCCAGCGTGAGCGCCGCCACGCCTTCGCGGTGGCCTTTTTTACGTGTTGTGTTGTTGGCGGCTGTGGCCTGGCCCTCTGCAGCAGCATTCGCAGTCATCGCGACATTTCCCATACCTTCCATCCCGCAGTGAAGAAGCCCTCACTGTCGGCGGGCGGGCATCAGGATCGCATAAGTAGCTGTAGAAGTAGCAGGGCTCAATCCACCGCCAGCCGGTAGCCCACGCCGGTCTCCGTCAGCAAATGCCGGGGCTCGGCCGGCTCCTGCTCGATCTTGGCACGCAGCTGCGCCATGTACAGCCGCAGGTAATGCACATGCTCGGTGTACTCAGGCCCCCACACATCGGCCAGCAGCTGCCGGTGCGTGACGACGCGGCCCGCGCTGCGCACCAGCCGTGCCAGCAGCCTGAACTCGGTTGGGGTCAGGTGCAGCGTTTCGCCGTGCAGCTGCACGGTGTGCTGCGCCAGGTCAATCTGCAGGCCGTCGAGTTCGTGCGTCGTCACGGCCGCGGCCAAGGTAGTGCCGCGGTGCCGCAGCGCCACGCGTATGCGCGCCAGCAGCTCGCTCACGCTAAAGGGCTTGGTCAGGTAGTCGTCGGCGCCGGCGTCCAGCAGCTTGATCTTCTGCGCCTCCTGGTGCCGGGCCGACACTACCAGGATGGGCAGCGAATGCTTGCGCCGCACCTCCTGCACCAGCTCGGCGCCGTCGCCGTCGGGCAGGCCCAGGTCCAGCACGATCACGTCGGGCGGGTCGTTGCGCACCAGCGCGGCGGCCTCGCTCAGCGACACGGCCGTCTGCACCTCAAAGCCCTCCACCGACAGCGACGCCCGCATCAGCTCACGCAGGTCGCGGTCGTCTTCCACCACCAGAAGGCGCAGGCTCATGGCTGCATCCCTGCGGGCTGCTGCGCCTCAATCGGCAGCGTCAGGGTGAAGGCATTGCCTTCGCCTCCCTTGCCGCCTTCGCCGGCATCCTTGCGGGGCGCAAGGGTCAGCCGGCCCTGGTGCACCTCTGCAATGGCCCGGCACAGCGCCAGGCCCAGGCCCGCACCGCGCGGGCCGGATTGGTCGCCGCGTGCGTAAGGCGCAAAGATGGCCTCGTACCTGCCTTTTGCTATCTGCGGCCCGCTGTCTTTCACTGTCAGCCTTAGGGTGTTGTCTTCGGCACCTTTAGCTTTTCTCACGTCCAGTTCAATCGCCCCCGTGCTGTACTTCAGCGCGTTATCCAGCAGGTTGTCTACCAGCTGCGCCAGCAGTACCGGGTCGGCCTTGACCAGTGGCAGCCCGGCCTGCACAGTGGATGTGATGCGGCGCTGTGTATCGCGCTTGCGCACGCGCGCCAGCACGGCGCCCACGATCTCTTCCAGCGACTCCCATTGCCGCGCCGGCGGTTGCGCGGTGTTAGACAGCTGCACCAGCTGCAGCGTGTTCTCCGTCACAGTCGATAAATAAGAAGCCTCACTCACAATGCTGCCCAGCAGCCGCGCCTGTTCGGCCGGGGCCAGCTTGTCGCCCTGGGTTTGCAGCGCTGATGCCGCGCCCACCACGGCTGCCAGCGGCGTGCGCAGGTCATGCGAAATGGCCGCCAGAAAAGTGCCTTGCACCTGCTGGCGTTGCGCTTCGCCCTGCGCCGCCTGCATCGAGTGGCTGAGCTGCAGCCGCCACAGCGCCTGCCCCAGCAGCGCGCACAGCGCCTCGGCATGTTCGCGCCCGCCGGTGTCGTGTGCCGGTGCGGGCTCTACCCGCGCGGCGCCGTGCATGTGCGCCTTGTCGCCCAGCGGCAGGTACCAGGCGTTCAGCCCCGGCCAGCGCCCGGTGCCGGGGCCCAGCGTGGCCGCTTCGCGCATGCAGCACTTCAAGCCGTCCAGCACGGAAGACTCCAGCACAGCGGCGTTCGACAGCTCGCCCCCGGCCTGCAGCGTGCCCAGCAGGCAAGGGCCTTCAAAGGCCTCGTCCAGTGCGGCCTGGCCCAGGGCTGCAATGTCGTGTGCCGTTGCCGCTGTCGAAAGCTGCGTGGCCAGGCCCTGCAGCTGGCGCGCCCGCTGCTCGTTCAGCCGGGCCAGCGCCGTCTCGCGCCGCAGCCGCGCAGACAGGTGGCTGATGGCCAGCGCCACCAGCAGCATG
>JAJKJM010000228.1 GCA_021153985.1 Polaromonas sp.
ACGTTGTCCATGACGGACTGCATGATGCCCAGCGGGCCGCCGGTGAGCACGGCGCGTTCGTAGTCGAGGCCGCTCATGAGCACTTTGGCGCCGCTGTTGAGGCCGCCCAGGATCTGGCTGGCGGGAACCTCGACGTTGTTGAAGACCAGCTCGCCGGTGTGGCTGCCGCGCATGCCCAATTTGTCCAGCTTTTGCGCGACGGAAAAGCCCTTCATGCCTTTTTCGATCAGAAAGGCGGTGACGCCGCGTGCGCCCAGCTCGGGTTCGGTCTTGGCGTAGACCACGAGCGTGTCGGCGTCGGGGCCGTTGGTGATCCACATCTTGCTGCCGTTGAGCAGGTAGTAGCCGCCTTTGTCTTCAGCCTTGAGCTTCATGCTGATGACGTCGCTGCCGGCGCCGGGCTCGCTCATGGCCAGTGCGCCCACGTGTTCGCCCGTGATGAGTTTGGGCAGGTATTTTTTGCGCTGCTCGTCGGTGCCGTTGCGCTTGATCTGGTTGACGCACAGGTTGCTGTGCGCGCCGTACGAGAGGCCTACCGAGGCGCTGGCGCGGCTGATCTCTTCCATCGCGATCATGTGGGCGAGGTAGCCCATGTTGGCGCCGCCGTATTCCTCACCCACGGTGATGCCGAGCACGCCGAGCGAACCCATTTTTTGCCACAGGTCCATGGGGAATTGGTCACTGCGGTCGATCTCGGCAGCGCGCGGGGCGATCTCGGCTTGCGCAAATTCGCGCACCGCGTCGCGCAGGGCGTCGATGTCTTCACCGAGCATGAAGTTGAGTCCGGGCATGTTGGTCATGGTGGGCTTTCTGAAATCGGGGGTGGGATTGGACGAGATTAGTAAGTCTTGGGCACGGGCACCAGCGTTTGCTGCATCAGGGCGCAGGCGCTTTCTTTGCCGCCGGCGCCGACGTGCGTCACTTCAGCGGTGGTGACGATGATGCGTTTGCCGGCTTTGGCGACGCGGCCGGTGGCGCGCAACTCACCGTCTTTAAAGCCGGCCATGAAGTTGATCTTGTATTCGACGGTGGTGACTTCGGAATCTTCCGCGGTCACTGTCAGTGCCGCATAGCCGCCGGCGATGTCAGCCAGCGCGCCCATGGCGCCGCCATGAAAGCCGCCTTGCTGCTGCGTGACGCGCTCCGACCAGGGCAACGCCACCTCGCACAGGCCGGGCTCCACGCGCAGCAGGCGGGCGCCCAGGTGCTGCATCAGGCCCTGGCGCAAAAAACTGGCTTCAATGCGCTGGAACAAGGCTGACGGGGCGGCAATTGCGGTGGTGGCGTCCATGGAAGGCCTTTTGAAACGTGCGGAAAGAGGGGTTCCGCTGAGTTGACGTTCTGGTTGACGTTCTAGTTGACGTTTACGTAAACGTCAATTATGACGTATTTGCGGTTCGCGTGGCTTGACCCGTGCCGGCCGGAGGGGCAATCGCCCTTGGCTACCCCCGTTCAGGATTTGGCAGTTTTGCTCTTCTCGGTTTTGAGGAGCAGCGCCTTGGCCTCTTTTTCGTGGGTGCGGATTTCGT
Organism: Polaromonas sp.; assembly: GCA_021153985.1. Classification (GTDB taxonomy): domain Bacteria; phylum Pseudomonadota; class Gammaproteobacteria; order Burkholderiales; family Burkholderiaceae_C; genus Polaromonas. Next base: position 1,530 of record JAJKJM010000228.1, read on the forward strand.
CGAGGTTGGCCTGCAGGTCCAGCATCTGGGCTTCGAGCTTTTTGCGGTGCTCTGTCAGGATGGCCAGGAATTTCTTGAGCTGCGGCGCGGTGTCGCGCGGGCTGTCGTAAGAGTCGATGATTTCCTTGGCCTCGACCAGCGACAGGCCCAGGCGCTTGGCGCGCAGGGTGAGCTTGAGCCGGGTGCGGTCGCGGGCGGTGTAGACGCGGTTGCGCCCGCCCGCGCCTTCACGCTGGGGTTGCAGCAGGCCCATGTCTTCGTAAAACCGCATGGCGCGCGTGGTCAGGTCAAACTCTTTTGCGAGGTCGCTGATGGTGTAGGTGGTGGCCATGGTGGTGAAGTCTTGCTGCTGATGTCTTTGGCTTTTTGCAAACACGGGAGACAGCACAAAAGAAGCGCTGTCCCTACAATGGTTCTGCCTGACGTTTACGTAAACGTCAAATATACCGCGAATGATGACATGAACCTCCTTGAGCAGCAACTGCATTACCCCTTCGGCGACACCCTTCCGGCCTCCGGCACGACGCTGGAAGTGGCGCCCGGCGTGAAGTGGATCCGCATGGAGTTGCCCTTTGCACTGAACCACATCAACCTATGGCTGCTGCGCGATGAGATTGACAACCCGGATGCGCCGGGCGAAAAGATCCAGGGCTGGACCATCATTGACTGCTGCATCAGCCGCGACGAGTCCAAAGCCCAGTGGGAGGCGATTTTTGCCACCCAGCTGGAAGGCCTGCCGGTGCTGCGTGTCATCGTGACGCACATGCACCCGGACCATATCGGCCTGGCGCACTGGCTGTGTGAGCGCTGGACAACGCAAAAGCATGTTTGCCGCCTGTGGATCAGTGCGACCGACTACCTGTCTGCCCGTATCGGCTCGCAAAGCACCACCGGCTTCGGCGGTGAAAGTGCAGCGCGCTTTTTTGCCGCACACGGGCTGGTGGATCCCGAGTCCATCGAGAAAATCCGCGGCCGCGCCAGCTACTACCCCGGCATGGTGCCGGCCGTGCCGGCCAGCTATGTGCGCATCATGGACGGCATGGCCGTGCGGATCGGCGGGCGCGACTGGCGCTGCATCAGCGGCTATGGCCATGCGCCGGAGCACATTGCACTGCACTGCGAAGAGTTGAACACCCTGATCAGCGGCGACATGGTGTTGCCGCGCATTTCGACCAATGTCAGCGTTTACGACATGGAGCCGGAATCCAACGCGCTTACCCTGTTTCTCGAATCCATCGACAAGTTTTTACCGCTGCCTGAAGACACGCTGGTGCTGCCCTCGCACGGCAAACCTTTTCGCGGCCTGCACACACGCATAGGCCAGTTGCACGACCACCACCGCGACCGGCTGGCGGAAGTCATGGAAGCCTGTGCCGCAAACCCCTGTAGCGCCGCCGACATCCTGCCCATCATGTTTCCCCGCAAGCTGGACCTGCACCAGACGACGTTTGCGATGGGCGAGGCGGTGGCGCATCTGCATGCGCTGTGGTTTGGGGGGAAGCTGCAGCGGCGGCTGGACGCCGATGGGATTTACCGTTTCAGCAGTGTTGCTGGATAAACATCCATCAACGACCGCTATTATTTTTATAGCTACCAGTACATACAGTCATTGGGCTAGAGCCAGATTTGATGCATAAACTCATCATCTTCATCTGCGTAAATCTGCGTAATCTGCGGATAGATATCTTTATCCGCAGATTACGCAGATTTACGCAGATTGAAGACAAGGCACAGGAGCTGTATTGCTACCGGCAGGGGCCGCACATCACATAAAGTGAAAAGCGTGGAGGCCCGTCAGTGTCTCCATTTGCGGTTGGCTGTCAACAAGGCGGTGAGATAACCGTGCAGCCAGTCAAAATTCACCGGCTTTTGCAGCAGGTGGGCGTGCGGCGGAAGGCCTCCGCGCTCCGCGACGGCTTCGGGTGGCAGGCCGCTGATCACCACGATCTGCATGTCGGCCAGCTGGAGGTTGCGCTTGAGGGTCTTGAGCATTTCGATGCCGTCCACGCCCGGCATGGACAAATCAGTGATCAACAGGTCGGGCCGCATGCTGGCGATGTCCATCATGGCTTCCAGCGCCGAAGGCATCCAGGTGCAGTCGACCGGCAAATCCCAGTCTTCAAACTGGTAGCGGTAGAGCTCGCGGGTGGCCTCATCGTCTTCCACCATCAGCACGCGCAGCCGGTGCTTGGGGTCGGTGTCGACGCGTGAGAGCTGGGGGCTGTTTTTGGCCAGGTAGGCGTTGATGGACTTCAGCGCGATGCGGCGGTGGCCGCCCAGCGTCTTCCAGGCGTCGATCTCGCCTTTTTCGACCATGGACTGCACCGTGGCGACAGAAAGCCCGAGCAGCTTGGCGGCATAGCTGGTGCCGCAGTAATCCTCGCTTGAGAAATCCGCCGCCGTGATCGCAGCCTCGAAAGACTTGGGTTCACGCGGCATGGCAAATCGCAAGGCGAGTTGATTTTTTCATTTTTCTCATTTTAATCAGTTATGCCTCGATAAAGGTTGATGGACACATCGCCCGGACACAACGCCCTGACAAGGCATCCATGAGGATGCAAAGTTCAATGAGGGGCCGGGCTTTGCACACATACATATACATAAGGTCAAGCAGACTTTGGCGCCTTGGGCAGGGTAAAGAAAAATGTCGCGCCTTTGCCAGGCGCCGACTGGGTCCAGAGCCGGCCGCCATGCCGCTTGATCACCCGGCTGACCGTAGCCAGCCCGATGCCGGTGCCCGGAAACTCCGCGGCGGCGTGCAGGCGCTGAAACGGCACGAACAGCTTGTCGGCATAAGCCATGTCAAAACCGGCGCCGTTGTCGCGCACAAAAAACTCGGGAAGGCCCGCCGCGTCCAGCTGACGGCCCACGGTGATCTCGGCCACGGGCTGCTGGGCGCTGAACTTCCAGGCGTTGCCCAGCAGGTTTTCCATCACCACTCGCACCAGCCGGCTGTCGCCGTGCGCCCTCAAGCCCTTTTCGATGTTCACGACCGCCTTGCGATCGGGATGGCGCGCCTGCCATTCGTCCATGATGCTGCGGGCCAGCGCCGACAGGTCGACCGTCTCTTTATTGGCCAGCGACGCGCGCGACACCTGCGCCAGCGACAGCAGGTCTTCAATCAGCTGCCCCATCTGCCCCACGCCGGCCTGGATGCGCGTCAGGTAATGCGCCACCTTTTCGCCGGCGCTGCCGTCCAGCCGGCCCTTCAGCTGCTTGGCCAGCAGGCGGCTGAATCCGTCAACGGTGTTGAGCGGCGAACGCAAGTCGTGAGAGACGGAATAGGAAAACGCCTCCAGCTCCTGGTTGGACAGCCGCAGGGCCGCTTCAATGGCCTTGACCTCGGTGATGTCGGCATCGATACCCACCCAGAAGGCCACTCTGCCCTGCTCGTCCAGCACGGGCGAAGCACGGTAGGACATGGTGTGGCTGCTGCCGTCTTTGGCCAGCACGCGCCGTATGCCGGCATAAGAGGTCTGCGTGGCCACGGCGGTTTTCCATTTCTCGTGCACATCGGGCACATCGTCCGGGTGGATGGCCGCATACCAGCCGTTGCCGGCCCAGTCGGCGAACTCGCCGCCCATCAGGTCAAACCAGGCGCGGTTGAAGTAAGTGGCGGCGCCGTCGGGGTCGCTGGTCCAGACCACCTGGGGCGCCTGCTCGGCCAGGGCCTGGAAGAGGGCCTGCTGGCGCTCCAGCTCCAGCGTCCGCTCGGCCACTTTTTGCTCCAGCCCCGTGTTGAGCTCGCTGACTTCTTCCAGCAGGCGGGCGTTTTCGATGGCAATGGACGCGAGCTGGGCCAGCTCGAGCGCGACATACTCGTCTTGCTGTGTGAATTCGCCTTCGTATTTGTCGGACAGCTGCATCACCCCGATGTTTTTGCCGTCGCGCCCGGTCAGCGGCACGGCCAGCCAGCCCCGCATCGCCGGGTGCTTGTCGGCATAGCTGCCAAAGCCGCGCCAGCGCGGGTGGGCTTCCAGCTCGGCCTGCGTCATGCGCATGGAGCGGTTGGTCTGGCAGACCAGCGCGTAAATGCCGGTGCCGTCGGGCGGCTCTATCAGGTCGCGGTATTTGGCGTATTTTTCGGACAGCGACAGCGCATTGATGGCCTGCGCCCAGTCGGCGCTCACCGTGAGGCTGACGATCGCCTGGTGTGCGCCGACCACGCCCCTGGCCTGCTCGGCCACTTCGTGCATGGTGCCTTCCAGCGTCTGGTGCCAGGTGATCGCCTGGGCCGCGTCGGCCGCGCGCTGCAGGGTAAAGAGATGCTCCTGCACATCGTGTTCAGCCTTGAGCTGCGCCGTGATGTCCAGCGCCACCACAAAACGTGCGGGCTTGCCGCTGTACAGGATGGGCCGCGACATCACGCTGGCAAAGAAAAGCGAGCCGTCCTTCCTTTTGTACTGCCACTGCCCTCTTCTCTCGACCGCATCGTCCTCCAGCTGGCGGGTCAGGCGCGAGTGTTCAGCCTCCGGGCGAATGTCGAACAGCGTCATCGAAAGAAATTCGGCGGCCGAGTACCCATAGCTTTCGACAGTCGCCTGGTTGACATTGAGGAAGCGGGTGGTGGCGGGATCAAAGACCCACATGGGCACCGGCGCCATTTCAAACAGGGCCGCATAACGCTGCTCGCTTTGCATCAGCGCCTGCTCGGCCAGCTTGCGATGCGTGATCTCCTGGAGCACACCGGAGCGGCGGCGGCGCGCCTGGCCATCGCTGCCTTCCTGGTTTTCCATTGCCCGGCCATACATGTGAATCCAGCGTATCTCGCCGGCAGCGGTGACGACGCGAAATTCAGTGTCCAGCGGCTCGCCGGCCTGCACGGCAGCGTCGCGCCGGAGGATGAAGTCCTCGCGGTCGGCAGGATGGATCAGGGTCACAAGCCCTTCGCGGCTGCGGTCAAAAACACCCGGCTTCACACCCAGGACATCGTAGATTTCATCGGACCACCAGGTGTGGTGGGTGTCCAGGTCCAGTTGCCAGTAGCCGATGCGCCCCAGGCGCTGGGCGTCCTGCAGTTTGCGCTGGATGGCTTCGCTGTTGGCGAGTTCGCCCTCCAGGGCGCTGCGGTGTTTTTGCAGGGATTCGGCCATGCGGTTAAAGCCGTTGGATATCCGGGCAAATTCGCCGTTGTCGTCAGGCTCCCCGGCCGGAATCCGCACGTCCAGCCGCCCGTCCTGGATCTGCTTGGTCGCCTCCAGGATGTTCCGGGTCGGAACCACAATGGCGCGCCCGCCTATCAGCCAGGCCAGCAAGCCCCCGAGGAAAGCCAGCATAGCCAGCACAGCCAGCTCAAGCGCCAGCTGCCGCTGGGTTCCGCCCACCACCAGGTTGTGGTCCAGGCTGACGGCCACAAAAAAGGCCTGGCGCAAATCCGGGCTGCTGGGCATAAAGGCCCACAGCCGGCGCTGGCCCGTGGCGTCCGGGCCGTCACGCGTACCCCTGCCCATTGACCGGATGGCGTCCCGCAGCACAGGGCTGGCGGCTTTCTGGCCGATCCGGATTGGCAAGTCGGGCTTGCCGGCCAGCAGCGCGCCCTGGCGGTCATGGATGCCGAGCGCCGCACCGGGCGGCAACTGGATTTCAATCGCCGATTTCGCCATCTCGGCCAGGTCGACCGACGCATAGGCCACGATGGAGACGCGCCCGTCGCTGTCCAGCAGCGGCAACGCAAAGGTGATGGAGGGCTTGCCCGTCGCACGGCCCACGATGTATTCACCACTGACCATCGTGCGGTACGCCACGGCATCACGGAAGTAGGTGCGGTCGCCCAGGTAGCCCAGCTGGGCGCCCCCCACGCCGCTGCAGATGGACTGGCCCTCGGCGTTAATGACGCCCAGGTTGGCGTAGAGCGGGAATTGCCGGACCAGCTCGCCGAGGTAGTTATCGCAGCGGGCCCGCCCATCTTTTCGCAGCTCGGGCGCGTGGATGATCGCGGTGAGCAGCTGGCGCGCCGTCTCGCCCAGGCGCTGCTGGCCGGATGCCGCCAGGGAAGCGGCGAATTCCAGGTCGGTGGTGGCGCGCTCGACGGCCTGGTTGGCGTTGTAGACAGCCTTGATGATGGACAGGCCGAACAGCGGAACAGTCGCCACCAGCACCAGCATGACGAGACGGGTCCGCAGCGTGATGGGAATCCTCATCGCATCACGCTTTCAGCGGCCGTCTGGTGATGGGGAACTCCCGCTGGCATCGCAGGCGTGAATCAGGGAGTCGCGATGGATTCGTTGACGCCCAGCCAGTACGCCTGCAGGCGGTCGAGCTTTTCGGTCAGGTCGCCGAAATCCACCGGCTTGCGGACAAAGCCGTTGGCGCCGTTCTGGTAGCAGGCCACGATGTCCGAGCGCTCGCTCGAAGAGGTCAGCATGACGACCGGCACCAGCGCCGTCAGGGGATTGCTGCGCACGCTGCGCAACACATCCAGCCCCGACAGCTTGGGCAGTTTCATGTCGAGCAGCACAAAAGAAGGCTGCCTCTGGGTGTCGCGGCTGGCATGGGCGCCACGGCCGAAAAGGTATTCGAGCGCCTCCACGCCATCACGCGCGACGGCAATCTCGGCGGTGACGCCATGCTCTTCCAGCGTCAATACGGTCAGCTCCAGGTGGTCGGGATTGTCTTCAACGATGAGTATCAGCTTGTTGTCGTTCATGGCTGTTCTTTGGAGTGCGGCATCAATTCCCTAGCGGTTTTGATAATTTTGTTGTTTTTGTCATATTACCAAGTAACCTACAGTTTGCACTACGTTGCACCATTTTGGACTCGCCGATTTCTACCAACGGTTAGTCAACGGTTAGTCAACGGTCAATGCCTGACTTTTCCCGCCGGTTTCAAGGTCAGCCTGGGGCCTCGGAGCAGTTTTTTGCGGGACCGGCAGGTTTGCCTGCGCGGTTACCAGCGCGGAATGGCCTCATCCTTGAGCTGGCCGCGCAATTCGGCGTAATCCGGCACCACGGTACGCACGGTGTCCCAAAAGCGCGGGCTGTGGTCCATGACGCGCAAATGGCTCAGCTCGTGCACCACCACATAGTCGATCACTGACTGCCTGAAGTGGATCAGCCGCCAGTTCAGCCGGATGGAACCGTCGGCGCTGGCGCTGCCCCAGCGCGTGCCGGCGCTGGAAAGGCTGAGTTTGTGCCACTGCACGCCGAGTTGCGGCGCGAAATGGTTCAGTCGCTCGATGAACACGCGTTTGGCCTGGCGCATCAGCCAGGCCTGTACCGCGTCGCGGATTTGGTCCGCAGAGGCGTTTTGCGGCAGGCCCACATGCAGCGTGTGCTGCGCCACGCCGGGCAGGGTGCCAGTGGCCGCGCTGGTTTTAAGCTCGGCGCCGACACCGCCGAAGGCATGCCGCGGATCGATCACCACAATCACCTGGTCGCCCAGAAAAGGCAGCGTGGTGCCGTCTTTCCAGTCGATGCGCGCGGACTCCATGCGCTCATGGCGAGCGCGGGTCTCCTGCAGCTTGGCCAGAATCCAGCCGGCTTTTTCCAGCACGGCCTTGTCGATCTCATACAGCGGGACCCACTTGGGCGCGCTCACCGAGAGGCCGTCTGCGCCGGCGGAAAAACCGATGGTCTTGCGTTTGCTGCGGCGAAATTCATAGGCCACCAGGATGCCGTCGAGCACGGTTTCGCGCGTGGCACGCGGATGGCGGAAAGTGGCTGGCGCCATCGCCTGCTGCAGGGTTTGGGCGGGAAGCTGGGGGCCGACGAATTCAGCCTCTGCTATCTTTTCAATAGCAGGCTGTGCATTCGGGGCCTGGGCTACAGGCCTTTTTGGCTTGGGTTTTTTAGGTTTTTGGCCGCCGACCGCCTTGGGGGCCGGCGCAGGCGCGGAATCAAACAGGTCGAGCGTGAACTGAAGAAGCCGTTGCATCATGGCAGTTTAGCGTGCGAGGCCTGTCTGCACCACCGCACTCAGGTATTGGGTGCGGCAGGCGAAACAGGCGCCGCGGCTGTCTCGCCGGCATAGGCCTCGGGGTCGAGGCGGCGCATTTCGGCCTCGATCCAGTTTTCGACCTCGCGCATGAGTTCGTCCGGCTGGCGGCCGGCGCTGGGTATCGGCTTGCCGATGGAGATATCGACAATGCCCGGCGTTTTGATGAAAGCCTTGCGCGGCCAGCATTTGGCCGAGGTCACCGCAATCGGGATCACAGGCGCGCCGGTTTCAATCGCCAGGCGTGTGCCGCCGGATTTGTAAACGCCCTTCTGGCCGCGCGGAATGCGCGTTCCTTCGGGGAACATGATGACCCAGGTGCCCCCGGCCATCAGGCGTTTGCCCTGCGCCACCACTTTGCTGAAAGCCTGCGAGCGCTGGCTGCGGTCGATGTGGATCATGTCCATGCGCGCCATGGCCCAGCCGAAAAACGGCACGTAGAGCAGCTCTTTTTTGAAGACATAGGCCAGCGGGTGCGGCATCAGCGTGGGCATGCAAAAGGTTTCCCAGGTGCTCTGGTGCTTGAGCAGCAGCACCGCGGCGCTGGTTTTTCCGGTGGGCAGGTTCTCCATGCCGGTCACGCGGTTCTTGATGCCCAAAAGAAACGTGCCGCCGCTGACCGCCACGCGCAGCCAGCCCGCGCACATCCAGTACATGGTGGTGCTGCTGACAAAAATCGACGCAATGATCACGAAGATGGCCCACGGGATCACCGTGATGGCCATCCACAGAAGATGCAGGACGGAGCGGATAAAAGGCATGTGGAAATGTCCCGGCTGTCTGGAAAGTGGAATAAGGGCGCGAAGGTATTGTGCTTGCCGGCTTCAGGGCGTTTCAGGCTGCAGCCCAGGCGTGGCATAGGTAACCCGCTATCATTTTTATATCGCCACCGCCAGGGGCCGTACCGCGCGCTGCAAAATGAAATCAGCGAAAGCCGTCAGGTCGGTGTGCACTGTGGTGCCCGCCGGCAGGCCTTCGGGGGGGCCGTTGGCCGATTTGCCCGTCAGCACCAGGTGCGGCTCGCAACCGGCCGCCGCCCCCGCCTGCAGGTCACGCAGCGAATCGCCGGCCGTGGGCACGCCCTTGAGCGGCACACCAAAGCGCGCACCGATCTGTTCAAACAGGCCAGGCAAAGGCTTGCGGCAGTTGCAGCTTTCTTCGGGGCTGTGCGGGCAGTAAAACACCGCATCCACCCGCCCGCCGACGGCCGCGAGCATCTTGTGCATCTTGGCATGCATGGCGTTGAGCGACGCCACGTCAAACAGGCCGCGCCCCAGCCCCGACTGATTCGACGCGATCACCACGTGCCAGCCCGCATGGTTGAGCCGCGCAATCGCCTCGAGCGAACCAGGCAGCGGCAGCCATTCGTCCGGCGTCTTGACGAATTCGTCGCTGTCGCTGTTGATGGTGCCGTCGCGGTCGAGGATGACGAGTTTCATGGTGTGGGCACGCCTTGTACTTCGCGCCAGGGACGATCTGCCCGCGCAACGATGATTGAAGTGAGAAGGATGGCTTGGGTGCCGACAATGACAAAAGAATTTTCACCCAAAATGTCGGCGCCCAAGTGAAACAGTTGGCCTTTGTTCATGTGGCCATTGCCTCGCGCCGTATGCGCAACCGCTCATCCTCCGCCAGCAAAAAACCCAGCGGAGACACGCCGCGCAGGGTGGCCGCCTGCTCCGTGTCCGTGCAAACAGCCTGCGTCAGCGTCTCAATATCATCTGATAGCAGGCGCCGCCAGGTGTCACGGTAAGGCTGGCTGGCGGGCGACACGCCGTGAGACTCCCAACGGTTCAGGACTTCCAGCGCATGTTGCTTCAACACAGGCCGCTCGCGCAACCTGTCCACAGCCACCTTATGGAAGGCAAGTGTGAAGGTTTCAATCTGCTGCTGCGAAGGCATATGTGTGAGTTTATGCCGCCAGCCGCGACAAGTCAGCCACCTTGTTCATGGCGACGTGCAGCGTTGCTAGCAGGCCGAGGCGGTTGGCCTTGAGTGCCGGGTCTTCAGCGTTGACCATCACGCCGTCGAAGAAGGCATCGACCGGCGCCTTGAGCGCAGCCAATGCTTGCAGTGATGCCGCGTAGTCGCCGGATGCAAAAGCGGCTTCGGCTTTAGGGCCGGCAGTCTTCAGGGCTTCAGCAAGCGACTTCTCGGCCGCCTCCTGCAGCAACTCAGGCTTGACGGCGGCTTCGACTGTGCCTTCAGCCTTCTTCAGAATATTGCCAACGCGCTTGTTGGCCGCTGCCAGCGCAGGCGCTTCCGGCAACGCGGCAAAGGCACGAACAGCCGCCAGGCGCTTGGCCACATCGCCCAGGCGCTGGGGTTTCAGCGCCAGCACGGCGTCGACTTCCTGCGCGCTGTAGCCCTGCTCGCGCAGGGAGCCGGCGAGGCGGTCGTAAATGAAATCGACCAGCGCGACCGACGCGTCCTGGATCTTGTCGCCGAACACCGGCTGGGCGCCTTGCACCAGTTCCAGCACGCCCAAAGGCAGGTCTTTCTCGACCAGCATGCGGATTACGCCCAATGCATGGCGGCGCAGCGCAAACGGGTCCTTGTCGCCAGTGGGCAGGTTGCCGATGCCGAACATGCCGACCAGCGTTTCCAGCTTGTCGGCCAGCGCCACGATCACGCCGACGGTGTTGCGCGGCAGCTCGTCGCCGGCAAAACGCGGCTTGTAGTGGTCTTCAATCGCGTCGGCCACGTCGGCGCTGAGGCCGTCGTTGAGCGCGTAGTAGCGGCCCATGGTGCCTTGCAGCTCAGGGAACTCGCCCACCATGTCGGTCACCAGGTCGGTCTTGGCCAGCTCGGCGGCGCGCTGCACATCGGCAACCCGTCCCACGTCGATGCGGTTGGCGATAGCTTCTGCGATGGCGCGAACGCGTTGCGTGCGCTCACCCTGCGTGCCCAGCTTGTTGTGATACACCACCTTGCCCAGGCCTTCAACGCGCGAAGCCAGGGTCTTCTTGCGGTCCTGGTCAAAGAAGAACTTCGCATCGGCCAGGCGCGGGCGCACCACGCGCTCGTTGCCGCCGATCACCGCGCTCGCGTCGGTGGGGCTGATGTTGCTGACGACCAGGAACTTGTTGGTGAGCTTGCCCAATGCGTCGAGCAGCGGAAAGTATTTCTGGTTGGCCTTCATCGTGAGGATGAGGCATTCCTGCGGCACGCCGAGGAATTCGGTTTCAAATTCGCAAACCAGCACATTGGGCCGCTCGACCAGTGCGGTCACTTCATCAAGCAATGCGTCATCGTCAATCGCCTTGACGCCGCCGCCGACCTTGGCCGCAGCCGCCGCCAGTTGTTTGACGATTTCGGCCTTGCGCGCGGCAAAGCTGGCGATCACCGCACCGTCTTTTTGCAGCGTGGCGGCGTAGCTGTCGGCGTCTTTCAGTACCACCGGGTCCACAGCGGCCTCAAAGCGGTGGCCGTGCGTGATGTTGCCGGCCTTCAGGCCCAGCGCCTCAATGGCCACCACGTCACTGCCGTGCAACGCGACCAGGCCGTGGGCCGGGCGCACAAACTTCACATCGCTCCAGCCATCGGCCAATTGGTAGGTCATGACTTTGGGAATCGGCAATTTGGCGATGGACTCGAGCAAGGCCTTTTGCAGGCCTTCAGCCAGCGTGGCGCCCTTGACGGTGCTGTCATAAAACAATGCCTCCGCCTTGCCATCGGGTGCGCGCTTCAGGCCGGCAACTGCCGACGCATCAGCGCCCAGCGCCTGCAGCTTTTTGAGCAAGGCGGGCGTGGCGTTGCCGGATGCATCCAGCCCCACCGCCACCGGCATGAGTTTTTGAGACACGGCCTTGTCGGCGGCGCCGCCGGCAACAGCCGTGACATGCGCGGCCAGGCGGCGTGGCGAGGCAAATGCGGTGAGTACCGAGTCGGCAGCCGTCAGGCCTTGTGCCTTGAGCTGCTCGAACAGCACACCGGCAAAGGCATCGCCCAGCTTTTTAAGCGCCTTGGGCGGCAGCTCTTCGACAAACAGTTCTACGAGAAGGTTTTGGGTCGTCATCGTCATCGCTCTTACGCAGCCTTCTTCGTCATCGGAGTCATTTGTTCCACCCATTCACGCGGCGCCATCGGGAAGCCCAGGCGCTCACGGCTTTCGTAATAGCTTTGCGCCACGGCGCGGGCGAGGTTGCGGATGCGGCCAATGTAGGCGGCGCGCTCGGTCACGCTGATGGCGCCGCGGGCGTCCAGCAGGTTAAAGCTGTGTGCGGCTTTGAGCACTTGCTCGTAAGCGGGCAGGGCCAGTTGCACGTCGATCAAATGCTTGGCCTGCTTCTCATGCGCGGTGAAGGCGGTGAACAAAAAGTCGGCATCGCTGTGCTCGAAGTTGTAGGTGGACTGCTCGACCTCGTTCTGCTTATAAACGTCGCCGTAGCTCAGCTTGGAGCCGTCGGGCCCTTCCGTCCAGGTCAGGTTGTAGACGTTGTCCACGCCTTGCAAATACATGGCCAGGCGCTCCAGGCCGTAGGTGATTTCGCCGGTGGCGGGTTTGCAGTCGATGCCGCCGACCTGCTGGAAGTAGGTGAACTGCGTGACTTCCATGCCATTGAGCCAGACTTCCCAGCCCAGGCCCCAGGCGCCCAGCGTCGGGTTTTCCCAATCGTCTTCGACAAAGCGGATGTCGTTTTTCTTCAGGTCAAAACCCAGCGCCTCGAGCGAGCCGAGATAAAGCTCCAGGATGTTGGCGGGTGCGGGCTTGAGCACCACCTGGTACTGGTAGTAGTGCTGCAGGCGATTGGGGTTCTCGCCGTAGCGGCCATCTTTGGGGCGGCGGCTGGGCTGCACATAGGCAGCTTTCCAGGGCTCGGGGCCGAGCGCGCGCAGAAAGGTGGCGGTGTGCGAGGTGCCGGCGCCGACTTCCATGTCATAGGGTTGCAGCAGCGCGCAGCCCTGGTCAGCCCAGTAGGACTGCAGCTTCAAGATGATTTGCTGGAAAGTGAGCATAGGAATGGGTTCAGGACAAAAGCGCGGCGCCTGAGGCGGCGCCGGGAGGGCAAGGCCGCACCGGACAGCGGTGCGAAACCGTTCATTTTACGCGGCGGCGGCGCGCGGGCGCCGGGGCGGCGGTGGCCGGCGCCACGTCGGGCGGCACGTACCAGGCTGGTGCGGTCCTGAAGGCCTCGACGAGGAAATCCACCATCACGCGCACCTTGGCGCTAAGGTGCCGGCGGCTGGGGTAGACCGCCAGCACGTCGGTGTCGGGCAGGCGGTAACCCGGCAGCAGCGGCACCAGGTGCCCCGCACGCAAGTCCTCGCCCACCAGAAAGGCTGGCTGCCAGATCACACCCTGCCCGGCCAGGGCCGCTTCACGCGCCGTGTCGCCGTTGTTGGCAAGCATGACGTAGTTGACCCTGACCACGTGCTCCCGCGCCTCTTGGTCCACAAAATGCCACTCGTTGGCGGTGGCCGCGTAGGTGTAACCCAGGCAGCGGTGCGCTGCCAGGTCGGCGGGCACCTGCGGGGTGCCGTGACTCTTGAGATAGGCAGGCGCCGCGCAGACGATGTTGCGGGAGGTGGCCAGCTTGCGCGCCGCGTGGGTGGCCGGACCTGCGCGTGAGATACGGATGGCCATGTCATAACCCTCTTCGACGATGTCGACCACCCGGTCGCTGAGGGCGATGTCGAGCTCGACGTCGGGATAACTTTGCATGAAGCGCGGCCACAGCGGTGCCAGCTGGCGTATGCCGAAGCTCACGGGCGCGTTGATGCGCAGGCGGCCACGCGGCTGCAGGGTGGCCGACGAAGCCAGCGCTTCGGCATCGGCCACTTCTTCAAGAATGGATTTGCTGCGCTCGTACAGGGCCTCACCGCTTTCGGTGAGCGAGAGCTTGCGCGAACTGCGGTTAAGCAGGCGCGTGCCGAGGTGGGCTTCCAGCTCGTTGATATAACGGGTGACGTTGGCCGGCGAGGTGTCCAGCGCATCGGCCGCACGCGTGAAACTGCCGCGGCCGACGACGGTGGCGAACACTTCAAACGCGCGCAAACGGTCCATTTCGGCCCCATTGTTCATAAAAGATGAATGATTAAATCACTTTTAAGGTCTTTTACCAATAGAAGATGAATCGTACATTGGACTCATCGGCAGGCAAGAAGGGCCACCGACCAGGAAACACTTCAACAAACGACAAAAGGACATCAACATGAGCACGCAAACCCAAACCTCTTCTTCCGCACCCCGTTTTGCCAACAAGACGGTGCTCGTCACCGGCGGCAACAGCGGCATCGGCCTGGCCACCGCGCTGCAATTCGCAGCGCAAGGCGCCCGCGTTGTGATCACCGGGCGCGACCAGGCATCGCTGGACAAAGCCAAAGCCCAACTGGGCCAAGGCGCCATCGCGCTGCGCAACGACGCCGGCGCTACCGGCTCAGCCAAGGCGCTGGCCGCGGCGCTGACCGCTGAAGGCATCACGCTGGATGCCGTCTTTATCAATGCCGGCCTGGCCAAATTCGCCCCGCTGGAAGGCGTGGACGAAGCCCTCTGGGACGACACCTTCAACGTCAATGTGAAGGGCGCCTTCTTTGCCATCCAGGCTCTGTCGCCGCTGCTGAACACGGGCGCCGCCATCATCCTGAACGGCTCCATCAACGCCCACATCGGCATGCCCAACTCCAGCGTCTATGCCGCCAGCAAGGCCGCGCTGATTTCGCTGGCCAAGACACTGTCGTCGGAGCTGGTCGCACGCGGCATCCGCGTCAATGTGGTGAGCCCCGGCCCGGTGACGACACCGCTGTACGGCAAGCTGGGCGTGCCCGCCGACCAGCTGGATGCAATGGCCGCCGGCATCCAGGCGCAAGTACCGCTCAAACGGTTCGGCACGCCTGACGAAGTGGCCAGCGCCGTGGTGTACCTGTCGTCGCCCGATGCAGCCTTCATCCTGGGCACCGAGCTCATCGTCGACGGCGGCATGAGCCAGCTGTAAATCACACAGCCCTGCCGCGCCAAAGAAAAAGGGCGATGCCATTGCCGGCATCGCCCTTTTTTGTATCAGCCTTGGGGTGCTCAGTACTGCCAGAACACGCGCTGCAGTTCCTTGCTGTCCAGATTCTTCGTCAGCGCCACAGCGGCCAGGATACGGGCTTTTTGCGGGTTCAGGTCATGCGCGACCACCCAGTCGTACTTGTCGTCGGGTTGCTCGGCATTGCGCAGCACAAAGCCGGCCGGCACGCGTGAAGAGCGCACGACCTGGATGCCTTTGGCGCGGACTTCCTGCAGGGCAGGCACCACGCGGTCGGCCACGGAGCCATTGCCGGTGCCGGCGTGGATCAGGGCCTTGATGCCGCTCTTGCCTGCGGCATCGACCATCGCGCGCGGCACATTGCCGTAGCTATAGACGATGTCGACCGGCGCGAGTGCTTCGAAGTCGTCAATGTTGAACTCGGACTGCGCGGTGTGGCGCTTGACCGGTGCGCGGAACCAGTAATTCTGGCCTTCCACGACCATGCCGAGGGGTCCCCATTGGCTCTTGAAGGCTTCGGTCTTGATGTTGATGATCTTGGCGACGTCGCGGCCGCTCTGCAGTTCGTCATTCATCGTCACCAGCACGCCCTTGCCTGCCGCATCCTTGCTGGCGGCCACGCTCACGGCGTTAAAGAGGTTCAGTGCGCCGTCGGCCGACAGCGCGGTGCCCGGGCGCATGGAGCCGACCACCACGATGGGTTTGCTGGTGCGGATCACGAGGTTCAGGAAGTAAGCAGTTTCTTCCAGCGTGTCGGTGCCGTGGGTGACCACAATGCCGTCCACGTCGGACTGCTTGACCAGCGCCGAGATGCGCTTGCCCAGCTTCATCAGGTTGTCGTTGGTAAAGCTCTCGGAAGCGATCTGTGAGACCTGCTCGCCCCTCACGGTGGCCACATTGGCCAGCTCGGGCAGGCCGGCCAGCAGCTTGTCGACCGGCACCTTGGCGGCGGCGTAAGTCGCGCTGTTCAGGGCCGAAGCGCCGGCGCCGGCGATGGTGCCGCCGGTGGCCAGGATCACGACATTGGGTTTGGCGGTCTGCGCCAGCGCGGGTGCGCCCAGCGTGGTCAGCGCGACGAAGCCAAGGCCGGCGCCCAGCTTCAAGAGGGTGGATGTAATTTTCATGCGTTGTCTCCCAGGGTATGAGGAAATGGAATCGAGTCAGTTTGGAACGCACAGGAAGTTAACGGAATATCGCGTTGACGGCTGCCTGTGGCGTGATTTCCCTCGGCCAGTGGCGCAAGGTGGCCCATCGTAGCCATGCCGCCCGCGCCTGGCGATGCATAATGTAACGAGGGGTATGAATAAAACTCACACCCCAGCTCACAATCCGGCAGCGACATGAACCTCAGGCAACTCGAAGTCTTCCAGGCCGTCATGCAGACCGGCAACATGAGCGCCGCCGCGCGGCTGATCTGCATCACGCCCTCGGCCGTCAGCAAAACCATCTCGCACACCGAGCTGCAGCTGGGCTACAAGCTGTTCACCCGCGGCAAAGGCACGCTGGCGCCCACGCCGGAGGCGCGTGTGCTGTTTGAAGAGTCCGCGCTGATCCACCAGAAGCTGGAAGGGCTCAAGCGCATCGCCGTCAATCTGCGGCAGGCGGCGGACGGCCAGGTACGCCTGGCGGCCATTCCGTCCATCAGCCACGAATTTTTACCCCTGGTGCTCGAAAAACACCTGGCACGCCACCCGCGCGTGCGGGTTGAAGTGCGCACCCTGCACCAGGACCAGATGGTGCAGGCGCTGCTCACCCGCAGCGTGGATTTCGCACTGGGCTTTTACGAGCACCCGAACCCGCTGCTGACCAGCACGACGCTGGTGAGCGGGCCGCTTTACCTGGCTGTCACGCGCGACATCTGGCAGCGCGCGGTGCGGGCGCGGCGGCAGAACCCGATGTCGTTTTTATCCAGCATGCCACTGATACGGCTGGTGGGCGAAGACCCGATGTGCCAGTCCATCGACGAGCTGGCCCGCCACCTGGGCCTGAGCGCCCCGGCAGTGCTGCAGGTGCAGACCTCGCGGCTGGCGCTGGAACTCGTCAAACGTGGCATGGGCTGGACGGTGGTGGACTTTCTCACCGCCAGCAACCTCGACGCGGCAATGCTGACCGCCGTGCCCCTGCATGAGTTTGCCCATGCGCCACTGCAGATGTACTTTGCGACCAGCACCCCGCCGGGGCAGGATGCACTGCGGATGATTGCGATGCTGCCGGAGCTTTTAAACAGCGTAATGGCGGCCACTCGCTGAGCGCGCACCACGCTCCGAGCAAGCGGGGGCCGCGGAACTGGCTTGCCAGGCCGCAGGCGCCGCCCCTGGAAGGGGGAAGGCGCTACACGCAGTGAGCATCCGACGGGGTCGAGCCAATTTCCGCTATTGAATTAATAGCTACCAGCCAAGGTGCTGCCTGGGCTACAGGCCTAAAAGACTGATGTTTTAGCGGCGGCGGCGAAAGGCCAGCGCTAGAACCGCAACGCCCAGCCCCAGCGCCCACAGCGGCCACAGGCCATACCGAGACACCCACCAGGCGTAAGGCGTGATGCCCACACGGCCCTCAACCTCGCCGACCAGCGCGCCGCGTGTGTGGCGCTCCAGCGAATGCGTGACCTTGCCGAGGTGGTCAATGATGACCGTCGCGCCGGTGTTGGTGGCGCGGATCATGGGGCGGCTGAATTCCAGCGCGCGCATGCGCGAGATTTGCAAATGCTGATCGATGGCCACCGTGTTGCCGAACCAGGCGATGTTGCTGACGTTCACAAAAATCGTAGGTGCCAGCGCGGGGTTGATGAAGCGCGCGCCCAACTCTTCACCAAACAGATCTTCGTAGCAGATGTTGGGCGCCAGCCGCTGGCCTTTCCACTCAAACGACGCCTGGCCGACCGCGCCGCGGTTGAAGTCGCCCAGCGGAATATTCATCATGTTGATAAACCAGCGAAAGCCGGGCGGCACGAACTCGCCGAAGGGCACCAGGTGGTGCTTGTCAAAGCGGTAAGGCTCTTTCTGCGCCGGCTGCCCGGCCAGCGCGGGCTTGAAACCCAGCACCGAATTGGCATAACCGGTTTGCGAATCGCCCACCGGTACACCAACCAGCGCGGCCTGCTGCCCGGTGGCAAAGCGCGACTGCAGTGCCTGCCAGTAACCTGGGGGCAGTTGCTGCGGCAGCATGGGGATGGCGGTTTCCGGCGCCACCACCAGCGGCGTTTTGGCATCGCGCAGTTGCTCGCCATACCAGCGCAAGGCGGTGGCCACACCGGTGCCGGCCTGGAATTTTTCGCTCTGCGGAATATTGCCTTGCAGCAGCGTGACCTGCAGCGCCTCGGCCGGTGCAGAGGCCCCTTCGGCGGGCCAGCCGGCCTTCACGGGCAGGTAAGCCGCCGCCACGCTGGCAAGCACAATCGCCAGCGCCGTCACCCACTGCATGCGTGAGGCCCGCAAGGCCATCGCCAGCCACGCCGCGGCCAGCGCCGCGAGGAAAGTCAGGCCGTGCACACCCACCCAGGCGGCCAGCGGCCTGGCCCAGCCGTCCACATGGGCATAACCGCCCTCGCCCCAGGGAAAGCCGGTGAAAAACTCGACACGGCCCAGCTCGGCCAGCAGCCACACAGACGCAAACACCACCGCGCGCGGAAACTTGGCGTAAGGCGCCACGAACACAAAAGCTGCCGACGCCGCGGCGTAGTACAGCGCCAGGAAAGCCGCCAGCAACAGCACGGCCAGCACCGTCAGCGGTGCGGCCAGGCCGCCGTAATAGTGCAGGGAGATAAAGAGCCACCAGAAGGTGCTGCACAGCATCGCCGTGGCAAAGAGGCCGCCCAGCCAGGCCGCACGTTTCCAGGAGCGAAAACTGTCGATTTGCGCGACAAACAGGAAAATCGCCAGCAGTTGCAGCCACCACACCGGCAGGCCTTGCGCAAAGCCGAAGTCAAACGGCCATGCGATGCTGGCGGCATGGGCGCAGCCGGCGATCAGGACGATCAGCAGCTGGAAGATCGAGATGCCCTTGCGCGGTGGCGGGTTGCGCGCGTGCTCCAGCAGCGCGGGCAAGGTCGGCAGATGGGACATCATGCTGTGAATGGAGTCCCGTGCCATAGTCGCCCTCTTTGTTATGTATCGTCAGACGCCGGCGGAAACCGGCGATACCTTGAACCAGCGCACCGCACCACCCTTGGTGTGCAGCACCGTGAATTGCAGGCCGGCCAGCGCGTAGTGCTCGCCGCGCTTGGGCACATGGCCCATCTCATGCGCGACCAGCCCGCCTATGGTGTCGAAGTCGGTTTCGGGCAGTGTCACGCCGAAAGCTTCGTTCACCCGCTCAATCGAGGTGTCGCCGCTGACGCGGTAGGTGTGGTCGGTCAGGCCGAAGATGTCGCCTTCGTCCTCGGCGATGTCGAATTCGTCTTCGATCTCGCCGACGATCTGCTCGAGCACGTCTTCAATGGTGATGAGGCCGGCGACGCGGCCGAACTCGTCGATCACGATGGCCAGGTGGTTGCGGTTGCCGCGGAATTCGCGCAGCAGGTCGTTGAGCCCCTTGCTTTCAGGCACAAACACGGCGGGGCGCAACAAGGCCTTGATATTGAGTTCGGGCGCACGCTGCAGCTTGAGCAGATCCTTGGCCATCAGGATGCCGAGGATGTTTTCCTTTTCGCCTTCGTAGACAGGAAAGCGCGAGTGGGCGGTGTCGATCACCAGGTGCAGCAACTCATCGAAAGGCGCGTCGATGTTGATGACGTCCATGCGCGGGGCCGCCACCATGACGTCGCCGGCCGTCATGTCGGCCATGCGGATCACGCCCTCGAGCATCTCGCGGCTCTGGGCGCCAATAACGTCATTGTCCTGGGCTTCCACCAGGGTTTCGATCAACTCGTCTTTCGAGTCGGGACCGGGGTGGAGCATTTCTGCGAGCTTTTGCAAAAAGCCGCGTTTGTCTTCCGGCCTGGAAGACCGACTGGGGGGAACGTCGGACACGTGATGGCGGTCGGTAGTTGTAAAGGGGCTAAGGATAGCTGAAATCCTTGACGGTGCGGCGGATGGCGGCGAAGGCGACTGGTTTAGTGGTCTTTTGAGCCTCCAGCCCAATGGATTTGCGGGCGAGCCGCTCCTGAATCTATAGCATCCGGGACCTGCGAGTTTGGGGCGGCCCGGGCCCGGGCAGGCATCCGGCGCAAAAGGGCGGCCGGTATTTGCTATTAATTCAGGAGCTACCAGCGCCCGTCGCGATTAGCCGGTAAGCCGAAAGCCTTATCAAGCGGCCGCGGCAGCCTTCTGGATCTCGTCTCGATGCGCTGCCTGCTGGCCCACGTGCCGGCCTTGCCGCGCGGCGCCCTGGCGGCTGCCATGAGGCTGCGCCGCGGCTGCCCGTGCGCCACCCAGCAACTCCGCCAGGGTCTGCGGCCGGCCCCGGGCGCCGCTGGCCAGGTAATCGGCCAGCAAGGCGTTGCGAACTTCGCCGCCGGCCAGGCCCCGTACTTCAATCAGGTGCGCGCACAGCAGATCGACCAGTTTTTCCAACGCGAATTCATGCGTCTTGCCGGTGGTCTGCCATAGCCAGTCGCTGAAGCCGAGGAAATGGCCAAACGCTGAACCGGGTTCCAGCAGCAGCTTGAGCCCCTGCGCAAAGCGCCCCGAGTTGGCCACCATCTCCCAATAGCGCGCAAAGCGGTTGATGCGCTGCATGGTGGGGAAGTCAATCGTGGAGTTTTGCAAAATCGTGTACGGCGTCTGCGGGTCGTAGGCCATGGCGAACCCGTCGGTGTGCCGCGTGATGGGCGTGCCGCGCAGCCGCTTCAGGATGCCGAACTGAATCTCATGCGGCGCCAGTTCATACAGGCGGTCAAAGCCCGCGGCAAAGCTGTCCAGGGTTTCGCCGGGCAGGCCGAAGATCAGGTCGGCGTGCACATGGGCCTGGCTTTCATTGACCAGCCAGCGCAGGTTGTCGGCGGTTTTATCGTTGTCTTGCTTGCGCGAGATGCGCTGCTGCACCTCGGGGTTAAAGCTCTGGATGCCGACTTCAAACTGCAGCGAGCCGGGCGGAAACTGCGCGATCAGCGCTTTGAGCCGGTCCGGCAGGCTGTCGGGCACCACCTCGAAATGCACAAACAGGTCAGGCGCCATCCGGTCCAGGAAGAACTGCAGGATGCGCACCGAGTTCTCGACCTTGAGGTTGAAGGTGCGGTCGACAAACTTGAAGTTGCGCGCGCCGCGGCTGTAGAGCGTTTCCATCTCAGCCATGAAAACGTCCAGCTCGAAGGCCCAGGCGGTTTTATCGAGAGAGCTGAGGCAAAACTCGCACTTGAAGGGGCAGCCGCGCGAGGCCTCTACATACAACAGGCGTTTGGCCAGGTCTTCGTCTGTGTAGTCGGCATAGGGCAGCGCCAGCGCCTCCAGCGGGGGTTGCTCGCCGGCGATGACTTTCATCAACGGCTGAGGGCCGTCAAGCAAGGCGCGGCACAGTTTAGGAAAGCTCACATCGCCCCAGCCGGTGACCACGTGGTCAGCCAGCCGGCAGATTTCCTGCTCGCCGGTTTCAAAGCTGACTTCGGGCCCGCCCAGCACGACCTTGATGCCGGGCTTCAGGGTCTTGAGCAGGCGCACCACCTGGGTGGTCTCGACCACGTTCCATATATAGATGCCCAGTCCGATCACCTCAGGCTCCAGCGCCAGCAGCTCTTCCACGATCTGCGCGGGCCGCTGCTGGATCACGAATTCGCGCAGTTGCGTTTGCGCCCGCAGGCCCGGGCCGCCATGCCTGTCCATATTGGCCAGCAGGTAACGCAAACCCAGCGAGGCGTGGATGTATTTGGCGTTGAGGGTGGCAAGGACAATGCGGGGCATGCCCCTATTATCCGAGTTGGGCCCTTAAACAGCTGTAATAAGAGCCTCGCTGGGCCGACCCATAGCCATGCGCCCCCAGGAACTAATGCCCCTTACGCCTGCTCACACCTCCACCATGCACTTCAAGCGCCCCCTGTTCAGCACAGCAATTGCTACATTTTTGATAGCTACAGGCGCTTTATCTACCTGGGCCAATGCCCAAAACAATGCATTGAACCTGCCGGGCAAAGCCGGTGGCGCGGCTGCGGCGGTGGTCACGACCGAGCAGGTGCGCGCCGAGCTGCTGGCCTGGGCGCCGCAGGGCGTCGAACCCGGCCAGCCGGTCTGGGTGGGCCTCAAACTCACGCACCAACCCGAGTGGCATACCTACTGGAAGAACTCAGGCGACTCGGGCCTGCCCACAGAACTCATCTGGCAGTTGCCCGCCGGCATCACCGCGGGCAATATCGCCTGGCCGACGCCGAAAAAGATCCCCGTCGGCACGCTCGCCAACTACGGCTATGAAAAAACCGTGCTGCTGCCGGTGCCGCTCACGGTGGCGCCCGGCTTTGCGGGCACCCAGCTGCAGGTCAGGCTCAAGGCGGCCTGGCTGGTGTGCCGCAAAGAATGCATTCCTCAAGAGGGCGACTTCGCGCTGAACATTCCAGTAAAAAGCTCCACCGCAGCCAGCGGCGAGGACTTTCAGGCGGCATTCAAGGCAAGCCCCAAATCCATCCCCGCCGGGGCCAGCCAGGTGAGCGTGGCGGACAAGGCGATCCAGGTTTCGCTAGCCGGCCTGCCCGCCGCGCTGCAGGGCAAAACGCTGGAGTTCTACCCCGAAACCGGCAGCGTGATCGAGCCCGCCGCACCCTGGCAACAGGCCTGGAAGGGCGCGGTGTGGACGGCCAATGTGCCTTTGTCAGGCCAGCGCACCGAAAGCCCGGCCAGCATGCCGTTGGTGGTGGCGCTGGGCGACACGGCCTACCGCATCGACGCGCCGGTGAAGGGCCCCTGGCCGGCCGTGGCCGCCGCTGCGGTGGTGCCGCCCGCGCTGGAGGCGGCGCTGCGCGCCAATGCATCGGCCGGCGCGGCGCCTGTAGCGTCCAGCGCGCCTCCACTGGGCTTGCTCGCAGCTTTGCTGGGCGCGCTGCTGGGCGGCCTGATCCTCAACCTCATGCCCTGCGTGTTCCCGGTCCTGGCCATCAAGGTGGTGGGCTTTGTCCATGTGAAGGACCAGGCCACCCGCGTGACCACGGGCATTGCCTACACGCTGGGCGTGGTGCTGTCTTTCCTGGCGCTGGGCGCCCTGCTGCTGGGCCTGCGCGTGGCCGGGCAGCAACTGGGCTGGGGCTTTCACCTGCAAAGCCCGGCGGTGGTGGCGGTGCTGGCGGCGCTGTTCACCTTGCTGGGCCTGAATCTGGCCGGCCTGTTCGAGTTCGGCAATTTCCTGCCGGGCCGCATGGCCGGCTGGCAGGCGAAGAACCCCACCGTCAATGCGTTTTTGTCGGGTGTGCTGGCCACGGCCATCGCCTCGCCCTGCACCGCGCCTTTCATGGGCGCGTCGCTGGGGTATGCCATCAGCCTGCCGGCGCTTGAAGCGCTGGCGATTTTTGCGGCCATCGGCGTCGGCATGGCCTTGCCTTACCTGGCGGCCAGCGTCATACCGGCCGTGGCGCGCGCGCTGCCGCGCCCCGGCCCCTGGATGGTGACGTTCAAACAGCTGATGGCTTTCCCGATGTTCGCCACCGTCGCCTGGCTGGTCTGGGTGCTGGGCCAGCAAAGCGGCATCGACGGCGCAGGCGCCTTGCTGGCCCTGCTGGTGCTGATGGCGCTGGCCATCTGGGCATTGACTTTGCGCGGCACGGCGCGCACCCTGCTTGCTACCTTTTCGATAGCACTGTGCGCAATGGGTATCTGGGCTATAGGCCCAAACATCACCAAACCCGTGGCTGAGGCATCCACCGCAGCAGCAGACGCCATTGCGGGCGGCTGGCAGTCGTGGGCGCCGGGGCGGGTTGACCAGCTCGCCGCGCAAGGGCAAAGTGTGTTTGTGGACTTCACCGCCGCCTGGTGCGTGACCTGCCAGTACAACAAAAAAACCACCTTGGCCAACGCCTCGGTGCTGGCCGACATCAAGGCAAAAAACGTGGCGCTGTTGCGCGCCGACTGGACGCGGCGCGACCCGGCGGTGACGGCCGCGCTGTCGCAACTGGGCCGCAGCGGCGTGCCGGTGTATGTGATTTACAAACCCGGTAGCGCGCCGGTGGTGCTGTCGGAAATTTTGTCGGTTGACGACGTAAGGGCCGAGCTGGCCAAGCTGTAATGCTGCGCAATCCCGCCCGGCACATGGCCTGACAAACAACAAGGAAGGACGCACCTTATGAACGCTATCCCCCCATCGGAACGCATGCCGCACATCCTGAACCACTGCCGCACCATCGCGGTGGTGGGCCTGTCGCCCAAACCGCACCGTGCCAGTTTTGACGTCGCCCGCTACATGCAGGCCAACGGCTACCGCATCATTCCGGTCAACCCGAACGCCGCCGAGGTGCTGGGCGAAAAAGCCTATTCCACCCTGGCGGAAGCGGCAAAGCACGAAAAAATCGACCTGGTGAACTGCTTTCGCAACAGCGAGGACATTCCCCCCGTGGTGGACGAAGCCATCGCCATCGGCGCCAAGGCCGTGTGGATGCAATTGGGCATCGCCCACGCGCAGGCGGCGGCCAAGGCGGAAGAGGCCGGCTTGCTGGTGGTGCAAGACCACTGCATCAAGATTGACCACCGGGTGCTGCAGTCGCGCGGCCTGGTGCAGAACCACGCGCCTTCCTGAGGTTGTGGCCCGCGGACAGGGAAAGCCATGCTTGCACGCCAAGGCGGCGGCGCAGAGAATGCGCCATGTCTTTGAGCACGGTACCGGCCTTTCCCCTCGCTTTGCCTGTTTTGCCGTGCTCTTCTCCTTTCCCCCTTCTTTCCTTTCTTGGTCTGTTAGTCGCCCTGGCCACGCTGGCAGGGTGCGCCAGCCCCGCGCCCACGCACAAGGGGGAAGCGCAGGCCGCGCCCATGGCCTCCGGCGAGGTCGCCCAATCTGACGTGAACCGCATGGCCACGCTGGGCATGCGCGACAACATCGAGAGCCTGCTGCGCCTGGCTGACAAGCTCTACCGGCGCAACCCCGCCGAGTGGCGCAAAACCAGCACCATCAGCCGCGACGCGGCGCTGGCCCAGTTGCGTGTGGCGGTAGACACCCGCACGCCCTGGCCCGAATTGCAGGGCAAACGCGACATTGCCGCGCTGTCGCTGGCGCTGGGCCCGGACTTCAAAGGCGACCGCGTGGCGGCTTTTATTTACGCCAGCGCCGACATGGTGGTCACCGCCCATGGCGGAAAAACCACGTACTACCTGACTGACAGCCTGGATGCGCAGTACATCTACAACGCCGCGCGCAATATTGAAATCGCGGTGTGGATGCTGTCGAATCGACGCAATGCCGCCGGCCAGCCCCTGCTGCTGGCCGACGAGATCACCGAGCGCGAACGCAACCTGAGTTTTGAGCGCGAGTTCGGCAAGATCATCGGGCGGCTGGATCTGCTGTCCTCGGTGCTGACGGAGAAGTACCGGCGCGCGGTCATTACCTATGTGCAGAACTTGTTGGGCGGGACTTTTTTGCAGTTCCTACCTGTCCGGTAGGACTGCAAAAACTATGCACACCCCCTTCTCGGCTCACTTCGTGTAGCCGGATCCCCCCTTGCAGGGGGCGGCAGCCTGCGGCCCGGCAAAGCCGGTTCCGCGCTGCCCCTGATTTGGAAGCAATTCGCTAGAGCCGTGGCTCTTCGACCGGAGACAATACGTATTTCGCCATTTGTTTTCCGGAAAATCCCATGCCCGACAACTACCTGCCCGAGGTTCGAAACCAGTACGAGGCGCTGCCTTATCCGCCGTGCAACCCAGAGGATGACCGCAAGCGGCTGGTGCTGACATGGCTGGAAGACCTGCCGATGATCAATCACTACTGCTTTGCCGGCAGGCAGTCTTTCCAGAATGGCTTCAAGGCGCTGGTGGCGGGTGGCGGTACGGGGGATGCGACGATTTTCCTGGCGGAGCAGTTGCGGCATACCGATGCGCAGGTGGTGCACCTGGACATGAGCGAAGCCAGCATTGCGCTGGCCAAAGAGCGTGCGCAGATCCGCGGGCTGACCAACATCCAGTGGGTGCACGACTCGCTGCTTAACCTGCCTGCGCTGGCGGCGCAGCTCGGCAAATTTGACTACATCAACTGCAGCGGCGTGCTGCACCACCTGGCCGACCCCGATCTGGGGTTCAAGGCGCTGCTGAGCGTGCTCAAGGCGGACGGCGCCATCGGTCTCATGGTGTATGCCACCTCGGGCCGCACCGGCGTGTACCAGATGCAGGAACTCATGCGCCTGGTCAACGGCGATGAAGCAGATGCGCAACGCAAGATCGCCAACACGCGCGACCTGCTGGCCAGCCTGCCCGCCACCAACTGGTTCAAGCGCAGCGAAGACCTGCACCACGACCACAAAGCGGGGGACGCCGGCATTTACGACTTGCTGCTGCATTCGCAAGACCGCTCCTACAGCGTGGGTGAACTGTTCGACTGGCTGGGCGGCGAAGCCGGCGGCGCAAAGGGCGGGCATGGCATGCACCTGGCGTTTACCGACGTGCAGCGTGGCCGTTCGCCCTACCTGCCCCACATGGTGCTGGGCGCCAAGCCGCCGGATATGACCGCATCACTGCGCAAGCTGCCGACCAGAAAGCAATACGAGATGGCGGAATTGATGTCGGGCAGCATCATCACGCATTCGCTGTATGTCACCCGCAACGCCGGCTGCACAGCGCCTTACGGCGATGCGGCATACGTGCCTTTTTTCTACCACGAGCCCCTGACGGGCGAGATGGCGGCACAGGTGTTTGGCAGCAACAAGGGCCAGCCCTTCATGCTCAGGCACCAGCATTCGGGCGTCTCGGTGATGGTCAACCCCGGCAAATACGGCGCAAAGATCCTGGCCTTGATTGACGGCAAAAAAACTTTTGGCGAGATCTTCGACCAGTTCCGCACGGCCTGGCAGGGCAAGGCCGCCGCGCCTGATAACACCGTGCTGTTTGCCGACTTCGCCGAGTCGTTTGACGTGCTGAACGCGCTGGACCGCTTGCTGCTCAGGCATCCCTCAGCCGAAGTTACAGCGGCGAAGTAAGAGCCGCCCTCAGGCGAGAGAACCCCACGCACTTTCTGTCTGAGGCGGCTCGGCAGTCAGCAGGTCCACCACGACCACCAGCTCGCCGCCGAAGCGGCCTATGCCCAGCCCGCTCATCAGCTTTTGCTCTTCTTCTTCGGAAGCCATGCGCAGGAAACACAGGGCCTGGTGCTTGCCGGCGTGGGCGGCCGGCACGATGTTGAGCTGGGTGACCGAACCGAATCGGGTACACATATTTCTCAGGACTGTTTGCAAGGTGGCAATGTCGGGGCATTGCTGCAACTGATCGAGTTCAAGAGGGTTCATGGATCTTTGCCTGGGAATAACAATGCAGAACGGAAAACCGGAAACGGGATAAGCCGGGGAGGTGCTGCAGGATGAAGGGTCATCCGGTGACCTGACGTGAGGTGCGGCATGCCCACAGCGTAGGACAAAACCGAGCGCAGGTAAGTGACGGAACGTTTTGCAACGCTTTATGCCCAACACTTGCAAATCTTGCGTAAAACCAACGCCGCCATGCGTCAGCATCATTCATTGCCAGTCTTGAAAAGCAGGTGCCCGCCCGTGTCCGTTTCTGTTCCAACTGTTGATCCCGCGCCCGCACTCCATGTGTTGCCGCATTCCGGCGCCGACCGGCTCACCCGGCTGGCCGCACGCGCCTGCGGCGCACCGATCGCGCTTGTGGTGGCGCTGAAGGGCGGCGAGGCGGTGTTCAGTGCGGGCAGCGGCTTCGCGCCGCAGGAGCGTGAAGGACTGGTCGCCTTGTGTGAGGCCACGCTGGAAACACCGCCCCGCCTGCCGCAGCTGCCGGCGCGCGCCGCGCCCGACATCCTGTTTTACCGGGGCCTGCCGCTGACGCGGGAAGACGGCACCCTGCTGGGTGCGCTGGCGGTGATGGACAAGGTAGCGCGAAGCCTCAGCGCCGAGCAGGAAGAGGATCTCGAAACCCTGGCAGGCCTGGCCGCAGCGCAACTGGACGCGCAGCACAGCCAGGCGCTGCACGCTACGCAGCAGACGGAAGAAGACGCCCAGCGGCTGGCCACACGCCTGGGCATCACGCTGGAGAGCATCACCGAGGGCTTCTACACGCTGGATACGCAGTGGCGTTTCAACTATCTCAACCGCGAAGGGGCACGGCTGCTGGGCAGGCCTTCAACCGAATTGCTGGGCAAAAGTATCTGGAAGGAATTCCCGGGCGCCATCAATACGCTGTTTTCAGATCAGATCCGCGCGGCGGTGGCGGGCAACTACCAGGTGGAGTTCGAAGCGCTTTACGCGCCACTGGACAAATGGTTCGAAATACGCGCCTATCCTTTCCCCGACGGGCTGGCGATTTATTTTCGCGATGTCAGCGAGCGGCGCCAGGCCCGGGAGCAGCTCATGCTGCTGGAGACCAGCATCTCGCGGCTGAACGACATCGTGCTGATCGCCGAGGCTGTTCCGTCGGGCCGGCCGGGGCTGCGCATTATCTTTGTGAACAATGCCTTTGAGCAGCACACCGGCTACAGCCCCGAAGAGGCGCTGGGCCATTCGCCGCGCCTGCTGTGCGGGCCGCTGACGCAGCGCAGCGAACTCGAACGCATCCGCAACGCCTTTCAGAAGGGCGAGCCGGTGCAGGCTGAACTCATCACCTACAAAAAAAACGGCCGGCACTTCTGGATGGAAGTCGACATCGTGCCGGTGGCCGACGATGCCGGCGTTTTCTTCACGCACTGGGTGGCCGTGGGCCGCGACATCACGCGGCGCAAGGTGGCCGAGAGCGAGATCAAGCACCTGGCTTTTTACGACCCGCTGACGCAGTTGCCCAACCGGCAGTTGCTGATGGACCGCCTGGAGGCGGCGCTCACCCACAACCGCAGGCACCCCCGCGAAGGCGCCCTGATGTTCATCGACCTGGACAACTTCAAGACGCTGAACGACACCATGGGCCACCAAAAGGGCGACCTGCTGCTGCAGCAGGTGGCCAGGCGGCTGGGCGCCTGCGTGCAGCCGCCCGACACGGTGGCCCGCCTGGGCGGGGATGAATTCGTGGTCATGCTGGAAGACCTGGGCCAGGACCCGCACGAAGCGGTCACGAAAGCCGAGGCCATAGGCGCGCGGATTCTGGCCGCACTGACCGAGCCCTACAGCCTGGCGGGCTACCAGCACTACAGCACCTGCAGTATCGGCGTCACGTCTTTCAACCAGACCCTGGACAACATCGGCGACCTGCTCAAGCAAGCCGACCTGGCCATGTACCAGGCCAAGATGTCGGGGCGCAACACCGTGTGCTTCTTCAACCCCGCCATGCAGGCCGCCGTGACAGCCAGCGCCGCCCTGCAGTCCGACCTGCGCCAGGGCCTGCGGGAAAAACAGTTCATGCTGTATTACCAGCCGCAAGTGGGGCGCGACGGCCGCATGACGGGCGTGGAAGCCCTGCTGCGCTGGCAACACGCCGAGCGCGGTTTTGTACAGCCTTCGGAGTTCATCCCGGCAGCCGAAGACGCCGGGCTGATCCTGCCGCTGGGGCAGTGGGCCCTGGAGACCGCCTGCCGCCAGCTGGCTGCCTGGGCGCAGCGCCCCGAGACCGCCGCGTTCAGCATTGCCGTGAACGTGAGCGTTCGCCAGTTCCGCCATCCCGAATTTGTCGACCTGGTGATGGCGGCGCTGAAAGAAACCAAAGTGAGCCCGCACAAGCTCAAGCTGGAGCTGACCGAAAGCCTGCTGGCCGAGGACATGGAGATCACCATCACCAAGATGGCCAAGCTCAAGAAGATGGGAGTGACCCTTTCGCTTGATGATTTCGGTATGGGCTACTCGTCGCTGTCATGCCTCAAGCGCCTGCCGCTGGACCAGCTCAAGATCGACAAGTCTTTTGTGGAAGACATCCTGCGTGACCCGAATGACGCCGCCATTGCGCGCACCATCGTCGGCCTGGCGCAAAGCCTGGGACTGGGTGTGGTGGCCGAGGGGGTTGAAACCGAGGCGCAGCGCGACTTTTTGTCGCGCCACGGCTGCGACTGCTACCAGGGCTACCTGTTTTGCAAGCCGCTGCCGATTGACGAGCTGGAAGTTTTTATCAAGACACTGAAGATGTGACGGGGGCCACCGCCAGCGGCATCGCCTTGTGGTGCTCCAGCCTGAAAATCACTTCCTTGACGACGCCGTACATCACGGCGCGGTCGCGGTTAGGGTGGTCGGCAAAATGCACAGAGGTCGCGCCGAGGGTTGCGCCATCAGCTTCATAGGCTACCGAGATGCCGTAAGCCGTCATCAGTGGCCCGCAGGCCCGCCAGTCGCGCGTCCATTGCGGCAGGGCCTGGGCGCTGTCCCAGAGGGTGCCCGCGCTCTCGTAGCACTCTTCAATATGGGTGTGTCCCAGCAACTGCGCCAGGTGCCGCTCCTTGGCGATGCAGCTGCGGAAATACTCCTGGTCGTTCATGCGCATGGAAGTGCTCCTTGGAACCTGTTCTGCCGTCCAGCCATGGTAAGACTGAATCCGCCCGGTGCCAATGCCGGCACCAGCCAGGCCAATACCCCGGTATACCCCGCAGCGAAAGGGCCGCCCCCCACACCTGAGACAATCGGTTCATGTTCGCACCCCTTCAAAACGACACCTTTCTGCGCGCCTGCCTGCGCCAAACCACCGACCACACCCCCGTCTGGCTGATGCGCCAGGCCGGCCGCTATCTGCCGGAATACCGCGCCACACGGGCCCAGGCCGGCAGTTTCATGGGCCTGGCCACCAACACCGACTACGCCACCGAAGTCACGCTGCAACCCCTGGCCCGCTACCCGCTGGACGCGGCCATCCTCTTCAGCGACATCCTGACCGTGCCCGACGCGATGGGCCTGGGCCTGTCGTTCGCGCTCGGCGAAGGCCCGCGCTTTGCCACGCCGGTGCGTGACGAAGCGGCAGTGGCGAGGCTGGAAGTGCCCGACATGAACAAGCTGCGCTATGTGTTTGACGCCGTGACGTCGATCCGCAAGGCGCTGAACGGCCGCGTGCCGCTGATCGGCTTTTCGGGCAGCCCCTGGACGCTGGCCTGCTACATGGTCGAAGGCGCGGGCTCTGACGACTACCGCCTGGTCAAGACCATGCTGTACCAGCGCCCCGACCTGATGCACAAGATGCTGGCGGTGAATGCCGACGCGGTGGCCGCTTACCTGAACGCCCAGATCGAGGCCGGCGCCCAGGCCGTGATGATTTTTGACAGCTGGGGCGGCGTGCTGGCTGATGCGGCTTTCAAAACCTTCAGCCTGGCTTGTACGGCCCGTGTGCTGAGCCAGCTCAAACGCGAGCACGAAGGCGTCAAGATTCCGCGCCTGGTCTTCACCAAGGGCGGCGGCCAGTGGCTTGAAGCCATGGCGCAGCTGGACTGCGAAGTCCTGGGGCTTGACTGGACGGTCAACCTGGCCCGCGCGCGCGCACTGGTCGGCGAAAACGGCCCGCATGCCAAGGCTCTGCAAGGCAACCTGGACCCCAATGTCCTATTCGCCAACCCGGCCCAGATTGAAGCCGAAGTGGCCGCCGTATTGGACAGCTTTGGCGCGCCCCATACCGATGCCAGCCGGCCCGGGCCGGCCCATATTTTCAACCTCGGCCACGGCATCAGCCAGCACACGCCACCCGAAAGCGTGGAAGTACTGGTGCGCGCAGTACACGCTCACTCTCGCGGTATGCGCATGGCTCGAGG
Organism: Polaromonas sp.; assembly: GCA_021153985.1. Taxonomy (GTDB): domain Bacteria; phylum Pseudomonadota; class Gammaproteobacteria; order Burkholderiales; family Burkholderiaceae_C; genus Polaromonas. Next base: position 33,134 of record JAJKJM010000228.1, read on the forward strand.
CTAAGCCCCTGGCCAGATGCCCAAAAGGCCACAGTCTGATGATCCTTTTCAATCGCCACTAGCACAAAATGGTGCACTGGCGACTGGACTTATGCACAAAAATCTTGTTGCGCTGCGGCATTGCAGGAGTTACCGATCCCTTAGCGCTATCAAAGCAATAGCGCTTGTAAGCTGTTGATTTATATAGCGTCTTTAAATTGCTTTTTTTCTGTGCAATTTAAGAAAACCCTTGATTTACAAGGCGTCGCAGCGCAACCTGCCAAGCTATCAACAAAGTTATCCACAGAAAATCTGGAAATCTGTAAACCTTCAGTAAATCAAGGACTTAGAGCTTTGTTTGGATGTATTGCTCAAGAATTAAACACATTTAGTTACTCCAAATGAGCCATTGGCTTCAAGTCGTCGTCGCCGCCCCGGCCCACAGTTCCATCGCCGGGCCGCTGACCTATCAAAGTGAGTTGCCACTGCCGGTGGGCTCGCTGGTACGTGTTCCACTGGGTAGGCGCGAAGTCCTGGGCGTGGTGTGGGAGGTCCTGCCCGACAGCGGCGCGTTGCTTGAAATGCAGACCCGCCATGTCGCCGGGGTACTGGAGGGGCTGCCCCCCTTGTCGGCCACCTGGCGAAAGCTGGTGCAGTTCACGGCGGGCTATTACCAGCGCTCGCTGGGTGAGGTGGCGCTGGCGGCCTTGCCGCCGCAGCTGCGCGACCTCAGCAGCGTGCAACTGGCCCGGCGCCTCAAACGCCCCGTGGCGGATACCAGCCACGCCCCGGCCACTACCAATTTGATAGCACTCAGCCAAGAGCAGACAAGGGCTATCGCGGAATTTGATGCGGATTCCCGGCCCGCCCTGTTGTTTGGCGCCACCGGCAGCGGCAAAACTGAGGTCTACCTGCGCGCCGCAGCCCGCGTGCTGGAGCAAGACCCGTCGGCCCAGGTGCTGGTGATGGTGCCCGAGATCAACCTGACGCCGCAGCTGCAGTCGCGCTTTGCAGAACGTTTTGCCCACCTGGGCAAAGAGCGCGTGGTGGCGCTGCACAGCGGCCTCACGCCAGCCCAGCGCCTGAAAAGTTGGCTGGCTGCCCACGCCGGCCATGCGCGCCTGGTGCTGGGCACCCGCATGGCGGTGTTTGCCTCCATGCCCAATCTGCGCCTGCTGGTGGTTGATGAGGAACATGACCCGAGCTACAAGCAGCAGGAAGGCGCGCGTTATTCGGCGCGCGACCTGGCGGTGTACCGCGCCAAGATCGAAACCGAAGACGCCACGCATGCCCACGGCCCCTGCCGCGTGCTGCTGGGGTCGGCCACGCCGTCGCTGGAGAGCTGGCAGGCGACGCTCACCGGCCGCTACCAGCGCCTGACCATGAGTGAACGTGTAGCGGCGGATGAAGGCGAACAGGGAAGCTTGCCCACAGTCCGGCGCGTGGACATGAACCACCAGCCCAAGCATTGCGTGATTGCGCCGCCGCTGCTGGACGCGATCGCCCAGCGCATCGCGCGCGGCGAGCAGTCCCTGATTTTTTTGAACCGGCGCGGTTATGCGCCGGTGCTGGCCTGCCACGACTGCGGCTGGAAAAGCGAATGCCCGCACTGCAGCGCCTACCGCGTCTTCCACAAGATAGACCGCACCCTGCGCTGCCACCACTGCGGTTTTACCGAACGCGTGCCGCGCGCCTGCCCGGCCTGCGGCAACATCGACATTGCCCCCGTGGGCCGCGGCACCGAGCGGCTCGAAGAGCATTTGGCCGAGTTGCTGGCAGGCGTGAAGCGGCCCGATGGCGAGCCGCCGCGCATCGCCCGCATCGACGCCGACACGACGCGGCTCAAGGGCGCACTCGAATCACAACTGGCCAGCGTGCACGCCGGCGAAGTCGACGTGCTGGTCGGCACGCAGATGATCGCCAAGGGACACGACTTCCGCCACATCACGCTGGTGGCCGCCATCAACCCCGACGGCGCGCTGTTCTCCAGCGACTTCCGCGCGCCTGAGCGGCTCTTCAGTCTCTTGATGCAGGCGGGCGGCCGAGCCGGGCGAGATGCACGGCATAGCGACGCCAGCGAGATGTGGGTGCAGACTTTTCATCCCACGCATCCGCTGTTTGAAGCGCTGAAGAAACACGACTACCCGGGTTTTGCCGACCAGCAGCTGGCAGAACGCGAAGCAGCAGGCATGTCGCCTTTTGGTTTTTCAGCGCTGGTGCGCGCCGAGGCACGCGCACAGGATGTGGCGCAAGGATTTTTGAACGCGGCTGCAGCCCAGGCCGAAGCGCAGCAGCTCACAGGGAATGGGCAAGTCACCGCCTACCCGGCCGTGCCGATGACGATACAGCGCGTGGCCAATATCGAGCGCGCGCAGATGCTGGTTGAAAGCCCGTCGCGCGCCGCGCTGCAGCGCTTTCTCTCAGCTTGGCAGCCGATGCTGTTTGAGACGCGCCAGCAGGCTGAATTCAAGAGCCTGATCCGCTGGGCGATTGATGTGGATCCGATTGCGATTTAGAGCCGCCCAAAGCCACCGTTCAACTGGGCCATCTATGGAATCTACCGAAGAATTTATATCCGCAGATTTCGCAGATTTACGCAGATTGAAAACAAGATGGATGTTCTCAAGGCTTCACTTTGTTCTCATACATCGGTCACAAAAATTTTTATCATGATGGTCTTCATCTGCGTAAATCTGCGAAATCTGCGGATAAATTCAGATCTCCAAATCATGACGGCGCCAGCTTCGCCGGCTTATGTGAATGGCTCTCAGGCAACGCGTAACGTAGGATGCCTGCGCGCAGGAAACACATCCCCTTCGGTCACCTGACGCCAATCCTCCTGCCCCATCCAGTCACGCAATGCCACCACACCTTTGGGTGTGATCTCCAGCGCGCGCATGCCCTGGCGGCGCAGCAGCCAGCCGCGCTCCAGGCTGTGGTTGCAAATCAGCGTACCCAGTTGCCCGGCGACGTGAAAGCGGCGTTCGCTCCAGTCGAGGCAGGGGCGGCAGTAAGGCCGCTTGCTGTTGATGCTGGTTGGCGACGTTGACAGCTCAATGTCCAGGCGCGCCAGCACGGCGCTGGCTTTGGCTGTCACGTGGCCGGCCTCGCCGTCAAACGTGATGGCGCCCTCGGCCACGAGGTGATGGGCGATGGCCACGCCGAGGCGGCCTGCGATGTGGTCGTAGCAGCTACGGGCCATGCGCATGGCGGCGTCTTTGGGGCCGGGCACTACCGCGCGGCGCGGCGTGGAGGCGTTTTGCGACGCCAGCTGCGTGATGCCTTCGAGCACTCGCGCGACATCGACAGAGGCGAGGCGGTGATACCGGTGCCGGCCGTGTTGCTCCACGCGCAGCAGCCCGCCTTCGACCATCAGGGCCAGGTGCCGGCTGGCGGTTTGCGGTGAGACGTTGCCGACGCCCGCCAATTCGTGGGCGGTGAGCGAGCGGCCGTCCAGCAGCTCCATCAGCATGGCGGTGCGGGCCGGCTCGCCGACCAGCGAGGCGATGTGCGCGATTTGGTTGGTATTCATCATGGCTTAAGACCTTCCGGGTACCCACCTTAGCAGCATCGCAAACCCCATGCTTCGCTCCAGGGCGAAGCATGGCACGCCCTCTTCGCCGCACCATGAAGGCTATGCAGCAGCCGCTGCCTTCTCACAAGGAGAACCTTATGGAATTGCCAATGACCCGAACCCTGCAGCCGCGCGCCTTCTACGGAACCACGGTGGTCCGCGCCGCCTTTGTATTGGCCATCTTTGGCTGGGGCGTAGGTTTTTACAGCCCGGCTATTTTTCTGCATGCGGTGCTGGCGCGCACCGGCTGGGCGCTGCCGCTGGTGTCGGCGGCCGTGACGTTTCACTTCCTGTTTGGCGCGGGGGTGGTGGCCTGCCTGCCGCGCATTCATGCCCGGTTGGGCGTGGCCGCAACCACGGCTGCGGGCGTCGCCGCGCTGGCCGTGGGTCTGGTGGGCTGGGCGCTTGCCGCGCAGCCATGGCAGTTGTTTGCAGCCGCCATGCTGACGGGTGGCGGCTGGGTCACGATGGGCGCGGCGGGCATCAACGCCATCCTCTCGCCCTGGTTTGTGGGCGGGCGGCCCATGGCGCTGGCCAAAGCCTATAACGGCGCCAGCCTGGGCGGCGTGATTTTCTCGCCACTGTGGGGTGCGCTGATCGCCGCGATGGGCTTTACCGCCGCTACCGTGCTGGTGGGCGCGGTCATGCTCGTGATCGTGGCTTGCCTCTGCTTCTTTGTGGTGACGCAAACACCCGAGCGCATGGGACAGCAGCCCGACGGTGACGCGCCCGGCACGCCTTCTCGCAGCATCACCTCTGCAAACGCCAGGCCGCTGCCGGGCCGTCTGCTGTGGCGCGACCGCAGCTTTCGCACACTGGCCGCGGCGATGGCGCTGAGCCTTTTCACGCAGACCGGCTTGATCACGCATTTGTATTCGCTGCTGGTGTCGGCACTCGGTGCCCAAGGCGCGGGCCTGGCGATGGCGCTGGCGACCGCTTGCGCGATTGGCGGGCGCACCATCGTCGCCAAATGCATGCCCGCGGATGCCGACCGGCGCGTGGTGGCCAGCGTCAGCTACGCGGTGCAGATCGCTGGCTCGCTGTTGCTGGCTTGCGCGGCAGAACACCAGACCGCGCTGATCCTGCTGGGCGTGGTGTTGTTTGGTGTCGGCATTGGCAACGCGACCTCGTTGCCACCCCTCGTGGCGCAGGTGGAGTTTGTCAGGGAAGATGTCGCACGCGTGGTGGCGCTGATCGTCGCGATGTCGCAGGGCCTGTGGTCGCTCGCGCCCGCCACGTTTGCCCTGTTGCTGGTGACCGGCAACGGAAGCCCGGCGCACCTGGGCGCGGGCACAGGCCTTTACTTCGGCGCGACGATGTTGTTGCAACTGGCCGCGATCGCCTGCATGCTGGGCGGTCGCAAGCCAGTCAACTGAAAGTCAGCCAAGGCGTGGCGTTGCGTCGGGCTTGCAGGCTTCAGCACGCGCCAGCAGCAGTTCACGCTCACGCAGGTTGCGCGTGAGCGAAGCGGCGCGCTCGAACTCGGCATGCGCCTCTTCGAGCCGGCCCAGCTTCAACAGAAAATCAGCACGCACGCTGGGCAGCAGGTGGTAGTTTTTCATCAAGGGCTCTGCCAGCAACGCATCGGCCACCTCCAGCCCCGTCGCCGGGCCAAAGGCCATGGCCAGCGCCACAGCGCGGTTGAGCTCCACCACCGGTGAAGGCATCAGCTGCGCCAGTGCATCGTAAAGCGCGGCGATGCGCTGCCAGTCGGTGTCGGCGCCGGTGGGCGCACGCGCATGGCAGGCGGCAATGGCGGCCTGCAGCGCGTATGGCCCCAGCGCACCGCCCAGCGCCTCGGCGCGCGCCAGCGCGGCAAAGCCGCGGCGTATCAGGATGTGGTCCCAGCTTGCGCGGTTTTGTTCCAGCAGCAAGATGGGCTCACCCGACGGCCCGGTGCGCGCCTTGGCACGCGAGGCCTGGATTTCCATCAGCGCGACCAGGCCGTGCACCTCTGGCTCCTGCGTCGCCAGCTCGGCCAGCACGCGCCCCAGCCGCAAGGCCTGCTCGCACAATGCGGGCCGCATCCAGTCGCTACCCGAGGTGGCCGAGTAGCCTTCATTGAAGATCAGGTAAATCACTTCCAGCACGGAGGCCAGCCGGGCGCTGCGCTCTTCGGGGCCGGGCACTTCAAAGGGCACACGCGCCTCGGCCAGGGTGCGCTTGGCACGTACGATGCGCTGGGCTACCGTGGGCTCGGGCACCAGGAAAGCGCGGGCAATCTCGTCAGTGCTGAGGCCGCCCAGCAGCCGCAACGTGAGCGCGATGCGCGCCTCGGTCGACAGCACAGGATGGCAGGCAGTGAAGATCAGGCGCAGCAGGTCGTCGCCATAGTCGTCGTCGCCGTCATCCCCGGACCCGGCTTCATCTACGTCGGCGAAAGCCATTTCCTGCTCCAGCTCGAGTTCATGCCCCAGCTCTTCATGCTTGAGCGCAAGCAGCTTGCGCCGCCGCAGGTAGTCGATGGCGCGGTGCTTGGCGACCGCCATGAGCCAGGCGCCGGGGTTGTCGGGCACACCCGTCTTGGGCCAGCGCTCCAGCGCGGTGACCAGCGCGTCCTGCGCGATCTCTTCGGCCAGGCCCACCTCTTGCACCATGCGTGCAACCTTGGCGATAACCTTGGCCGATTCGATGCGCCAGACGGCATCGATGGCACGGTGGGTTTCATGCGACGCCATGCGGCTTCAGGCGCCCTTGCCTTTGCCTGCGTTCTTCCCGCTCGGTGCTTGCTGCATCTCGGTGAAGCCGGCGGCGGCGTCCTGCACGTCGGGCGGAAAGTCCGACATCTCCTGCACCTGGCGCACTTCGATGATTTCGTTTTCGCCGCCCGGGCAGCGTGAGGCCCATTTGATCGCTTCTTCACGCGAAGCCACGTTGATCATCCAGTAGCCGCCCAGCACTTCGCGGGCTTCGGCAAAAGGGCCGTCGCTGACATGGGCCTTGCCACCCGGGAAGGTTACGCGGGCGCCCATGGAGGGCGGGTGCAGGCCGTCGAGCGCGACCAGCACGCCGGCCTTTTGCAGCTCCTCGTTGTATTTCATCATCGCGGCCACGGCATCGGCGCTGGGCAGGGTGCCGGCAGCAGCGGTTTCGTAGCCTTTGGGAATCATCAGCATCATGAATCGCATTTGAATACTCCTTGGGGTGAGTGGTGGGATGGGAACGTGGTTATGGGTGTGGGTATCGAACTGGGCTTTACTTTTCAGCAGCGGCTTTCATGGCAGCCAGCCCGTCTTCAAAGTCTTTGCCCACCATCTTGTCCATGTCGAAGAAGACATGCATGACTCTGGCCATCAAGGGGGCGGGTCCCGACATGTCCCAGCTCACAACGCTGCCGCCAGCTTGCGGCTGGATGGTGAACACCACCTTGTTATGAGCCTCAAAAGGCTTGCTGAAGTTCAGGTCTATCTTGACGAGCGAAGACGGCACGGATTCGGTGATCAGCATGTCGCCCATGCCGACTTCCTTGCTTTCCCACGCATAGGCCGAGCCCTTGCCGGTGGCGGGGCCGCTGAAGCTGCGCTTCATGCCGGCGTCTTTCTTCTCCCAGGGCGACCAGGCAGCCCACTGTTTGTAGTCGTTGATCAGCGGAAAGATTTTTTCGGGCGGCGCCTGGATGGTGGCCTGGCGCTGTACGCGAAAGGTGTCGGGCTTGTTGGAAGCCAATATCAGCACGGCCACAATGAAAACCACGATGGCAACGGCGGCGATGATGGCGATGGTCTTGAACATGTTTTGTATCCCTTAAGTTGGTGTTCGTTCACTTCATGAATGGTTGAGCGCGGATTCATCGGCCGTTCTGGTCTCCAAAAACCGTCCGCTCACCGGTACGACGAACGAAAAACGAGAAATCGACACGCTCAGCCAAAAATAGTTGAAATATTTTTAGACCGCCTCTGAACCCAGCCAAGGCCTGTTACCACCGCGTAGGCAGATGCATCAGAGGAACGACTTAATCTGTGTAAATCTGCGTCATCTGCGGATAAATTCTTTCATCCGCAGATGACGCAGATTTACGCAGATTGAAAACAAGAGTCAGCGATCTGTGGAGGTGCCGAAATCCGCCGCTTCATAAAGCAGCCTGATCTCGACCTCAACCTCCTCCGTATCGCGAAACGGGAAGGGATAAGCCAGCGCCCAGTCCACCGCGGCCTGCAGCGACCGCGCCTGGATGATCCAGAAGCCGGCCAGCAACTCCTTGGCCTCGGCAAACGGGCCGTCGATCACGCTGGGTTTGCCCTTGGTGAATTTCATGCGGGACGCACTGGCGCTGGGCTTGAGCCCTTCACCCATGAGCAGCACGCCGGCCTTGACGGCCTCGTCGTTGTGCTGGGCCATGCGCCCCAGCCACTGGCTGTCGGGCACGATGCCGGCCTCGGCCCGGTCATTGGCCTTGAGCAAAATCATGAAGCGGCGAAACCCCTCAGGCAGGGGCGGCGCGCCTTCGCCAGCAACGCCGCGCAGGCCGCCGGGGCAGCCGCCCTCGCGGATTTCGAGCGAGGTGTTGCCGTCGGCATCTTCCTGCGGCCAGCGTTTGAGCCATTCAAGGACTTCCTGCCGCGAAGCAGCTTCCATCATGGTGAAGCCGGCGATCAGCTCTTTGGCTTCGGTGAAGGGGCCATCCGTGACCGTGGGCTTGCCGCCGGAAAACCGGATGAGCGCGCCTTTGGAACTGGGCTGCAGGCCAACGCCGCCCAGCAGCATGCCGGCCTTGGCCAGTTCTTCGTTGTAAGCGCCCATGGCGGCCAACAGCGCGGGGCTGGGCAACTCGCCGGCCTCGGTGCTCGCATCGGATTTGCGCAGGATCATGTATTGCATGCGTGGAATCTCCTTGGAACCCGGTTTTTACCTCAAACACGGGCCCAGCAGCCAGGCGCCCGCTTTCAGGACTTCGCGGCGGCCTGCGCTTCGACCTCCCGACGCAAGCGGTCTTCGGCCTCGCGAAGCTCGGGTGTGAACTCGGCGCCGAAGTCTTCGGCCGAGAACACCTGGCGGATTTCGATTTCGGCTTCGCTCTCAGGCGGCAAGGGGCAGCGCTTGACCCATTCGATGGCTTCTTCTTTGGATGAAACCTGCAGCATCCAGAAACCGGCGACCAGTTCCTTGGTTTCAGGAAAAGGCCCGTCGATGACGGTGCGCTTGCCGCTGGAAAACCTGACACGTGCGCCTTTGGAGCTGGGATGCAGCCCCTCGCCTGCGAGCATGACGCCGGCTTTGACCAGCGATTCGTTGAACTTGCCCATGTCGGCCAGCAGTTGTTCGCTGGGCATTTCGCCGGCTTCACTGTGTTTGTCGGCTTTGATGAGAACCATGAATTTCATTTCGGACTCCTTGAAGTTGCGTTGGGAGCGGAGCGCCCGGACAACCCGGGCAGAAACATCCTGCTCTTAGGGGTACGACGAACGGAAAGAGCGGAATCGACAAGCAGGGACACTTGTTTACAAATATCAGGGTAAATAAATGGGGAGAAGAATTTATCCGCAGATTTCGCAGATTTACGCAGATTAAAGACCTTCATGATGAAAGTCGTGTGGCCAGCTGATGAAGGTTCGGTTTTCAATCTGCGTAATCTGCGGATATAAATTCATCTGCGGATTCACACAGGTAGATCGCAAGGTCCGCAGGGCGGCTCGACAACGCCTGGAGAGTTTTGTGAGCGGCTCAGGTCAGCAGGGCCACTGCAGCCGAGAAGCTGAAGAAGGCCAGCACCGTCGACAACAGAATGATGCGCGCGATACGGCCGTTGTCGGCGCCGAAGCGCTCGGCCAGCATCGCCACATTGCTGGCGCTGGGAAGCGCCGCCACCAGCACAATCACAGTGAGCGCAAAAGGCTGCAACGGAACGCCGACCGCGATGGCCCCCAAGCCCACCAGACCGACCAGCACCGGGTGCAGCACCAGTTTGATAAGCGCAACCGGCACGTACTCCTTGAGGGGCGTGGCTGCCGTGCTATTCATTTGAGAGCGCGCCAGCACCGCGCCAATGGTGAACAGCGCCACCGGGGAGGCCGCGTCGGCCAGCAACCCGACGGTTTGCATCACCGGTCCGGGCAGCGCCACGCCAAAGCCGGACGCCAGCGCACCCAGCACGATAGCCCAGGGCATGGGATTGAGGGCCACCCCTTTGAGTGCGTTTTGCGCGGCGACCTCTGCGCCATGGATGTCGGCCGAATCCAGCCGCGACAGCGCGATGCACAGCGAGCTGGTTACCAGCAAATCCACCAGGATGGTGACGATGGCCGGGCCGGCAGCCTGCGCGCCCAGCAGCGCCACCAGCAGGGGCACGCCCATGAATCCGGTGTTGGGAAAGGCCGCCACCAGCGCGCCGAAGGATGCGTCGTTCCAGGCAATACGGCCCTTGCGCGTAAGCATCACGGTGAAAACCACCATCAACAGCGCACACACCAGATAGACGGCCACCAAGCTGGCGTCCAGCAGCTGCGCGATCGGCGTGCCGGCGCCAAAGCGGTACAGCATGCAAGGCAGTGCGAAGTACAGCACAAAGGTATTGAGGCCGGGAATGGCCAACTGGGGCAGCAGGCCGCGGCGCGCGGCCAGGTAGCCGCACAGCACAAGGGCGAAAAAAGGGAAAGTGACAAAAAGAATGCTGAGCACGGCGCTGATTGTCGCCCACACCTTGTGAAGAGTGCTCTGCACAACCCGGTGTGCCTGCCGATAAAAAAATAGCCGCAGCGCAGGAAGTGCCTGCGCAGGCGGCTATTCATGCAATGAAAAAAAACAGCAGCAGCCGGCGAGGCGTTGATTCTGGTCTTCCCCTCGCCGGGCTGCCGCCGAACGCCGGGGAACCTCCCGGCGGTATCGCCCCTTTAAAAGCTGTGCGCAATGCCCGCGTAAATGGTTCTCTGCGATTGGTTGACCGCCGGATTGCCCGAGACCCCGTCCACCCCAAAATTGGCGCCATTGGAGTTGCTGACGTTGCCGAATGCCGCGTACAGTAGCGTGCGCTTGGACATGCTGTAGTCCGCGCCGATCATGCCCAGCGTGGCCTTGCCGGCTACCCGGTCAGACTTGACGTGAAAGACCGTACCGATCAGCGTGAGCGCAGGCGTCACGTCGTAACGAACACCGACCCAGGCATGCTTGAGCTGGGACGCGGCGGTAAGGGCAGCCTCGGGTGCGGTGATGTAGTCGTAGGCCGCATACAGCTTGGCCGGGCCGATCTTGTAGGTGCCGCCTACGATGGTTTCCTTGGAGGTGTTGAAAACATCCGTGAAGGTGCCGGCAGCATTATGTTTCGCGCTATAAATCGCCCGCAACATCAGGTCCTGGTTCGCATAGGTCAGCGAAATTCCCTCGCCGCGGTTGGCCTTGCTGTTGCCCGCCTGCTCGCCGAGCGAGATCTGCGCGGTCGCGTTAAAGCCGCCCATATCAGGGGTCGAATACTCGATCACATTGCTGGCACCAGGCCAGCTGCGGCCCCTGACCAGCGTGGCGCTGCCTACCCACTGCTGGCCGGTCGGGTCCAGGTCCCACACGTCGTTGCTGATGAACAGGTTTTTGCCGAAGCGAAAACTGCCCCAGCTGGCGTTGGACAGGCCAACATAGGCGCGGCGGTTGAACAATGCCGCGCCGGCCGACCCGGTTTTAAGGTCGAAACCGCTTTCGACCAGGAAGTTGGCCGCCAAGCCGCCCCCCAGGTCTTCTTTGCCCTTCATGCCCCACATGCTGGTGCCCCACTGGTTGCCGGCAACCATGGTTTTGGAGAAGCTGGCGTTGGCCACCGGGTCATACACGTGGTCGATATAGGCCAGGCCTGATACGACGCGGCCATACAAGGTGACGGTGGACTGGGCAGAGGCTATTTGCGGAGCCAGCACGGCCGCGCAGGCAACGCCCAGGTACATACTGCGGATAGCACTTTTCATGATTTGTCTCTCTCTTCTGTGGTTAGTGTGAGTCAGTTGAAGAAGTCCGGATATGCCCATTCGCCGGCATGGCTGCCCAGAGCGAACCCGGTTCGGGCGGGGAAAATTTGCGGCGCGCTTTCATCGTGCTTTTCAGGGCCCGGTTGCTGGCAGCGCCGCATGGCGTTTCGGCCGTATGGATGTCTGTTCATGGCGGTCAGCGCACAGGCAAGGCGCGGTCCAGGTGCACATAGCCGCCGTCGGGGTGAATCCACTGGCCGGTGGTATGCGAGGCACGGTCGGACAGCAGGAACACCACCGTGTCGGCAATTTCGCGGTCGGTCGTCATGCGCTGGCCGAAGGGGATCCGGGCCGTGATCTCGGCCAGCGCGGCCGCCGGATCGGCAAAAGTCTTGAGCCAGTTTTCATAGAGCGGCGTCATGACTTCAGCCGGCAGCACCGCATTGACGCGCACGCCATGCGGCGCCAGGGCGGCGGCCCATTCGCGCGTCAGTCCCAGCTGGGCCGCTTTGGCCGCGACATAGCCGCTGGTATTGCCTTGGCCCGTCAGCGCCGTCTTGGAAGAAATATTGACGATGGCGCCGCGCCTGGCCTTGAGCTGGTCCAGGCACAGGTGCGCCATCAGGTAGTAATGCATCAGGTTGGACTTCAGCGAGCGCTCGAAGGCCTCGGGGCCGGCGTCCAGGCCGACGCTGTCGTTGACGCCGGCATTGTTGACCAGCGCATCAATGCGGCCGAATTCGGCCACGGTGGCTTGCACGGCGGCCCGGCAGGCGGCCTCGCTTTCAAGATTGAGCTGGAAAAACCCGTGGCGGGCATCCATTTCGCGCAAGGCCCCGGCAAATTCAGGCAGCAGGGGGCTGCGGCCGAAGATCACCGGCACGGCGCCTTCCCGTGCCAGCTGCAGGCTGATGGCCCCGCCGATGCCGGCGCCCCCGCCGGTGACGATGACAATCTTGTTTTGAAGGTGCAGATCCATGGAGGAGTCCCGGTTTTGGATGTTTTGGTAATGGGTCAATAAGGTTGAAGGTGAAGGGTGTGGCGGTCCGTCAACCCTTGAAGGCGTACTGCGCCAGCGACTCGCGCTTCATCTCGATCGAATAACCCGGCCGCTGCGGCGGCATGTAGGCGGCATGGCGGATCACGCAGGGGTCCACAAAATGCTCGTGCAGGTGGTCCACGTACTCGATGACCCGGCCTTCCTTCGTACCGGCGATGCAGAGGTAGTCGATCATCGACAGGTGCTGCACGTATTCGCACAGGCCGACCCCGCCGGCATGCGGGCAGACCTTGAGCCCATACTTGGCGGCCATCAACATCACGGCCAGCACCTCATTGACTCCGCCCAGCCGGCAGGCGTCGATCTGCACCACGTCGATGGCGCCCTGCATGATGAGCTGCTTGAACATGACGCGGTTCTGGCACATCTCGCCGGTAGCGACCTGCATGTCGCCCTTGACCGCCTCGCGGATGCGGCGGTGGCCTTCGATGTCGTCGGGGCTGGTCGGCTCCTCGATGAACCAGGGCTTGGCAAAACGCAGGTGGTCCAGCCAGTCAATCGCCTCGTTCACATCCCACACCTGGTTGGCATCGATCATCAGGGTGCGGTCGGGGCCGAGCACCTCGCGCGCGACACGCAGCCGCCGGATGTCGTCCTGCAGGTCACGGCCCACCTTGAGCTTGATGTGCGAAAAGCCGGCATCCACCGCCTCCTGTGCCAGGCGCCGCAGCTTCTCGTCGTCATAGCCAAGCCAGCCGGCGGAAGTGGTGTAACAGGCGTAGCCTTCCTGCTCCAGCGTCTTCAGGCGCGCATCCTTGCCGGCGGCCTGGCGCGTCAGCAGCGCCAGGGCTTCGGCCGGCGTGATGCAGTCGGTGATGTAGCGAAAATCGATCAGCCTGACGATCTCCTCCGGGCTCATGCGGGCCACCAGCTTCCATACCGGCAAGCCCTCTTGCTTGGCCCACAGGTCCCACACGGCATTGACCACGGCGGCGGTCGCGAGATGGATGGCACCTTTGTCAGGGCCTATCCATCGCAACTGGCTGTCCGAGGTGATGTAACGCCAGAAGCGGCCCATGTCCTCGGTCACCCAGTCCATGTCCAGGCCGACCACCAGATGGCGCATGGCTTCGATGGCGGCGCAGCAGACTTCATTGCCGCGGCCGATGGTGAAGGTCAGGCCATGGCCTTCAAGCCCGGGCTGGCCGGTTTCCAGCACCACATAGGCAGCCGAATAATCCGGGTCCGGATTCATCGCATCCGAGCCGTCAAGATGCCGCGACGTCGGAAAGCGCACGTCGATGACACGCATGGATTGGACAGTGCTCATGAGGGATTGCCTGCCTCACGCGAGCCGAACGACAGCGCCTTCGCGATCCCCGCCATCTGCTGGCGTGCCCCGGCCAGTAACCCGGACACCGCCGCCGAGACCCATACCGTTTTCTTCGCAAATCGCCCTGGGCACATAACAAAAACCTTTTTGAGCTGACGGACCATGAATGAGGCGAGGCGCAAATTCCAGAAACTTCTTGTTACAAATAGTTCATGGATGAACAATCTATTCACTTATGGATCGAAACGGTGTGAATCATAGAAATTCGCTCATCTTTCCAAGCTCCGGACTTTCCCTAGGTCAGGATTTAATTTATTGATGAACATTAAGTGCAAAAGTAAATAGATTTGAAATAATGAAGGCGAAAGTCTTCTTGAGCGCTGTGAGACATATCAGGAGCGCTGCCTTCCATATCAAAATTGCAATGACTTTGATCTCATCCACCTTGCCGCCATGACACCAAAATCTTTTCCACCGACGGTCGATCCGCTCCCGAACGATGCGGACGCCCCCGCATCCGCATCTGCGCCTCTCGCAGAAGACCGCTACCGCGCACCGGCGCTTGACAAGGGCCTGGACATCCTGGAGTTGCTGGCCCGCCAGCCGCAGGGCTTGACGCGCGCGGAGATCGTCAAGGAAATGGACCGCAACGCGAGCGAGATCTACCGCATGCTGGAGCGCCTGGTGGCGCGGCAATACGTGATGCGCTCGCTCTCGGGCGACCGCTATTCGCTGAGCCTGAAGCTCTTCACGCTGGCCCACATGCATCCGCCGCTCAACCGTCTGGTGACCCAGGCCATTCCCATCATGGAAGCGTTTGCGCAGAAGGCGGAGCAGGCCTGCCACATGGGCATTTATGACCAGGGCAATGTGCTGATCACGGCGCAGGTCAACGGCCCCGGCACCTGGAGCATGACGATCCGCGTGGGGGGGCATGTCGGGCTGGTCGATACCGCCTCGGGCCAGGTGTTGCTGGCTTTCGCGGATGCCAGCCAGGCGCAGCAAATGCTGGCCCAGCACACGGCGCTCGAAGGCGAGGTGCCGTTCGAATCCGATGCACTGGCCAGTGCCCTCAGCGTCATCCGCAAACAGGGCTACTTCGAGCGCGACAGCCTGCAATCCTTCGGCGTGGCCGATATCTCCTGCCCGATCTTTGGGCCTGACCACAGCGCGCTGGCTGCGCTGACCTGTCCTTACGTACGGCGCATAGACCGCCACGTCGGCCCCGACCAGAAAACCGTGCGTCTGCTGCTGCAGCAGGCCGCGCAGGCCTTGTCCCTGACGCAGGGCGGGTTCGCCCCGGCGAGCCGGCACGCATGAAGCCGCACCAGGACCCGCTGCGCTATTGATTTAATAGCTACTGGTCGAGGCAGTGCTTGCCCCGCAGGCAGTTAATGCCTGAATCCGGGCTTCGGCCGATTCCGCGTGGCTGTGATTTTTTCATCTGGCCCAAGCAAACCAGCAACGCTGCCCAGGCCGCGGCGCCAAACCCCAAAGGGCAGCCGCTATGATTTGCCGTTCACCGGCAGACCCAGACAGGACCGGTCCCGCGCATTTTTTTCCTTGGAATCGATTCTTTTTCATGACTCACGGCCTGAACCTCGCGCAACAAGAAGCCGTGAACTACCTGCATGGCCCCTGCCTGGTGCTGGCGGGCGCCGGCTCGGGCAAGACGCGGGTGATCACGCACAAGATTGGCCGCCTGATCCAGTCGGGCCTCAAACCCGAGCAGATTGCCGCCATCACCTTTACCAACAAGGCCGCCGCCGAAATGCGCGAGCGGGCCAAGGCCCTGATCGGCAAAAGCGCCAAGGGCGTGCTGGTCTGCACCTTCCACGCGTTGGGTGTGCGCATGCTGCGCCAGGACGGCGCGGCGCTGGGCCTCAAACCCCAGTTCTCGATTCTCGACAGCGATGACGTGACCAGCATCATCAAAGACGCCGGCGGCAGCACCGATGCGGCTACGGCGAAGCAGTGGCAATGGACCATCAGCCTGTGGAAGAACATGGGCCTGAATGCGGCCGAAGCCATGGCGCAGGCCAATGGCGACGAGGAGCGCACGATCGCGCGTGTCATGGCGCACTACGAAGAACGCCTGACCGCCTACCAGAGCGTGGACTTCGACGACCTGGTGGGCCTGCCGCTCAAGCTGCTGCGCGAACACGACAGCGTGCGTGAAAAATGGCAAGACTCTTTGGGCCATGTGCTGGTGGACGAATACCAGGACACCAACGCCACCCAATACGAAATGCTCAAGCTGCTGGTGGGGCCGCGCGGGCGCTTCACCGCGGTGGGCGACGACGACCAGTCCATCTACGGCTGGCGCGGCGCCACGCTGGACAACCTGAAGAAGCTGCCGCAGGACTATCCCAACCTCAAGGTCGTGAAGCTGGAGCAGAACTACCGCTCGACCAGCGCCATCCTGCGCGCGGCCAACAACGTGATCGGCCCCAACCCCAAGCTCTTTCCCAAGACGCTGTTCAGCGAACTGGGCGAAGGCGAGCCGGTGCGCGTGATCGACTGCGACAGCGAAGAGCACGAGGCCGAGCGCGTGGTGGCCCGCATCCAGAGCCTGCGCGCCGAAGGCAGCCTGCAGGCCGAGGGCGGGCAGTTCAAGGAGTGGAAAGACTTTTGCGTGCTGTACCGCGCCAACCACCTGGCCAAGCCGTTTGAAAAAGCCTTTCGCAAGGCCAACATCCCGTACAAGGTATCCGGCGGGCAAAGTTTTTTCGACCGCGCAGAGATCAAGGACCTCTGCTGCTGGATGCGCCTTCTGGTCAACAACAATGACGACCCGGCATTTATGCGCGCGGTGACCACGCCCAAGCGCGGCATCGGCCACACCACGCTGGGCGCTTTGGGCAACTTTGCCAGCCAGTCGAAACAAAGCCTGTTTGAAGCGCTGTTCAGCAACTCGCTGGGCTCGGTGCTGCCGGCTAAGGCCGTCGGTTCGCTGCATGAGTTTGGCCGCTACCTGAACGACCTCGAATACCGCGCCAAGCGAACCGTGGGCGCCGAAGACGCGCGCGTTTTCCTGAACGACTGGCTCAAGGAAATCGATTACGAAAAACACCTGTACGACGGCGAAGACAGTGAAAAGCTGGCGGCCGCGCGCTGGACCAACGTGATGGATTTTTGCGACTGGGTGGCCCAGCGCTGCGGCGGGCAGATCGACGATGCCTCGGGCGCGGTGGTGGCGGCCGAAACCAAAACCATGCTGGAGGTGGTGCAGACGATTGCACTGCTCTCAACCATCAGCGAGCGCGAAGGCGACCAGAACGTAGTCACCCTTTCAACCCTGCACGCAGCCAAAGGCCTGGAGTGGCCGCACGTGGTGCTGGCCGGCGTGAACGAGGGCCTGCTGCCCTTCAAGCTGGAAGACGATGACGGCGTCAACACCGACAGCATCGCCCTGCGCCTGCAGGAAGAGCGCCGCCTGATGTACGTGGGCATCACCCGCGCACAGCGCACGCTGGCCGTGAACTGGCTGCGCAAACGCAAAAAAGGCCGTGACATGATTCCCGGCGCACCCAGCCGCTTCATCGCCGAGATGGCGCTGGACAAGGCCACGGTAAAAGAAGATCCGCGCGAAAAGCTCAAGGCCTTGCGCGCGGAGTTTGCGAAGAAATCGGCGGACGGGATTGCGGCGGCTGCGGCCGCATCAGAAGTCCGCTAGCGCCGAAGTAGCCGCGGAATCACACCCCCAGCCATTTACCCAGTTCCATCAGCTTGCCCTGGTCATATGGAGCGAAGCCCTGCACGGTCAACGACTCCAGCCGCTTCTTGCCGTCGGCGGATTGGTCCAGGCCCACAAAGTAGGCCGTGAGCTGGGCGCGCTCCGCCTCGGTCAGCTTGCTGCTGGCGATCAGGTGCTTGATGGGCACCGGTTTGCTGGTGGCCAGCACTTTGCCGCCTTTGGCCTGCCAGTCTTTGACCACGGCGCGTGACGCAGTGACGCCGGATGCCACCATGTTGTTTTCCACCATGAAGGGAACGGCGTCCTGCAGCTTCACGTAAACGGTTTCCGGGAGTTGCGGGCCCAGTGCGTCACGCAGCGTGGCACGCATGATCACCGAGGTGATGGAATCCTCACTGGGCGCACCCACCTTTTGGCCCTTCAGGTCGGTCAGGGTTTTCAGGGGAGAGTCGCCGCGCACCATGAAAGACGCGCTGTAGTCGGTGAAGCCTTTAGTCACCGCGATGAGGTGGTAGCCGTTTTTGGACAGCGCCCGGATGGAATGGTGCGCGGGATGCACCCAGGCGATGTCGTAGCGCTGCTCGGCCAGGCCCGCGGCCAGCTCTTTGTAGTCGGTGACAGCCTGCACCTTGACGGGCCGCTTGAGCAGTTTTCCCAGGTCGTCGGACAGCTCGCGAAAACGCTCAACCGTCGCGCCGGGGTTGACGCGGTAGGTGACGCCTTCATTCACGGCAAACACCAGCGGGGCCTGGGCCCAGGCCTGGCCCGCCATCAAACCCGTCAGGGCCAGTGCAACAGCACCTACATGTTTAAAAATCTTCATCAAAACTACCTCTGCCGATAATGGGTTGGAAACTGGAAACTCCTAAATAGGGCGACCAGGAAACAACTTCAGTGTCCATGATTACAAACGATTGCAACTCATGGGTTTTACCGTGTCGCGCCTGATACAAGATGTATTCGTGAGATAGTTCGCGAGCCTTGCGGCATGCGTGTTGCTTAAACCCTGCACCTTGCCGAGCCCGTATCTGTATTACTTTTTGCTGCATGCAGGGCGCTATGCCGCTTGCGGCTTACTCCCATTTCCATTGCGGGCGGCTCTGCCGGTCGTTCACCTGATTTGTTCATGGCCTTGACATCTTTTCTTCGCGCTCTCTTTTTGATAGCTGCCTGTGCAATATCCACCTGGGCTAGCGCCCAAAATGCACCTCAAAGCAAAACTGAAGGCGTGTGCCCGGCGGCCGCCGACATCAAGGCCGAGCAGCTCTACGGCCTGTGGGTGGCGCAATTTACCAATCCGCCTGCCGGCCTGCCGGCGCGTGCGGTGATGCTGCTGGAGCGCCACGCCGAATTCTCCGAAAGCCTGGCTGGCGTAGTGAGCCGCGATCTGGGCGCGGCCGCCGGCTCCAAAGCCATCGCAGCCCACGCCGCCAAGGCCGCGCTGGCCGGCGACTGGGAAGGCGGCATGCTGCTGCTGGACGAGTCGTCCGACAATGTCAGCATCACCGGCACCTGGAACGGCGAAATGGCAAAAGGCTCGTGCGGCAAGGTGTTCCAGGGCACCTGGAAAGACACCAGCAGCAGCGCGCCTGAGAACGCGCCGGACATTCCTTTCACGCTGACCCGCTTGCCCTGATTTCCTGAATCGAATCTGCACGCAAAAATAACCAGAGCACACCCAGCCAACTATGCGACTGACCATGAAATCCTCCCAAGCTGCCGCTTACCTGCCGGGGGTCAGTCTCCTGGCACTCCTGGTTTTCTTTGCCGCCGTCCCGGCGCAGGCACAAACCGCCGCGCGTGCCTCTCCCCTCGGCTGGCAAAGCTGCCAGGCCATGAAGGGTGACCCGGCCGCGCAACTGAGCTGTTTTCAGCAATGGGCGGATTCCCAAACACCGGCCAATACGCCCGCGCCCAGCCTGACCACAGCCCCGGCCAACGAGGCGACCGGCCAGCCCGCCACGCCGGTGTTGCTGCTGCCTTCGCTGAACACCGAAGCGCCCGACGGCAAACCCATCGGCTGCAAAAACACCAAGTACTCCGAGCTCTCGCGCTTCTGGGAGTTGCAGCGCGGCACTGACTGCGACACCTTCGCGCTGCGCGGCTACCGGCCGATCACGCTGGCCGTTTCCACCGCCGACAGTGTGAACACGCAGCCTTCATCGCCGTCGGCGGGCCACACCGCAGCGACGTCACAGCCCTATATGCGCACTGAAAACAAGATCCAGCTGTCGGTGCGCACCAAGATCGCCAAAGGCCTGCTGAAAAACGGCGACAACGACGATGACGACCACGACTCGGTGTGGTTCGGCTACACGCAGCAAAGCTACTGGCAGCTGTTTAACGGCGCCATCTCGCGGCCGTTTCGCACCACCGACCACGAGCCGGAAGTGCTCTACATCTACCCGCACCAGATTCCGCTGCCCGGCGGCTGGAGCTACCGGCTCTCGGGCCTGGGCCTGGTGCACCAGTCCAACGGGCAGTCGCTGCCGCTGTCGCGCAGCTGGAACCGCGTCTACCTGATGGGCGCGGCCGAAAAAACACTGGGCCAGGACTCGGGCCTGACCCTGCAGGGACGCATCTGGGACCGGCTCAAGGAGTCTTCGGGCAATGACGACAACCCGGGCATCGAGAACTACATAGGCCGCGCCGAGGTCACCGGCAGCTGGCAGATCAACAAGGCCAATACCGTGGGCGTGACGCTGCGGCATTCGCTGCGCAAGGAAGCGCGCGGCTCAGCCCGCCTTGACTGGATGATGGCGCCCGCCTCGTCGCCCAACTACACCGGCCTGCGCTACCACGTGCAGCTTTTCAGCGGCTACGGCGACAGCCTGGTGGACTACAACCGAAAGCGCAATGTTCTGAGTGTGGGCTTGAGCCTGGTGGACTGGTAGCCGTGGCGGCGCGGCAGGCCGGTTGCTATATTTTTTATAGCTAATAGCCAAGACAGCATCTGGGCTGGAGGCCTTTTTTACCAACAATCCAGGCGCTCCGCCGTTGGCATGCTCGCAGCGCGGACGGCGCGCCCGCTGATACCCAGGCGGCTTCGCTTGCCGTAGGCTCGGGCGATGACTTTTCCCGAACCCACCACCTTCACGCTCGCCTGCATCGTCGCCGGCGGGCTGCTGATCGCCATGACGCTGGGCGGCTCCTTCATCGCACGCCTGCCGCTGAGCGCGGCCATGCTTTACCTGGGCGTGGGCGTGGCAATCAGCCCGGTGGGGTTGGGGCTGCTCAAACTCGACGCGCTCAAAAACGCCCTGCTGCTGGAGCGCCTGACCGAGGTCGCCGTGCTGGTGTCGCTCTTCACCGCAGGCATGAAGCTCGAATTTCGTTGGAAGGACGGGCGCTGGCGCATCCCGGTGCAGCTGGCCACCTTGTCCATGGTGCTGACGGTGGCGGCTGTGACCGCGCTGGGTGTGTATGTGCTGAATCTGCCGCTGGGCGCCGCCGTGCTCTTGGGCGCCATCCTGGCGCCGACCGACCCGGTGCTGGCTTCCGACGTGCAGGTGGCCAATCCGGGCGACCGCGACCGGCTGCGCTTTGGCCTCACCGGTGAAGGCGGGCTGAACGACGGCACCGCGTTTCCATTGGTGATGCTCGGCCTGGGCCTGCTGGGCCTGCATGAGCTGGGCGAAGGCGGCTGGCGCTGGTGGGCGGTCGACGTGCTGTGGGCCGTGACCGGCGGCCTGGCGCTGGGCTGGCTGCTGGGCACGCTGGTGGGCCGCGCCATCCTGTACCTGCGCATGCGGCACCGCGAGGCGCTGGGCTCCGATGAGTTCATCGCGCTGGGGTTGATAGGGCTGACCTACGGCCTGGCGCTGCTCAGCCACACCTATGGGTTTCTGGCGGTGTTCGCCGCCGGGCTGGCGCTGCGCCGCATCGACGAGCCGGATTCACGCCCTGCACCACAAGCGCTGGCCGGCCCCGATGAAATGCTGAGCCCCGACGAGCAGGAGGCATCAGGCGCCGAAGCGCCCGCGCACATGATGCGCGCGGTGGAGCGCTTTAACAGCCAGCTCGAAAGTTTTGTGGAAGTGGCCATCGTGCTGGCCGTGGGCGTGCTGGTGGCCACCACGCGCTTTCGCACCGAGGTGCTGTGGTTTATTCCGGTGCTGTTCCTGGTGATCCGGCCGCTGGCGGTTTACATCGGGCTGCTGGGCACGCCGGTCAGGGGCGCGCAGCGCCGCCTGATGGGCTGGTTCGGCATTCGCGGCATCGGCTCGCTCTACTACCTGCTTTACGCCATCAATCACCACATTGAACGGGCGCTGGCGCAGCAACTGCTTTCCATCACGCTGGCCGTGGTGGTGGCCTCGGTCGTGGCACACGGCATTTCGGTCACGCCCCTGATGAAGCGCTACGAAGCGCGCAAGGCCGGCCGGCGCAAGCAGGCGTGACCCCGGGCTGGCGTGGGCAGATTGCCCGCACTCCTGGCATTGATGTTATTGATAACCATTCGCATTTGTATAATCGCCGTTTCGATTCAGTTTCGCCGATTAACAAATCCCAGGAGCCGTCAATGAACCCCGTGCTGAAACCCGTTTTCCTCGCCGCCGCGCTGGCCTTGCTCGCAGCGCCCGCCATGGCCCAGCCGGCAGCCTCCGGCGCGAAGGCGACAGCGCAGGCCGGCACGACGGCTGCCGCCGTGGCCAGGCACTACGCCCACCTGGTCCAATCAAGTTACGGCGACACGCTGGCCAGCGCGCTCACGCTGCAAAAAGCCGTGCAGGCCTTGATTGACGCGCCTTCTGACGAAACACTGAAAGCCGCCCGCAAGGCCTGGCTGGACGCGCGCGAGTTCTACGGCCAGACCGAGGCCTTCCGTTTTTACGGCGGCCCGATCGACGACAAGAACGGCCCCGAAGGCCGCATCAATGCTTGGCCCATGGACGAGTCGTATGTCGACTACGTCAAAGATTCGCCCAACGCCGGCATCATCAACAACCGCAAGGTCACCCTCAGCAAGAAGCAGCTCGCCAGCCTGAACGAGCGCAATGGCGAAGAGAACATCGCCACCGGCTGGCACGCGATTGAATTTTTGCTGTGGGGCCAGGACCTGAGCACCACCGGCCCCGGCGACCGTTCGTTTGAAGATTTCGTGGACGGCAAAAAACCGAATGCCG
>JAJKJM010000229.1 GCA_021153985.1 Polaromonas sp.
AGAAGACCTGGTTACAAGTAACCTGGCAATCGCCTTCAAACGCCCATACTTATCGGCTGTAAATTTTTAATGATCCTGACTACTTTCTTGGCAGCGTTTGCCGCTTCGTTTTCGTCGTTAGCTGTAATCAGCTGAGCCTCAAATTATATACTGGTTTTTAATTCCCAGTCAACCCGAAGGTTATTCGCTTTTCTCGCTTAGCAAGCTGATTCCGAAGAATTTTGCTTGCCTTGCTGTGATCAGCAGAGCCTCAAATTATATACCGGTTTTTGATCACCAGTCAAACTTTTTTGACTCTTTTTTCTGCCGCCTGACTGCTAAGCAATCAGCACTTTCGTTTTCAGCAGAGCCTTGAATTCTATACCGATTTTTGAGTCCCGGTCAACTTTTCAAGATCTTTTTTTTCTGCTGACTTATCGCTTTCGCGGTAGCTGCAAATTCCGGAGAATTTGTTCGCTGTGTTCAGCAGAGCCATCGACTATAGCACGGTTGTTTTGGCGTTTTGGAGCCCCGCCATAAAAACTTTTCAAACTACGTCCCCTCCGCCGCCAAAGGCAGCGTGCGCAATCGCTTTCCTGTGAGTGAAAACAGCGCATTTGCCAGTGCAGGCGCCAACGGGGGAACGCCTGGTTCACCCGCGCCTGCAGGTGCTCTCTCACTGGGAAGAAGATGCGTCTCTACCACTGGCGATTGCGCCAGGCCCACCATCCTGTACTGCGGGAAGTTCTTTTGCCTGACAGCGCCACCTTCTATATCTATGCGGCCATACAGTGCCGCGCTCAATGCAAAGATCACGGAGCCTTCCATTTGCTGCGCCACCATGCCGGGATTGATGACCGTGCCGCAGTCCACAGCGCACACCACGCGGTGAACGCGGGGAGCACCATTCAATAGCGAAACCTCTACCACCTGCGCCACGATGGAGCCAAATGATTCATGCAGGGCGATGCCACGCGTCCTGCCGGCAGGCAAGGCGCTACCCCATCCGGATTTGCTTGCGGCAAGGTCCAGCACCGCCAGATGCCGCGGCGCATTCCCCAGTAGAGAGCGTCTGAAAGCCAGCGGATCCCGCTTGGCGTCCCAAGCCAGCTCATCCATGAAGCTTTCCGAGAAAAAAGCGTTCTGCGAATGCCCCACCGAGCGCCAATAGCCCACGGGAACCCCGGACCGGGTTGCCACGTGCGACATCTTCTGGCTGGCAAACCCGTAAGGCAGATCGAACAAGCCTTCCGCGGCGCTCTTGTCAGGCGTATCCACAGGCGCCGCCAAAGCCGGCACGTTGCGCTCCAGCCAACGCGGGGTAATGGCGTCGCCGGCGGACTTGATGGCAAGACTGATTTGCCCATCCGAATCCATCGCCGCGCTCAGGCTGGCCACCTGCATGGGACGGTAAAAATCATGCGAGATGTCTTCTTCGCGAGACCAGATGAGCTGAACCGGCCTTGCGCCACACTCCAAAGCGACTCGCACGGCCTGGGCCACGCAGTCCACCTCCAGCCGGCGGCCAAATCCCCCACCCAGCAGCGTGACCGTGAGATGGACATCTTCCAGCGCCACCCCGGCCACCCGTGCGGCGATGGCCACCGCCATCTGCGGCACCTGCGTGGGCGCCCAAAGCCACACTTTGCCCTCCTTCACCTGCGCCGTGCAGTTCATGGGCTCCAGCGCGGCATGCGCCAGATAAGGCGCGCGGTACAGCGCCTGGACTTTCCGTACGGCGCCCGCGTCAGCCTTTCCGGCGTCCCCCTTTGTATAGAAGGCATGGCCTTCTTCCTGCCCCAGGGCGGCTTCCAGCGCCTTTTCGATGTCCCGGCTGTCCAGCGCGCCCGCCGGGCGTTGCTGCCAATCCACCGGCACCGCCAGGGCTGCCTGCTGGGCCTGCCACCAGGTTTTCCCCACGACAGCCAGGCCAGCCGTAGAGCCCGCATAGCCCGGCAGCCGCACAAGGCGCTCCACGCCCGGCTGCGCCAGCACCGCATTGGCCTGGATGGCGCCAGCCGACCCGCCCAGCATGGGGCAAAGCCGCACCGCCGCATACAACATACCGGGCAGCCGCACATCCAGGCCGAAGATGGCACTGCCGTCGACCTTGGCCGGCGTATCCAGGCGCTGCGCGCTGCGTCCGATCAGTTTCCAGTCTTTGCGGCTTTTCAGCGTGACCTCACCCGGCGGCGTCACGGCGGCAAACTTCGCCAGCTCGCCGTAGTGCGCTGACGGACCGGATGGATGCGAAATCACGCCGTTCCTGACGCTGAGCTCGTCCACCGGCAGTTTCCAGTCCAGCGAAGCCGCCCCAAGCAAAGACGCCCGCGCCGTCGCCGCGGCCGTTCGCAACACCTCCCAGGCATCCGCCACGCTGGACGACCCGCCCGTGGCATTGATCCCCAATTCACGGGCCAGCTTGCCCATCATCCATTCACCGACCCTGACTTTGGCTGGGCGCACCCTGGGGGCGCCTTCTGAAGAATAGTCGTCCACGTCAAGCGGATGAAATGGCAAACTGCCGACCAGCATGGCGACGTTGCCGTAAATCGTGTCGGCGCCCGCCTGCTCCAGGCTCACGCGCAGCAGGGGCACGTCCAGCTCCTCGGCCACCAGCATGGCCAGCGCAGTGTGCACGCCCTGCCCCATTTCGCTGCGCGGCATGGCCAGCACCACGCCGCCGTCGGCCTTGATCTTGATCCAGCCGTTGAACACCACACCCGTCAGGTCGGGTTCGCCGCTGGGCGGCCAGGGCCGCGCGGCGCTGCCCAGGCGAGAGCGGGCCGGCAGCAGGCACCAGCCCACGACCAACGCCCCGGCGCCTCCCGCAGCGCTCAACAACCAGGCTCTTCTCTTCATGCCTTGGCCTTTTTCATGCCGCCGCCGGGTGCCATACCCGCCGCGCGCTTGATCGCCACCCGGATCCGCTGGTAAGTGCCGCAGCGGCAGATATTGGTCATGGCGGCGTCAATGTCAGCGTCTGTCGGCTTGGGAGTTTTGTCGAGCAAAGCGGCAGCCGCCATCAGCATGCCCGACTGGCAATAGCCGCATTGAGGCACCTGCTCGGCAATCCAGGCCAGTTGCAAGGCGTGGGGCTTGTCTGCCGTACCCAGTGCCTCAATGGTCTGGATGCGCTTGCCCAGCACTGCGGACACCGGAACGCTGCACGAACGCACCGCCTCGCCGTCCATCCGCACCGTGCAGGCGCCACAGGCGGCCACGCCGCAGCCGAACTTGGTGCCCGTCATATTCAGCACATCGCGCAGCAGCCACAGCAAGGGCATGCCAGGGTCAGCGTCAACCTGAACGGCCCGGCCATTGATTTGCAGTTCCAAGGTCCCTCCTTCAGCGATCGGATCGCCGGAATGGACGACTATATCGACGAGCCTTGGCAGGCGATAGGGCGCAGATGCCACACCCGCCACAAACGTAAGTAACTTGTATTTTGGGCCCGGTACGAAGGGCGCCACGTGACAAAGGCCGGCCTTGAGGTGCCCGTGAAGGACCCACAAAGAGGCCGCGTCATACCAGGGGCGGATAATCTGCCCCCTTATGGCACTTATTACCTTACTGGACGCCCAACTCGCATTTGGGCACGTCGCACTGCTGGACCACGCAGATTTTTCCCTTGAGAGCAACCAGCGCATCGGCCTGATCGGCCGCAACGGCACGGGCAAATCGTCCCTGCTGAAAATCCTTGCCGGCCTGGAAAAACCCGACGACGGCACGCTGCAGCTGCAGCAGAACCTGCGCATCGCCTACGTGCCGCAAGAACCCAGTCTGGACCCGCACGCTACTGTTTTTATAGCAGCGAGTGCAGGACTGGCAAGGACCAGGCACGTGGTTGAGCAATACCTGGCGGCCGACGAAAATACCGACCTGGACGCCCTGCAGTCGGAAATCGAGGCGCTGGACGGCTGGACCTGGGAGCAGCGCGTCGAAGAAACCCTGCACCGCCTGCATCTGGACAAAGATGCCATCGTCGGCTCGCTCTCGGGCGGCACCAAAAAACGTGTGGCGCTGGCGCAAGCACTGGTTGCCAAGCCTGACGTGCTGCTGCTCGACGAGCCGACCAACCACCTGGACCTCGATTCCATCGCCTGGCTGGAGGAATTGCTGATCAATTTCAACGGCAGCCTCATCACCATCACCCATGACCGGGCCTTCCTGGACCAGGTAGCCACCGTCATCGTCGAACTGGACCGCGGCAAGCTCAACAGCTACCCTGGCAACTTTGCCCAGTACCTGGTGCAAAAAGAAGAGCAGATGGCGCAAGAGGCCGTCATCAACGCCAAGGCCGACAAGCTGCTGGCGCAAGAAGAAATCTGGATCCGCAAAGGCGTGGAAGCGCGCCGCACCCGCAGCGTGGCCCGCATCGGCCGGCTGGAAGCCCTGCGCGACAACCGCGCGGCCCGGCGCGACGCCGTCGGCCGCGTCAACCTCGACGTCTCCAGCGGCGAGAAAAGCGGCAAGATCGTTGCCGAACTCACTGATGTGAGCAAAAGCTTCGGCCACCCCGGCAGCGAAAAACTCATCGTCAACAAATTCACCGGCACCTTGCTGCGCGGCGACAAAGTGGGCCTGCTTGGCCCCAACGGCGCGGGCAAGACCACGCTGCTCAAGCTCATCCTGGGCGAACTGCAGCCCGACGTGACCACACCGCCCGGCAAGATCCGCCAGGGCGCCAACCTGCAGGTGGCTTACTTCGACCAGATGCGCGACAGCCTGGACCTGGACGCGACACTGGAAGATTTCATCAGTCCCGGCAGCGAGTGGGTTGAAATCAACGGCGCCAAAAAACACGTCAAGAGCTATTTGACCGACTTCCTGTTCTCGCCCGCGCGCGCCAACTCACCGGTGCGCACGCTCTCGGGCGGCGAGCGCAACCGCCTGCTGCTGGCGCGCCTCTTTGCGCGCCCGGCCAACGTGCTGGTGCTGGACGAGCCCACCAACGACCTGGACATCGATACGCTCGAATTGCTGGAAGACCTGCTGCAGAACTACGAAGGCACGGTTTTCCTGGTCAGCCACGACAGGCGATTCCTCGACAACGTGGTCACCAGCACCATCGCCTACGAAGGCACGCCCGAGAACCCGGGCTTCTGGCGCGAGTACGAAGGCGGCGTGACGGACTGGATCACCCAGTCCAAACGGGCGGCCCAGATCACCGGCAGCGCAAAAACGCCGGCGTCGCCATCCAGTACGAAAACCTCAAGCAAAAACACGCCCCAGCCCAATAAGGACGTGGGTGAGACGCTATCAAAAAAGAAGCTAAGCTACAAAGAACAGCGTGAACTTGACGGACTGCCGGCATTGATCCAGCAGCTTGAGTCGCAGCAAAAAGCCATTGAGCAAGAGCTCTATGACGGCACGCTTTACACCACCAACGCCAAGCGGGCGGCCGAGCTCAATGCGCGCAACACCAAGATCGAGGAAGAGCTGATGGAGGCGCTGCAGCGCTGGGAGACACTGTCGGCCTGAGTTTGCTAACTGGGTCGCCGCCGTAAGCGCCCACTTTCCTTCTCTGCAGCCTTGCCTGCGCCCGGCTTGCCTAATCAAGCCGGGCTCCTACACAAAGAATCGGCGCCCGCGCAGGCGCGCCCGGCATCAAATACGCAGCCCTGCGCTACAGTCGTCTGCACCATGCCGACCTCTCCCAGCGCCTTGTTTCACAGCCCTTTCCTCCCGTCGTTTCGGCGCATCTTCCTGGCATTCGCCCTCACCGTCGGCGCCTTGTGGCTGACCGGTTGTGCTTCGCTGCCCAGTGAGGTTGACCGGCCTGTATCGACCGCGTTGGCCAACCCCGCAGAAACCCGGCTGGGCGCGCTAGTCGCCGCCCGCGCCGCCAAGGCCGGCACCCGCAATGACTCCGGCTTTGCACTGGTCGGCGACGCCGAGCTGGCCTTTACCAGCCGCATGACGCTGATCAAGGCGGCGCAAAAAACGCTGGACATCCAGTACTACGCGATCTTTGCCGACGACACCACCGAGCGCATGTTCGAGGCCCTGCGCGAGGCTGCCGGCCGCGGCGTGCGCATCCGCATCCTGCTGGACGACTTCAATACCTCGGGCAAAAATGCCCAGGTGCTCAAGCTGGCGTTTGAAAAGAACTTCGAGTTGCGCCTGTTCAACCCACTGCCCGGCGGCCGCGGCTCGCTGGTCTTCCGCATCCTGGGCAACCTGAAAGACACCGAGCGTATCCAGCGGCGCATGCACAACAAGATTTTTGTGGCCGACAACGCGGTGGCCATCACCGGCGGGCGCAACCTGGGTGAGACTTACTTCGGCCAGAGCAAGGGCACGAATTTTGTCGACATCGATGTGCTGGCCGCCGGCCGCATCGCGCGTGACCTGTCGGCCAGCTTCGACCAGTACTGGAACAACCCGCTGGCCTACCCGGTGCAGTCGCTGATGACGGCCGAAGAGATTGAATCGCTCAAACGGCCGCCCCCCGGCAGCGGGGCGGCGAAGTTTGATGAGGATCCCGTCACGCTCGCGGCGGCCACCCAGGCGGCCATAGCCAAATCCAACGCCGATGCGGCCGCCGGCGTCAATCCCACCACCACCACACGCACCGTCACCACGCCCGGCGGAGCGACCACCACCATCGCGCCGCTGCCCGACTCGACCGACCTGCGCTTGCTTACCTGGACCTGGGCGCCTTCCGTGCTGCTGGTCGACAAGCCCTCCAAGATCACCGCGGACGCCGACTCGACGGAAGAATCCCAGGACACCACGGTGGACGGCTTGCTGCAGCTGATGTCGCAGGCCAAGGGCAACCTGCTGATCGTTTCGCCC
>JAJKJM010000230.1 GCA_021153985.1 Polaromonas sp.
CGTTCAAGACCAGGACGTTGATAGGTCAGGTGTGGAAGCGCAGTAATGCGTTAAGCTAACTGATACTAATTGCTCGTGCGGCTTGACCCTATAACTTTGATTAATTCGAAGTTGTTATGCCAAGTTGACGCATTCAAAATGCATAGCTCAGCAGCTGTGCGAATCTAAATAAAAACTGATTTACTCTATGAATTCGATGGCTTGTTCTTTGGACAAGTTGTCAAAAAGTTATGCCTGATGACCATAGCAAGTTGGTACCACTCCTTCCCATCCCGAACAGGACAGTGAAACGACTTAGCGCCGATGATAGTGCGGATTCCCGTGTGAAAGTAGGACATCGTCAGGCTCTTACAGCAAGGAATGCCCGGTTGATTTTTAATCAACCGGGCATTTTCTTTTGTGCGTCCAGTATTTGATTAGCTCACTGAATTTGAAAAGCCCGCATGCACTCATGCGGGCTTTTTTTGTTTTGATCGTGTACTCTTGCGGATCAGGAGTTTGACAGGATAGGAGCGGCGGACTGGCAACGAGAGGGAAAGCGTGCGATCCATCTTTGATGGAATAGAAAGCAATTCACGCGTTTAGGATGTATGCGCCGTCTCTTCTGGCTACGCCGGCCGCGATCAGCTCGGCACTCAACTGCTCTATCCATGTGCGGATGGGGATGTCCGTGAAAAAATTGGCCTTTATCTGCATGAAATACGGCGTTTCAATAGCCCACTCCACAAACTCATTGAAATCCTGCCGCTGTTTCTCGAGCAGTTTGAATTTAAGCAAGACCTTGGCCGCATGGCGTACATGCCGCCCAGGCTTGCTGACGAACGAGTCCAGACGCTGGCGTGCTCGCAGCAGCACTTCAGGACGGTAAGAGAAGACACGGCCGTGACCAGGAATAATGGTTTTTGGGTTCAAGCGCTCGATCAGGTCCAGGGTCGCCGCAACTTCAGAAAATGCATTAACGCCTTCGAGCTCGGGAAACACCACGCCGAAGCCGTTTTCCCACAATGCATCAGCCGAAATAAGTACCCGATTCTGCGGTTCGAAGAAAACAAGGGAGTGCGGATCATGCCCTGAGGCTGAATGCACCTCCCACATTCCAGATCCAAAGCGCATGACGCTGCCAGGTTGAATTGTTTGCGTGAAATTGAACTGCGGACAAAGCTGTCCGGTTGGCAAATAAGTCAGCGCAACGGGATCCCATTCGGCGACATATTGCGCTTGACCTGGTGGAATCAGGGTTTGAAGTTTCGGATAGCGAGCCTGTAAGGCGGCGTTGCCGCCGCAATGGTCACTGTGCAAGTGCGTGTTGACAAGAATATCCAGAGGCCGAGCTCCCAACACCGATTCAACCAGCGCCAACGTCTGTGATGCGTGTGTACAGTAACCACTGTCCACCAGCAAGGTTTTTTCACCATCCACGAACAAAATGTTGTTAGCGGAAAGCCAGCCACGCTCAAAAACGTGCAAGCCGCTCGGGAGATCGGGCGTAGCCATCAGCTATTACCGCAAGAAGAATGTTCAAACTGGCGCGCGAAGCTCTCGTCTGAGGATTTTTCCGACATTGGTTTTGGGTAGATCATCGCGAAATTCAATGTACTTGGGGCGCTTGTAGCCTGTGAGATGCTGCTTGCAATACGCGCTCACATCGTCTTCGGTCAGTGTGGGGTCGTTCTTGACCACAAAAACCTTGATAGCTTCTCCTTGTTTTTCGTCGGCGATGCCAATTGCTGCGCATTCGATGACGCCAGGACACATGGAAATGACGTTCTCAAGCTCGTTGGGAAACACATTGAAGCCCGAAACAATGATCATGTCTTTCTTTCGGTCGATGATTTTCGTGTAACCGCGCTCGTCCATGATGCCAATGTCACCGGTGCGCATAAAGCCGTCAGAGGTGAATGCCTTTTTGTTTTCTTCAGCTTGCTGGTAGTAGCCCGTCATGACCTGCGGGCCCTTGATGCAAATTTCACCGGCCTCGCCGGGCACCAGCGACTTTCCGTCATCGTCTTTTATGGCAATCTCGATGCTTGGCAGCGGCAAACCGATCGTGCCGGTGAATTCTTTGTTGGTCACCGGGTTGTTGGTGCCTATGGCGCAGGTCTCGCTCATACCCCAGCCCTCAATCATGGGACAGCCGGTTACCTGAAGCCAGTGTTTGGCCGTTCCCTCAGAAGCGGCCATACCGCCTGCCTGCGAAACGCAAAGATGCGAAAAGTCTACGGTTTTGAACTGCGGATGTTGAAGCAGTGCATTAAATAAGGTGTTGACCGCCGGCAACATGTGAAAGGGCCGCTTCTTGAGCACCTCAATAAACTTGCCAAAGTCACGTGGGTTCGGAACCAGCGTGAGGTGAGCGCCCCAACGGATCGTGAGCAGGCATAGCGTCAGTGCAAAAATGTGATACAGCGGCAATGCCGCGATATTGTTGGTCTTGCTCACGTCGCCTATGCGCTTCAGTGCCGGCGTGAACCACTCTTGCGCCTGCAAAATAGCGGCAACAATATTGCGGTGCGTGAGCACGGCTCCCTTCGACAGCCCGGTCGTTCCGCCGGTGTATTGCAAAAAGGCAATTGAATCCAGCGTGGTCGGTGCCGGCCTAAGCGTCAGGCGGCTGCCTTCGGCCACCGCACGGTTGAAGGCCGTCACAGTGCGTCCCTCTCCCAAAGGCAGTTTGTAGGCCGGCACCAATTTGGCAAGATGGCGGACCGCGAAAGTGATCCACTGTCCGTACCAGAAGCCCAGCAGATCACCCATCGCAGCAATCACGACATTCTTTACGGGTGTGCGCTCAATCACCTCGGCCAGCGTGACCGCGAAGTTTTCAAGAATGACAATCGTCGTCGCACCGGAATCTCGAAGCTGATGCTCCAGCTCGCGTGCGGTGTAGAGTGGATTGACGTTCACGCAGGTGTAGCCCGCGCGCAAAATGGCGGCCATGGTGACGGCAAACTGCGGCACGTTGGGCAGCATGATCGCCACACGGGCGCCGGGCTCAAGGCCCAGGCTTTGCAACCAGGCTCCCAGTGCAGAAGACAGCTCGTCAAGCTGACCGTAAGTCATCCAGCGGTCCATGCAAACGGAGAATGGCTTCGCGGCGTTCTTCTTGAAAGAGTCCTCCAGCAACTGGTTGAGAGAGCGAAACTGCTCCGTGTCGATCTCGTGCGAAACGCCTTCTGGATAACTCTTGAGCCAATGCTTGTTCATACAAACTCCTTGCGACTCATTGTGAAAGCCGGTCGCAGGAATTCGTATGGGGCTTGTCCTAATGCGAGGCCAAGATCAGGGGCCGGCAGCCAGCAAATGGCTCAAATGGGTCTCACAGGTGACAGCATCATCTTCAAACAATGAATGGATCCAGGCTGTCTCGCGATCCTTGATCACCCTCAAAAACTCATCAGCCCCGCGCATATCGGCAAAGGCGTCGAAGCCGGTTTCAAGAAAATGCTGCAGTGAATTCAGGCCGGCTGCGGCGGCCGGCCCCCGCATCATCTTGAGCAGGGTGCGAAGCCCGAACATCCGCGTCAATCGATTGAGTTCATGCCCCAGATGCAGAACGACTTCAAGCTGCCGGAGTCTTGCGGCGACATCCCCCACCTGCCGCCAGCAGCGAATGTAGCGCGCGCATTCATCGCTCTGCGGTGTGGCGGCCGTGTCTGCCAGCCACTGCCGTGCCATCAGGTCGTCAAGCTTTTCAGTCAGTGCATGCACCTCAGCCAATGCCGCGGCCGTATTGACAACCGGTTGCGGGAAAATTTTGGCAATGGTGCTGGCAATGCGCGCGAACTGCTGGTCACGCTCAGCGTAGTCCTTGTCGCTGTAGAGTTCCTGCAGAAAAAAAGTGGCTGCGGTTTTGTAGCGCGGGCTGTGCAGAAGATCTGAATACGTGGCCTGAAACCGCCGTGCCTGGAAGCGTTTGACCGCGGCGCCGGCGCGGGCCAGAGGTGGATCGGCCGTGTGTTGCTGCCGAAGCAGCGCGACGGCTTGCAGTGCATCGTGAATTTGTTGTGCTGAGGCGTCCATACAAACCCGGAGTTTATCTAGGTACGGTCCCCTATTGAAACTTAAATGCCCATGAGAAACTTCCCGCATGCAAAGAAGAACGCTTCTCAAGCTCAGCGCCGCGTCTGCTGCCGTGCTGATTGTTGCCGGCGGTGCGGCCGCCTTGCTGCAGCCTGGCCTGAAGGGCGGGGTCCTGAGCGACGCGGGGCGCGAAGTTTTTTCCGCAGTGGGCCGCGCGGTCCTGGACAAAACACTGCCGGCCGATGATGGCGCGCGGCAGGTCGCATTGCAAGGCTTGCTTACGCGTGTCGACATCCTGGTGCAGTCCCTGGCACCTCACGCCCAGGCGGAGCTGTCACAACTTCTGGCTTTGCTGGCCAGCGCTGCCGGTCGGCGCGCGTTTGCCGGCCTGAGCCAGCCGTGGCCCGAGGCATCCATTGCCGATATCCAGCACGCGCTGCAAGACATGCGCCTGTCTGCGCTTGCCCTGCGCCAGCAGGCCTATGCCGCCTTGCATGACATCACCGCCGGCGCCTACTTCTCCGACTCGTCAAGCTGGCCATTGTTGGGTTACCCCGGCCCCCTGAAAATCTGAAGATACTGAAAGTCGCATGAGCCAATTGAAAGATCCAATCCGCGAGGGTCTCGCGCGTGGCTGGAAGGTGATGGGTGGCCCGCACGGGCCAGTGCCTGAAAAAATCACCTGCGACGTGGCCATCGTCGGCAGTGGCGCCGGCGCCGGTGTCACCGCAGAGTTGCTGGCCAAGGCCGGCCTGCAGGTAGTCATCATTGAAGAAGGGCCGCTGAAAAGCAGCAGCGACTTCAATCAGAAAGAATCGGAAGCCTACCCTTCGCTGTACCAGGAGAGCGCAGCGCGCAAAACCGAAGACAAGGCCATCAATATCCTGCAGGGCCGCTGCGTAGGCGGCTCCACCACAGTGAACTGGACCAGTTCCTTTCGAACGCCAGCCTCCACTCTCAAGTACTGGCAAGACAAGTTCGGCTTGAGCGGCTACAGCGTTGAAGCGCTGGCGCCTTACTTTGCGCAGGCAGAACAGCGGTTGAACATCACGCCCTGGCTGGTCCCGCCCAACGAGAACAACGATTTGCTGCGCAGGGGTGCTGCAAAGCTGGGAATCCCTGCGTCCGCCATCTCGCGCAACGTCAAGGGATGCTGGAACCTCGGCTCCTGCGGGCTTGGTTGTCCGACCAATGCCAAGCAGTCCATGCTGGTCACCACCATCCCCGCAGCGCTCGACATGGGCGCGCAACTGCTGGTTGAAACCCGGGCGGAAAGCTTCGAATTGGCCAATGGCAAGGTGACAGCCCTGCTTTGTCGCAGCAGCCGAAGTTCAAAGAAAAAAACAGCGCTAGCCCAGATGGGGAATGGGCAAGTAGCTATAAAAATAGTAGCAAAACACTATGTCCTCGCTGGCGGCGCGATCAATTCGCCTGCCGTCCTGTTGCGCTCGGGTGCCCCTGATCCACACGGCGTTCTGGGCGCCAGGACCTTTTTGCACCCCGTCGTGATGTCCTCCAGCGTGTTCGAGCAGAAAGTCGAAGCCTGGAGCGGCGCTCCGCAGACGATTTACTCCGATCATTTCCTCGATACACAGGCCATCGACGGCCCCATCGGCTACAAGCTGGAGGCGCCGCCGCTGCACCCGGTGATTTTTGCGTCTACCGTGCCGGGCTTCGGCCAAGGGCAGCATGACCTGCTCAAGTCTTTTCCACACAACCACACCTTGCTGGCGCTGCTGCGTGACGGCTTTCATGATGAATCCCGGGGCGGGCAGGTCAAGCTGCGCGGCGACAGCTCCGCCGTGCTGGACTACCCGCTCACACCCTACGTCATGGAAGGCGGCCGCAGAGCCTTGCTGTCGATGATGGAAATCCAGTTTGCGGCAGGCGCCAGGCAGGTTTTGCCTCTGCATGAGCTGGCCCAGCCTTATACCTCCTGGGCGCAAGCGCGTGATGCCGTGAATGTCCTGCCCTTGAAGCCCATGCTCACCCGGGTGGTGAGCGCCCATGTCATGGGCGGCTGTGGCCTGGCAGGGAATGAACGCCAGGGCGTTACCCGTCCCGATGGTGTGCACTGGCAACTGGAGAATCTTTCAATTCACGATGGTTCGCTGTTCCCGACCAGCATAGGCGCCAATCCGCAGCTGTCGATTTACGGCGCCGTCAACCGCCTGGCGCAGGGCTTGGCCAAAAAGCTGGCCGGCCGCGATGTCACATTGGCCTGACATACTGGGGGTTTGACCTTCGCCCTCTTTGCTGATTCATGCTGGCTCAACTGCAACGATTCATCACCCTGGCCCTGATCGCCGCGGCCCTTGGCTGGCTGCTTTACTTTCGCGGCAGCTCCCCTGTTTTGGCCGTCGCCGGTTTTTTTGTCATTGCATTAGGCTATACGGGCTTCCTGGCCATTGAGTTCCTGCTTCTTCGCCACATCAACAAGTCGGACCCGGCACCCCTGCCCACCTGGCGCGAGCTTCTACGTGCCTGGGTGGGGGAGACGTTGACGGCTCCGCGAGTGTTTTGCTGGCGCCAGCCCTTTCGCACGAATGCCGTGCCCGACCGCATTTCAACCGACGCGATGCTTCAAGGGCGCCGCGGCGTGGTGTTTGTGCATGGGTTTTTTTGCAACCGCGGCCTGTGGACACCCTGGCTCAGCCGCGTGCAGGCGAGCGGGCGTGCATTCGTTGCCGTCAACCTCGAACCGCTGTTTGGCTCGATCGACGACTACGCGCCGCAGATCGATGAGGCCGTGCGCCAGGTCAGCCAAGCCACCGGCATGGCGCCGCTGATGGTGTGCCACAGCATGGGTGGCCTTGCCGCCAGGGCCTGGCTCAAGCAGATGAAAGCTGAAGCCCGCGTGCACCATGTGGTGACGATAGGAACGCCTCACCGGGGAACCTGGCTGGCCCGTTTCGGCCATGGCCATAACGGCCGGCAAATGCGTTTGCTGTCGGACTGGCAGGCTCAGCTGGACCATGAAATGCCTGCCGACCGGCATGCGCTTTTTACCTGCTGGTACTCCAATTGCGACAACATCGTGTTCCCGACCTCCACGGCCACTCTTGCGGGGGCCGATAACCGCCTGGTTCGTGGTGCCGCCCATGTGCAAATGGCGTTTTTGCCAGAGGTCATGAACGCGACGCTGGCGCTGCTGGAGTCTGAGCCGACCTAAAGGCCGTTCGGCGAAGCTGCGCGCCTGGCGTCGCTCGATCACTCTGGCTTTGTGAATTTCTCACAAGAATGACTGGTCATATTCACTATCTAGCTTGAGCAAGGCCTTCTATCCTCATCCATTTGTAGGATGGAGCGCCCCGTGACAATGTATGCACTGCAACAAACCGGCCTTCTGGAGGGAGGGCGGCAAGCTTCCCTTGGCGAGGCCGAGCTGGAAGCTACGCCGACCCTTCTCGCCCTGCTGGTGGACGAACTGGCTCACGGAGTGCTTCTCGTGACGGCGCAATGCCGGATTCTGCACGCCAATCAGACTGCGCGCCGCGAACTTGAACATGCAGTCGTCCTTGGTGCGGACCATGGGGAGCTGAAAGTCCTCATGCCAGCCGACGCCAAGGCTTTTCAACATGCCATGGCCAAAGCCGTTGCTGGCAAGCGCAGCCTTATCAAGCTGGCCACCGACGGCGTGGATTTCACCATGGCGGTGGTTCCACTGCAGCGCCAGCCCGGCGTGCCCTGTGAGCGGATGGCACTCGTTTTGTCCCGCCTGGGAGTCAGCGAGTCAGGCGTTTTCGGCGCTTTTGCCCGTAGCCACGGCTTGACGCAAACCGAAGAGCAGGTCCTGGTGTTTTTGTGCCGCTGCCTCAGCACACCCGAAATCGCTGTTCAGATGAAAGTTGCCGTCTCTACCGTTCGCAGCCATGTGCGCAGCCTGTGCGCCAAGACGGCCTCCAGCGGTGTCCGTGAGCTGGTCAATCGCGTGGCTATCTTGCCACCCATTGCACCCTTGCCGCTGGGGCAAATCCACTAAGAGAAGCCCGCACGTCCGGCGACGTGCTAGATTACGGGTGATCATGAGTTCGCCTACACCTCCCGACGAGGGCTTATACGCCCATTTGACGCCCGAATTGCGCACGCTTGCCCTGCGCGGCGCAGTGCGAAGTTACCCCAAAAAAACGGTAGTCATCAATGAGGGTGAAATTGGCGACAGCCTGTTTGTGCTGCTCAAAGGCAGCGTCAAGGTGTTTTCCATGGATGAAAACGGCCGCGAAATCACCTATGGCCGCATTCATTCGGGCGACTACTTCGGTGAAATGTCCCTTGACGGCGGACCCCGATCAGCGTCGGTCATCACGCTGGAGCCTTGTACTTGCGCCGTTTTGAATCGATCGGATGTGAGCGAACACTTAGTCGATGAGCCGGGATTTGCCATCAACTTGGTGGTACAGGTTATCCGCCGTGCCCGCTCAGCCACCGAGGCTGCACGAAATATGGCCTTGCTCGACGTCTATGGACGGCTCATCGCCGTGCTGGAAGAGCACGACGATGTGACAACTCGCGATACCGCCACAGGCCTGACGCTCGAGTCCATCACCCACCAGGACATTGCCAGCCGCGTCGGCGCGTCCCGGGAGATGGTCAGCCGCCTGCTCAAAGACCTGGAAAAGGGTGGCTACATCGAGATGGGTACCAAGCGGATCACGCTGCTCAAGAAATTGCCCAGCCGCTGGTAACCGTACCGGTGAACCTCATTTTTTCGGGTATTGCCATGAAACGGGCCGCCCAGCCGGGTGAGCCGGTATGCGCGGGCGCCCTTCGCAGTAAAGGGCCTTGCCAATGAAACCCGCCTACAGCTGTTTTTGTTTTGCCGTTCCGTCCAAGCTTTTCCGCAAGCTCGCTGAAAAGGCCGGGGCAGACGGTTCCAGTGAACTCAACAGCCATATTGAACAAAGCGTGCGGCTGCGCACGCACCGCCATGTTTGTGCCAGCCAGGGCGTAAAGGCCGCGCCTCCGGTCTCTTCTCCCATGTCGTTCATGCCGGGCCAGCCCTATCGCCGCAGCATTTTTAACGCCGGCACTGGCACCGACCTGCCTGGCAAGGCGGTGCGGCACGAAGGGGACAAGCCGGTCAGGGACCGCGCCGTTAACCAGGTGTATGACAACACGGGTATTGCCCTGAATTTCTTCCACCAGGTTTTCGGGCGGGACTCCCTGGACGACCGCAGTATGCGAGTGGAGTCGGCCGTGCATTTCGGCAAAGATTTCGCCAATGCCATGTGGACCGGCGAACAGATGGTGTATGGCGATGGCGACCAGAATGTGGGCGGCTTCACCCAGGCGCTGGACATCATCACCCACGAATTGACCCATGGCGTGCTCCAGCACATGATCCCCGGTGGACTGGGCGTATACCGGCTGCCTGTGAAAGACCGCGAATTCCGGGAGCAGACCCACGCGCTCCAGGGTCAGGCCGGCGCCCTCAATGAGTCCTTCTCCGATGTCATGGGCAGCATGGTCAAGCAGTGGCATGCGCGTCAGACCGTGGCCCAGGCCAACTGGCTGCTCGGTGAGAACATGCTGGCGCCGCAGCACGGCAAGGCCATCCGCTCCCTGAAGGACCCCGGCAACCGAAAGCTGACCTGGTACGACGACGATCAGTTCAAAACCATGGAAGAGTATGTCGACGGCGCCGACGTTCACGACAGCTCCGGCATTCCCAATCACGCGTTTTATCTGGCGGCCAAAAAAATAGGCGGCTTTTCATGGGAGAAGGCCGGGCCCATCTGGTACGAGGCCTTCGCCAAGCTCAAACCCAAGGCCAGCTTCCTGGATGCGGCGCGGGCGACGAGCCGTGCGGCCAGCGCGCGCTTCGGCAGTAAGTCAAAAGAGTACACGGCCGTCGTCTCGGCCTGGCAGGTTGTGAAGGTGCTTACCTGAGGCAAGTCACTAATGCCTTGATTTGTTGATGGCGTCGTGCAACGATTCGTCCAGTGGGTTTTCCTGTTGTGAAGAGGGACAAAAAAGAGATGTCGTTGCGCTGCGTATCGTGCCTGACCGTGAACCCGGTCGCCAACCGGTTCTGCGGTAATTGTGGCGCCGCCTTCGGGCTTAGTGGGCAAGAGCCCCCCAGTGCCTTGGCCACACTGACACCGGAAATCCAGTGGGGTGCACTCAAGCACGCCACCATCCTGTTTGCAGATGTTGTCAGTTCCACCGAGCACGTGGCGGGGCTGGACCCCGAGCAGGCCATGGATCAGTTGCGGCCGGCCGTGCAGCGCATGTGCAATGCGGTGGAGCGTTTTGGCGGCACTGTGGTGCGCACGCTGGGCGACGGTGTCATGGCCTTGTTCGGTGTTCCCAAGGCGCTTGAAGGCCACGCCAACCTGGCTTGCGAGGCCGCACTGGCCATGCAAGCGGCTTTTGAAGGCCCCGACTCCGGCTTGCGCATTCGTGTCGGCCTGCACTCCGGCCAGGTCGCCCTGGACCCTGAGGCGGTTGATGCCACCCGGGGTGGCGGCGTGCATGGCCATTCGATTCACCTGGCCAGCCGCGTAGTGGCATTGGCAGAGCCCGGCGGGATCTGTCTGACGGCCGACTGTCTGGCTCTGGTGCGCTCCGCTTGCGAAACGCGGCCCATGGGCAAGCACCCACTGCGGGGCATTACGGAGCCCGTCGAATTGCACACGCTGCTGGGCATGAAAAACGATGTGCAGAACCACAGCTTTCATGAGGCAGCGCTGTCGCTTTTTCGGGGGCGGGCGCAAGAGTTGACCCTGCTGCAGGATGCGCTGCGCAACGCCGAAAATGGAGATGGCTCGGTCATCGGCTTGTCCGGGGCTCCTGGTACGGGAAAGAGCCGGCTTTGCCACGAGTTCGCCCAATGGTGCCATCTGCGCCATGTACCGGTCTTCGAAGTAAGAACACAGCTGTATGGCCATGCGACGCCTTTACAGCCCGTTCTGTTGCTGCTGCGCAGCTGTTTTTTCCACATCACGCAGGCGCACGATGCCGCCGCGTCGCGGGAATGCATTGTCCGCGGGCTGGCAAAGCTGGGCGCCGTCTCGGGGGACGATCTGGCCTTGCTCAGCGAGTTTCTCGGCGTGGCCGATCCCAACAGCCCGCCTTGCACCCTTAACGCCAAGGCGCGGCGCGCCAGGCTGTTGGGCTTGCTGCATGAACTCGTCAAGCAGGCCGGCGCAACCACCTCCGTCATTGTTTTCGAAGACCTCCATTGGCTGGACGAGGCCAGCGCCGAGTTTCTTTCGGCACTGGTCGCCGCCGTGGCCGGAACCAAAACCCTGCTGCTGCTCAACTACCGGCCGGGTTATCAGGCCCCCTGGTGGACGATGCGTCACTTCAGGGCGATATCGCTGGCAGACTTGGCCTTGTCCGATACTGAAGAACTGGTGCGCGAACGGCTGAGGCATCATCCCGAGCTGCTCGGATTTTTCCCTCTCATCGTGGAGCGTTCCGCCGGAAACCCGTTTTTTGCCGAAGAGTTGGCGCACTCCCTGATTGAAAAGAGCGCCTCGCTGGAAACTTCAAGCCAGCGAAAGTCCGACGTGGCATCGCTGGCGTATGCCTTGCCCGCGACGGTGCAGGCCGTGATCGGCGAGCGCATAGACCGGCTGGTGGTCACCCAGCGAACGCTGCTGCATGTTTGCGCCGTCATCGGCAAGGAAATTCCGCTGGCTGTCTTGCAGGACGTTGCCGTTTATCTGGTCAGCCAGCTCGAAACCGGCCTGGACGGCCTGTGCGAGGCCGAGTTGCTGCAGTTGCTGCGCGAGATCGCAGGCGGGCGTCGCTTCGCTTTCCGGCATCCGCTCATCCAGGAGGTGGCCTACAGCACCCAGCTCAAGGCGCGGCGGGCCAATCTGCATGCCGCGGTCGCTATTGCCATGGAGGCGCACTACAGCGCCCAGCCTGGCGAGTTTGCCGCGCTGATCGCTTACCACTATGAATCCGCAGGGCAGCTGCTTAATGCGGCGCAGCACGAGGCGCGCGCGGCAAAGTGGACCGGTTCCACCAATTCAGCCCAGGCCATCAAACACTGGCGCAAGGTGTGGACGCTGCTTGATGGGCAGGAGCGGTCGCCGCAAGTCAACAGCTTGCGGGCTCTTGCCGGCGGGCGAATCGTCTACCTCGGCTGGCGGGAGGGGCTCAGCCCCGAAGAAGTCCAGAAGATCAGCCACGAGGCCATAGGCCACGCCAGCGAGGTCGACAGCCGGCTGGTGCAGTTGCTGCTGTTTGCGCAAGGGCGAATCCTGCAGTCGGGCGGCGGCGCGGCTGACGACTATGTGGAGTGCGTCCTCAAAGCTTTGTCTCTGACGCCTCCGGGCCGTGACGCCGGGCGGGTCGCGATGCTGAACGTGGCCTTGAGCCAGGCGTACGCCTGGGCGGGTCTGCTTGAGCAAGGCCTGGCCGCCAATGATGCCGCGATGCAGGGCGTCGCGAGCATCGACCAGTTCGACAGGGAGTTCATCGACTTCAGCATTGAGCAATGGGTGCTTGGCATTCGCGTCCGGCTCCTGCTGCGAATGGGGCGCCTGGACGATGCCCAGGCTTGCCTGGTACAGATGTTGTCTTCCGACGAAATGCTGGGCGACCCCGTCATCAGGCAGATCACGCATCACCTGCATGTGGAACTTGCCGCGGTTACGCAAGACTTCGCGCTTGCCAAAGAGCATGTTTCCATCGTCGTGAACCTTGCGGAGCAATACGCCAGCCCCTACTCAAAAATCTTTGCGCTCTGGTGTTCGGGGCTGGCCGATGTCAGCGCTGGAAACCTGATCGCTGCGCAGCACAGCCTTTCTGCCGCCTTGGGCCAAATATCGAGCACAGGCGTGGCGGTGGAGTTCGAGGCCGAAATCCGGGCCTGCCTGGCGGAATGCCACCACAAACTGGGCAATCTTGAGCTGGCGCTGGAGGCTGCCAGGGAAAACATCGGGATATCCAAACCCCGCAATAACCGGCTGGCCGAATGCCGGTCCTTGATTGTCTGCGGGGGTGTTTTAAGCCAGAAGGCAGACGCGAACTCCTGGCAGGAAGCTCTTTCGCTCTTCAACCAGGCCGAGCAGTTGATTCACCTGACAGGCGCCAAGATCTATGAGCAGGCCTTGCAAAGCGAGCGTGGCCGGGTGTTGCAGTTGATGGGGCAGTGAACCCCGAAGGCTAGTGCGCCCTCACCAGCAAGGTGTACTCACGCATTCCGTAGTTGTCCAGCACCTGCACTTCGGCGCCGAATTCACGTTCGCAATAAGTGGTCCAGAAGCCTGGCGCAACTCTATAGAGCTCCGGCGCGCCAACGCCGCCCGCCAGTGGGGCGAGGAAGTTGACCGCGAAGCCCAGGCGGCTGGTGGTGTGCATGGCCGCCAGCGTCGTTTCTATAAATTGTGTCCAAAGCGCGTCGGAGTGGTTCAGCTTCACATTGAAGATACCGCTGGCCATCGAGTAATCCGCCACGCGGGGACTTGCACTGGCGACGACAAACTCTGCGTCGCCGCGCTTGCGCCAAAGCTGTTGCGCCTGGGTGATCATGGCCGCGGACAAATCCAGGCCCAAATAGCTGATCTTCTTGCCCTTGTGCCGCCTGCTCAGAAAAGCCAGCAAGGCGCCGTAGCCGCAGCCGACGTCATTCAGTGAGAAGGGCGCTGAAAAGTCGCACAGGCGCAGGAGCTGCACGAAGCGCAACTCCTGCGTCGGCTGGCAAGGCCAGTCCACCCCCAAAGGTGTCGGGCCATGGGCCTCTACTTTTTGCGTGTAGTACTGGCCAATAACCGAGTGCAACCCGGCCAAGGCCTGCTCAGAAGGCGGGTGCCCGGTCATGGCGCTGCCGGTGAAGCCGCTTACTTCTTGGCGGCTGGTTTTTTGGCTGCCGGCTTTTTCGCTGCCGGCTTTTTGGCGGCGGAGATCGGCTGCATGGGAATGGAAATCGTCAGGTAGTCCTGTTCCAGGTAATGGACGGGCTGGCTCTTGTCGATGATTTTCACTTCCGCGTTGGCCTTGTCGCCGCGCATGTCGTGAGAGGTGAAGAAAACCGGCAAAGGCGTTTTGGCGGCCAGATTCTTGATCAGGGCGTTCACGATGGCGGCATCGCCGTTCTGGCCCTTTTTGTTGGACTCGTGCTTGTACAGGTTGCCCAGCAGGTTTTGCCAGAGATTTTTGACCTCATTGTTGCGGGCACCCAGATTGAGTGCGGCGCAGCTCATCTTGAACGAGCGGCCCTTTTTGAAGAGCTTGAACTCTTTTTGCAGGGCGACCATCTCCAGGATGCCGCCGAAATGTGATTCTTTGCCTTGCGAGGGGGCAAAGCGCAGGTTCAATTCATCCAGCATCGTTCCGATGTAGATGTCGTGTTCTTTCATGAAATAACCCATAAATTTCTCCTGCTGTTACGGTTGATGGAATTGCTGCGCGTTTGTAAAAACCCCCAGACGCGCTGAAAACCCTCGTGGGCATTCGTTTTGGGAGCCAATGCGCCCTGCGGGCGCTTCCTCCTCTTTTTGGAGGATATCGTAAGCGAGGTAACAAATTTTTACGTCCTCATTTTGTAGGAGGAACCGAGCGGAACGAACACTTGATGCGCCAAGGGGGCCTGCGGGGCATCACACTGTTGTATCAGTGTTGAATGTCAAACTGCCGAGATGCCTGTCATTCGTGTCAAATG
This sequence comes from Polaromonas sp., assembly GCA_021153985.1. GTDB lineage: Bacteria > Pseudomonadota > Gammaproteobacteria > Burkholderiales > Burkholderiaceae_C > Polaromonas. Next base: position 14,639 of record JAJKJM010000230.1, read on the forward strand.
GCGGGATTGCCGCTTGCGGCAATCCAGGGTTCTGGTTTTCCCGGTGCGTGCTGTTTGCGGGCGCGCCGCGCCAGTCGTCGACACATTTTTTGAAGCAGCGAGAGTTCCGGTATGCCCCTGATCGTGGTGATTGAAGATGATGCCGGCACCCGCATGCTGGTGACCCAGGTTCTCAAAAAAGAGGGCCATGAAGTCATGTCGGCCGAAGACGGCCTCAAGGGCCTGGAGCTGATCCGTGAGTTCAGGCCGGATGTGGTGGTCAGCGACATCCAGATGCCCAACCTCGACGGATTCGGGGTGCTTGACCGGGTGCGCAACGACGAGGCGCTGGCCACCACGGCCGTGATCTTGCTGACCTCGCTGCAGGACCGCACCCACATGCGCCAGGGCATGACCACCGGCGCCGACGACTACCTGACCAAGCCCTTTGCGCCCCAAGAGTTGCGCGAAGCTGTCAATGCCCAGCTCAACAAGCTCAGCCGGGCCGACGCCATGCGCGCGCAGGTCGTAGACAAGGCCGTGCAGATCGCCCTGACGGAGCAGGCCCAGAAGATCAGCGACCTGTATGAGACGCGCCTGGCCCGCTCGCTGAGCCAGCAATGGCCCGAAACCGGTCCCGTGCGAGACGGCGACCGGTTCGCCAGCGCCACCGTGATGTTTGCCGACATGCGTGACTACGGCCTGTGGACGCAGCGGCTGTCCGGCGCGGAGCTCAGCGACATTGTGAGGCGGCTTTACAGCAGCGTCGGCGACACGGTGTACCTCTTCGGTGCGCACTACATGCAGTTTGTAGGCGACGGCATGCTGTGTGTGTTTGTCGATGCCAACGACACCCAGTCCGTCAATCACGGCCTGCGCGCCGTACGCGCCGCCCTGGGGCTCGCTGACGCGACCAAGCGCATTGACGCTTATGTGCGGCAGCATTTCGCCGGGCAGGACTTGCCGAACTTCTCCCTGGGTGTGGCGCTGCACAGCGGCCCGGTGGCCTTTGCCGGGCTGGATGGCCTGATCGGCAGCTCCGGGCAGACCACACCGGTGGGCGACACTGTGGCTGTGGCGCTCAAGTTGTTCCAGGGTGAACCCAGGCTGGACTGGACGATTGCCGCCAGCGTGCAGGCCGCGCGGCTCGTAACCGGCGCCGTGCGCGCCGGCCGGCGCGCCCTGGTCGAAGTGGCCGGCCGCGGCCGGCCGCTGGACACCGTGGAAATCGTGGGGCTTGCATGACAGCGGGCCAGGACAGCGCCAGCGGCACAAGCCCGGGGCGCACCTGGTCCTTGCGCGCGGTGCTGGTCACCAGCCTGCTGCTGTTTTCCATCGTCCCGGCCGCCACGGTAGGCTGGTTTTTGTACCGCAGCAATCTGCAAAGCGTGCAGACGCTGGCCGAGAAAACCGTGGGCGACATGGCGCAGCGGGTGCAGATCGTCACCGAAGAGCATGTGTCGCAAGCCCACGTCGTGCTCAACGGACTCATCCATGAGCAACCCGGCGAGGCGGGTGTGGCGCGCGCTCGCCAGCTGATCCAGAACCCCGCCCTGTTCGAGCAAACCGCGTTTTCCATGACGCGCATGACGCCCCGCGTGCCCCACATGGTTCTGGCCTCTCACCGCGGCGAATACCTGGGGGTCGAGGCGCCGTCCCAGGGTGGCAACCAACCGACCCAGGTGGCGGTGCGCAAAGAAGGCGGGCAAGGCCGCGTTTTCTATGCCGCTGAATACCCCGGCGACCGCCGGCAAAAAATTTCTGTCGAAGCAGCGAACCACGAGCCCCGCACCCGCGCCTGGTACCAGGGTGCGATGGAAAACCAGGGCCGCAGCTTCACCGCCGTCACGCCTTCGCAAGCGCACAACCAGTTGCTCGTCACGCTGGCACAGCCTGTATACGGCGCGGACGGCGGATCGCTCGGCGTGTTCGCCGTCGACCTGCACCTGGCGCGCCTCAAAGAGCTGTTGCAGACCATGGTCTTTAGCGCCCACGGCACCGCTTTCCTGGTGGACGAGAACGGCTTGCTGGTTGCCAACTCCACCATAGACCCGCTGTTCGTGAGCGCCGATGGCAAGCTGGAACGCAAGCGGCCGATGGACAGCCGCAACGCCATCGTTCGCGGTGCCTACAACGAGGTTGCCTCCAGCCTGGGCAGGACGCTGCCTGACAGCGTGCAGCGCATCGCCTTCCTGCACCGTGTGCCCATGGAGGACGACACCCTGATCGTGGTGCTCAGGCCTTTCGGCGAAAGCGTGGGATTGCGCTGGAGCCTGGTGGTGGCCGCGCCCGAGAGCGATTTCGCCGCCGCCAGCCAGGCGGCGCTCAAAAAGACGCTGGCCGCGATGGTGCTGGCCCTGCTGCTGGGCGGCGTGCTGGCCACCTGGCTGGCGTATCGCCTGAGCAGGCGCTTTCGGGCCCTGAGCGTCGCCGCGGGCCAGCTGGCGCGGGCCGAGGTGCCGGCCGTGCAGCAAAACGCCCGCATCACCGAAGTGCGCCAGCTGTCGCAAACCATGCACGACAGCGCCGAAGAAATCGTGCGCAACCGCGCCGCCATCGAAGCGCAGACCCTGGCCCTGCAAGACGCCAACGAAACGCTGGAAGCCCGCGTGGCCAGCCGCACCGCTGAACTCGCCGCCTCCCGCGAGGAAGCGCTCGCCGCCGCGCGGGCCAAAGCCGCCTTCCTGGCCACCATGAGCCACGAAATCCGCACGCCGCTCAACGGCGTGGTCGGCATGACCACCCTGCTGGCGGACACGCCGCTGGACCCTGAACAGCGCGACTACCTGCACACCATGCGTGTCTCCAGCGACCAGCTGCTGGGCGTGATCAACGACATCCTGGATTTCTCCAAGATCGAATCCGGCAAGCTGGAGCTGGAAAACGAGCCGCTGAACCTGATGGCCACCATCGAGGAAGCCTGCGACATCGGGGCGCCGCGCGCCCGCGAAAAAGGCCTGGAGCTGCTGGTGGACCTGGGCGACGAACTGCCCACCTGGGTGCGCGGCGACGTCACGCGGCTGCGCCAGGTGCTGCTCAACTTCATCAACAACGCCGTCAAGTTCACCGAACAAGGCCAGGTCATCGTCTCAGCGCACGTGCTGGAGGACGCCACGCCGCAGCAGGGCGGGCTGATCGAGTTTCGTGTGAAGGACTCAGGCATCGGCATTCCGCTGGACCGGCAGTCCGCGCTGTTCCAATCTTTCACCCAGGTCGACGCCAGCACCACCCGCAAATACGGCGGAACCGGGCTGGGGCTGGCCATTTGCAAGCGCCTGGCAGGGCTGATGGGCGGCAGCGTCGGGCTTGAATCGGCGCCGGGGCAGGGCTCGACCTTCTGGTTCACCGCGCGGCTGGGGTACGCCGCCGCACCCGAAGTCGCGCAGCTGTCGTCTCTGCACATGGTGAGCCTGGCCGGCAAACGCGCGGTGGTGGTGGACGACACGCCCGTCAATCTGCGCATCCTCGACAAACAACTCAGGCGCTGGGGCATGGAGCCGGCCCTGTTTGAGCGCGCCGGAGAGGCGCTGGCCTGGCTGGAGGGTCACCCGCAAGTGGATGTGGTGGTGACCGACATGCACATGCCCGAGATGGACGGCCAGACCTTTGCCCAGACGCTGCGTGAACGCTATCCCGGCATCTGCATCGTGCTGCTCACCTCCGGCACCATGCCCACCGGCGAGCAGGCCAAAGTTTTTGACGCACGCCTGCTCAAGCCCTACCGCCAGTCACAGCTTTTTGAGGCCATAGCCCGTGTCACATCTGACCCGGCGGCTATCAAAAAAATAGCGGAAACCGGCAAGCCCGAGCTGCGCAACCAGTTCATCCTGGTGGCCGACGACAACGCCGTGAACCTGAAGGTGGCGCTGGCCATGCTGGCCAAGCTGGGCTATGAGGCTGCCACCGCGCTCAACGGCCGGGAAGCTGCCGACAGGGTGGCCGAGTCGCTAGGCGCCGGCGCGGGCACGCGTGGTGGCCCACGGCCTTACGCGGCCATCCTGATGGATGCCAACATGCCCGTCATGGACGGCTTTGCTTCCTCGCGCGAGATCATCGCGGCGCATGGCGACGACGCGCCGCCCATCATTGCGCTGACCGCCTCGGTGCTGGAAGAAGACCGCCAGCGCTGCCTGGCTGCCGGCATGGTGGGTTTCTTGCCCAAGCCGCTGCGCATTGACGAGCTGTCGGAAGCACTGGCCCGTTACGCCCGCAGGCCCCATGGCGAAGACGCTATAAAAATCATAGCTAATAGCCAAGGCGCTGCCTGGGCTAGCCCGCAAAATGATCAACAAACGCCGGTCATCCTGATGGACTGGAGCCGGCTCGAGCAATTCAAGGAGTTTGACGACGACGAGCGCACCATGACACGCGAGGTGATCGCCCTGTTCACCAGCGACGCACCCAAGCGCATCGACGACATCCGCGCGGCGCTGCAGGCCTCAGACAGCGCCGAGCTGTCACGCGCCGCACACGCCCTCAAAGGCGCGGCCTCCAACGTGGGCGCCGAAGCGCTCAGCGATGCGTGTTTTGTGCTCGAGCAATCGTGCCTGCAGGGACAGTGGCCGGCCGATGCGGGCCAGCAGGTGGCGCATGTGTGTGAGCTGGCCGACAGGACGCGCCAGGCGCTTAATGACTGGATGGCGCGGCCGGCTTAGACCGTGGCTTTTTGCGGCTGCGCCTGAGCAAGCGTTTTGTAGAAAGGCGTGAAGTCCGGCTCCGTCAGGCGCAGCAGGCCTTCAAAGCTGTCGATCACAAAGTACTGCTGCTGGAAGGTGTCGATCTTGTAAGTCGACGACATGCAGCGCAGCAAGTCAGCGTTGTCCCGCAGCGGGATGCGTTGGGGTTCGGCTGACTCCACGCTCCAGGCGAGTTCGCCGGGGCTGCTCAAAATGCCCGCGCCATAGGCCCGCACCTCATCGCCGCTCTTTTTGTCGTGCATCAGGCCGAACTCGATGGTGTACCAGTACAGGCGCGACAGCATTTCCACCGCGCCGGGAATCGGTTCTGTGCCCTCCGTTCCGTGTTCCAGTGCATGCGCCTTCAGCGCGCCTTTGCCGTAGGCCTGAATATGGTCGGCGTAGCTCGGGTCGAACAGCAGCGGCACATGGCCGAAGAGGTCATGAAAGATGTCGGGCTCGACGATGTAGTCGAACTCGGCCGGTGTGCGTATCCAGTCCGTCACCGGAAACTTGCGGTTGGCCAGCAGCGTAAAAAACGGCACCTCGGGAATGAGCCCCGGCACGCCCACCAGCTGCCAGCCGGTGGCCTTGAAGAGGCGCGCGTTGATGTCTTCAAAGCGCGGAATCGCATCGCTGGCGCCCAGGCTGGGCAGTGCTTCAATAAAGGCGCTGCAGGCCCGTCCGGCCAGCAGGGCCGACTGGCGCGTGTAGAGGCGCCGGTAAGTGTCGTGGTCCTGCGCCGTGTATGCCGCGTAGTTTTGCGGGCAGGTGTAGTCGGCGTTGACCTTGCCGCCGCGCGCGTAGTCACCCCGCGGCGGCCGGTCAGACTGGCCGTACACCGCCGGCGGCGGCGTGCCGCTGGCGCTGTTGACGTTCGTGTTGCTCTCTACTTCAGCCATTGGCTCTCCACACGTTGGTAGTCGCCGCTGGCTTTGGCCAGGTGCAGCCACTGGTCGACATACGCCTTGAAGGCCACGTCGCCGCGCGGCAGCAGGTAGGCCATTTCGCCGTACTGCAGCGGTTTGTCGGGGTTGACGGCGCACAGGCCCGGTTTCAGTTTTTGCTGGGTGATGGCCTCGGCCGATTCGGTGACGAAGACGTCGGCACGGTTGGCCAGGATTTCGTCAAAGATCGTCAGGTTTTCCGGGTTCAACCGCATCTGCGCCTGCTTGAAGTTGGCGCGCGCAAAGCGTTCATTGCTGCCGCCCGGGTTGAAGATCACGCGCGTCGTGGGCTTGTCAATGTCGGCCACCGTCTGGTACTTGGCCACGTCGGCGCAGCGCGCGATCGGCGTCTTGCCGTTGACCATGTAGGGCGCGCTGAAGAAAGCCTTCTTTTGCCGCTCAGTGGTCACCGAGATGCCGCCCACCGCCATGTCGCACTTGCCGGCGACCATGTCGGGCATCAGGTTGGACCAGCTGGTCTTGATCCACTCGGGCTTCACGCCCAGGCTGGCCGTGAGTGAGGCCATCAGGTCCACATCGATGCCTTCAAACGTGCCGTCGGGCTTGTGAAAGCTGAAGGGCTTGTAGTCGCCCGGCGTGCAGATGCGCAGTACGCCGGCTTTTTGCACCGCATCCAGGCTGGATGCCGCGGTCTGGGCTGAAGCGCCTGCACAGGTGAGCAGGGCGGCAGAGGCAAGACCAAGCGCGGCCAGCGAGCGTTGCGATTTCAGGCGAAAGGACATGGCAATCTCCGTGAGGGTGGGATCAATGGGTGCTTTATTGTGCGCCCGCCTGGCTCAGCTCTTTGCGCCGGTCTCTTTGCCTGCCAGCACGCCACGGCGCATCTGGTCCAGTTCGATGCTTTCAAACAGCGCCTTGAAGTTGCCTTCGCCGAAACCGTCGTCGCCCTTGCGCTGGATGAACTCGAAGAAGATCGGGCCCAGCTGGTTTTCACTGAAGATCTGCAGCAGCAGGGCGCCCTTTTTGCCGTCCACCAGGATCTTGCGTTTCTTCAGATCGGCCACGCTCTCGCCGTGGCCGGGGATGCGCTTGTCGACCAATTCGTAATAGGTGTCAATCGTGTCCAGCAGCTTCACGCCGCTGCTGCGCAAGGCGTCCGCCGTGGCGAACAAGTCGTTGCTGCCCATGGCGATGTGCTGGATGCCTTCGCCCTGGTAGCGGTCCAGGTACTCCTGGATCTGGCCGGCTTTTTCGTTGCCCTCTTCGTTGATCGGGATGCGGATCTTGCCGCAGGGGCTGGTCATGGCCTTGCTCTTCACGCCCGTCACCTGGCCTTCGATGTCGAAATAGCGGATCTCGCGGAAGTTGAAGAGCCGCTCATAGAAGCCGGCCCACTCATCCATACGGCCGCGGTGCACGTTGTGCGTCAGGTGGTCGATGTAGGTCAGGCCGTGGCCCATCGGGTTGAGTGCGTCGCCCTCGATGCCTGGCAGCGGTTCGAAGTCCACGTCGTAAAAGCCGATGTTGCCGATGTCGCCCGGCTGCGCGCCGTTCTTGCCGCGCCATTTGTCGATGAAATAAATGATGGAGTCGCCGATGCCTTTGATGGCCGGGATGTTCAGCTCGCCGGGGCCCGCCGTGTGCGCATAGCCCCAGGCGCCCAGCGCGATGGCGCGCTCATAGGCGAACTTGGCGTCCTTCACGCGGAAGGCGATGGCGCACACGCTGGGGCCGTGCTGGCGCGCAAAGCGCTGCGCAAAGGAATCGGGCTCGGCATTGATGATGAAGTTGATGCTGCCCTGGCGGTACAGCGTCACGTTTTTGTGGCGGTGTTTGGCAATCGGCTTGAAGCCCATGCGCTCAAACAGCGCGCCCATGGCCACCGGGTCCGGCGCAGCGTATTCGATGAATTCAAAACCGTCGGTGCCCATGGGGTTGTCCCAGGCCGCGCCTTGTTCAAAGTTCAGGGCGGTGTCGTCGCGTGCGTTCATGCGTGTCTCCAAAGTGGGTGTGCGTATGAAGTGACTTTAGCGGCGCGGGCAGTCAGTTTTACTGCGAATTGGGGCGTCTGAATTGCCATTGGCGCAGTAAACCTGCAAAATTAGTCTAATGGAAACACTCGACAAGCTCGACCGGCACATTTTGCGCAGCCTTCAGGACGACGGCCGCGCCACCTATGACCAGCTGGCCGAGCAGGTGGGGCTGTCGCCCAGCGCGGTGCTGCGGCGCGTAAAGCGGCTGGAGGAAAGCGGCGTGATCGACCGCTACGTGGCGCTCGTCAAACCCGAGGCCGTGGGGCTGGGGCTGACGGCTTATATCAATGTGCGGCTCGAAAAGCACACCGAAAGCCACAAGCGCAACCCCATGGACCTGTTTCGCGCCAGCGTGCAGACCTGGCCCGAGGTGGCCGAGTGCTCGGCCCTTACCGGCGAGATGGATTACCTCTTGCGCGTGGTGGTGCAAGACATGGCGCATTACAGCCGCTTCATCATGGACACCCTGCTCAAGCACCCCAGCGTGCAGGACTGCAAAACCAGCTTTGTGCTGGACCGGGTCAAGGCGACGACGGCCGTGCCTCTCTGACTTTTCGGCTTTGCGGCCTTTTGCGGCAGTCAGGCCTGCGTCAACAAGCGGGTAGCCAATGGCGCAACGGCCGGTGGCGGGGTGCGTGGCGGACTTAATCCACCGGGCTGTCATTTAGATGCTGTTGTTGCGCTGCAACATAGGACGGTTTTGTGGCCTTTTTTGCTACCAAATTGCTATTGATTTAATAGCTGATTACCCATGATGGACATGGGCTGGAGTCGAATTTGATCAATCAATTTGGCCGGGCTCCCTATTGATGGCCCAAGAGAAGCCCTTAGACTGGCGATTCTAGGGAAAACCCTTATATTGAAGCCATGGTTACACCCAGCACATTTTTGAAAGCCTCCTACAAAGCGAGCAAGGAGTTCTTCCGCCCGCCTGCAGAGGAGCGAACCCCCGAGGCGCCCGCCGCGCCTCACGTCCAGCCCGTGATGGTCCCCATCCGGTCCATGGGCCCCAGCCACGGGGAACGCATTGCCAAACACCTGCTGGCATTGAGCGACCACGACCGTTATCTGCGCTTTGGTTACTCGGCCAATGACGAGCAGATTCGCCGCTACGTCGACGGCCTGAACTTCGACCGCGACGAGATCTTCGGCATCTACAACCGCAAGCTCGAGCTGATCGCCATGGCCCACCTGGCGCACTCCACCGACCCCAACCTGAAAAGCTGCGCCGAGTTTGGCGTGTCGGTGCTGGCCCAGGCGCGCGGGCGCGGCTACGGCTCACGCCTCTTTGACCGCGCCGTCATGCACGCCCGCAACAACGGCGTCGACATGATGTTCATCCACGCGCTGAGCGAAAACACCGCCATGCTCAACATCGCCCGCAAGGCCGGCGCCACGATCGAACGCGACGGTTCCGAAAGCGAGGCCTACCTCAAGCTGCCACCGGCTGACCTGGACTCGCGCATGACCGAAATGGTCGAAGAGCAGATCGCCCAGACCGATTACCGGCTCAAGGTGCAGGCCAAGCAATTCTGGGACGCGCTGGCGGTGATCCAGGAAGTGCGGCGCGGTGTGCGCGATGGGCGGGACCGGATGCCGATGTGAGGGTATTTGCTATCAATTCGGTAGCTGGATGCCCATGCACTGATTGGGCTGGAGGCCAAAATCATCATCAATCTGCCGCCATCACGGCTGCGCAGACTCAGCCCGGGTAAACGGCTCCCAGCACCCGCAAGCCGCGCGCCCCCGTCACGCTCGGCAAATTCCCCGGCTGCCGCAACACCAGTTGCCGTGCCAGCCACGCAAAAGCCGCCGCCTCTACCTGCAAGGGCGGCAGGCCATGCGCGTCCGAGGTGCTGACGCGCACTTGAGGCAAGCCCGCCTGCAGCCGCGCCAGCAGGTACGTGTTGAAAGCGCCGCCGCCGCACACGATGAGCGAGGTGCTCTCTTTTCCATAGCGCTTCACACTATCCACACAAGCGCTGGCGGTGAATTCGGCCAAAGTGTTCTGCACATCTTCAGGCCGCGCCGCCGCGAAAGGCGCCAGCTTGCCGGCCAGCCACTCCAGGCTGAAGAGGTCGCGGCCTGTGCTTTTGGGAATAGGCTGCGAGAAATAGGGCTCGTCCAGCAGGCTGGCCAACAGCTCAGGCAGCAGCGCGCCGCTGGCCGCCCAGGCGCCGCCGGCGTCATAAGGCTGGCCGGTGTGCTGTTCGCACCAAGCGTCCATCAAGGCATTGCCGGGGCCGCAGTCAAAGCCCAAGATGGGTGACAAAGCGTCTCCCAATTCTTGCGGCAATACGCTGATATTGGAAATGCCGCCCAGGTTCAGCACACAGACGGCGGCATCCTTGCGGCCAAACACCCCCTGGTGAAACGCCGGCACCAGCGGCGCGCCCTGGCCGCTCGCCGCGACATCACGGCTGCGAAAATCCGCCGCCACGTCGATGCCCGTGAGCTCGGCCAGCAAGGCCGGGTTGTTGAGCTGAAGCGTGTAGCCGGCGCCTGCCGGCTCATCAGACGTTCTCTGGGGCTGGTGCCGCACCGTCTGGCCGTGCGCGCCTACGGCCTGTATCTGCGAAGCCTGAAGGCCCGCCTGGGCGAGGAGGGCATGCACGACCTTGGCATATACCGCGGCGATCTGGTTGCCGGCAACAGCGGCGCGGTGCAGCTCGTTGTGTGTGGGGGAGTTGAGCGCCAGAAGCTCGGCGCGAAAGGGGTTGGCGAAAGATTCAGTGGCCGCAGCGACCACACGCAAAGCACCACCCGAAAAATCCACCAGCACGCCGTCAGCGCCATCAAGCGAAGTGCCTGACATCAGGCCTATATAAAGATCGGAGGTTGCTGGCATGGGGCCTATTCTGCCGCAGTGAACAAAGCCCACCCCCGTCCAGGCTCACTGCGTGTAGCCCGTTCCCCCCTCAGGGGGCGGCGCCTGGGCCGGCCAAGCCGGACCCTCGGCCCCCGCTGGTTAGAAGAGGCCGTGGCTAGCGCTCTGTTATTCGGCCCGGGTCTGGGTGATCGTCGCAGCGGCCAGCAACTGGGTCTTCACGCCAGCAGCCAGTTCACGGAACAGCGGCATGGAGGCCGCGGCAACCGGAATGGTTTCGCTCTGCTTGGCGATCATCATCGGGTCCTGGTGCACGCCGTTGACGCGGAACTCGAAGTGCAGGTGAGGCCCGGTGGCCCAGCCGGTGCTGCCGACCAAACCGATGGTCTGGCCTTGGCTGACGCTCTGGCCTTTTTGCACCATGAGTTTGCTCAGGTGGGCGTAGACGGTTTCGTGGCCGTTGCGGTGCTTGATGAAGACCACATTGCCGTAGCCGTTCTGCACGCCGGAGAACTCCACCACGCCGTCGCCCACGGTGCGTGCGGGTGTGCCGGTGGGGGACGCAAAGTCGGTGCCCAGGTGGGCGCGCCACTTTTGCAGGATGGGGTGAAAGCGCATCGAAAAGCCGCTGCTGATGCGCGAGAACTCGACCGGCGAGCTCAGGTAGGCGCGGCGCAGGCTCTGGCCGTCGAGGGTGTAGTAGCCGCCCTTGTTGGCGGCGCCGGTGGCGTCCACGCCCGGAGGCTGGAACCACATGGCCTGGTAGGCCTTGCCGGCGTTGACGAATTCAGCCGACAGCACGCGGCCGGTGCGCAGCACCTCGCCGTCGGCTTCCAGGCTTTCGTAGACGACGTTGAAGCGGTCGCCCTTGCGCAGCGCGCGGCGGAAATCGATGTCGCTGGAGAAAATTTCGGCGATCTGCACCGCCACACCGTCAGGGATGCGGGCGTCGTCGGTCGCAGCGAAGAGCGATGTCTGGATGGCGCCGCTGGAGAGGCGTGCGTTAGCCACGTAAGGCGCCGTTTCGATGCGCGAGGTGAAGCCGGCAGCGTTGCGTTCAACCACGAGGCGCTTGAACATGGTTTCGTCGTCGGTGGGCCAGCGCATGCTGAGCTTGAGCAGTTGCTGGCTTTCGCTGGCTTCTACCGTGACGTTCTTGCCGGCGCGCCCTGTGAGCAGTGTGCGGGCATTGGCGTCGGTGCGCAGAAAGGCGGCCGCTGCGCTGTCGTCGATGTTCAGGCGTTTGAGCAGGGTGTCGGCGGTGTCGCTGCTGCGGGTGCTTTCGGTGCGGAACAGCTTGAAGCGGAAGTCACCGAGGAGGTCGGTTTGCGCTTGTGTGGGCAGGGGCTCAACGGCCTCAAGGATCTGGCGCACCGGAAGGTCGGCTGCGTCAGGCGCCATGGGCGCCACGCCAAAGGCGGTGACACCCGTGCCCAGCAGCAGGACGGCAAGGCTGGCGGCGACCCGTTTGGGGTGGCGGCGAAGGGATTGGGCGAGGGAAACGAGAATCAGGGAGGGGTCTGGCAGGCGCAAAGCAAAATTCCCAACTAAAGTGCATCGGGCGCCTGGGGAGCACCGGACTGCTGTATAAAACATGGAGAGCTTTGGTGGCCGGCCCTGCCCTGACATGAGGGGGCGGGGGTGGGGGCCTGAGCCATCCAGACGATGTGGTTCCAGATCAGCAATTTGCAGGCCAACTAAAATGGGCCGCCTGATGCAGGAGAGCCGCCAGTATATCTGTCGGACAACCGCCCGACATGTGAAAAACCCTTATGAATCAAGCGCTTGTTACAAAATACCCCGTCACCGACCGTGTAAAGATGGCCCTCGCGACCACCCTGCGGGGCTGCGAAGAACTGATTCCCCATGACGAATGGTTACAGAAACTGGCCAAATCCGAGGCCACCGGCGTGCCGCTGCGGGTGAAACTGGGCCTGGACCCGACCGCGCCTGACATTCATGTCGGCCACACCGTGGTGCTCAACAAAATGCGTCAGCTCCAGGATCTGGGGCATACCGTCATTTTTCTGATCGGCGACTTCACCAGCCTGATCGGCGACCCGTCCGGCCGCAACACTACCCGCCCGCCGCTCACGCCCGAGCAGATCAAGGTCAACGCCGAAACCTACCGCGCCCAGGCCGACAAAATCCTCGACCCGGCCAAAACCGAGCTTCGCTACAACAGCGAGTGGAGCGAACCGCTGGGCGCCACCGGCATGATCAAGCTGGCCTCGCACTACACCGTGGCCCGCATGATGGAGCGCAACGACTTCAACGACCGCTACAAGGCCGGCACGCCCATCAGCGTGCATGAGTTTTTGTACCCGCTGATGCAGGGCTACGACTCCGTCGCACTCAAGAGCGACCTTGAACTCGGCGGCACCGACCAGAAGTTCAACCTGCTGATGGGCCGGCACCTGCAGCAGGAGTACGGCCAGGAGCCGCAGTGCATCCTGACCATGCCGCTGCTCGAAGGCCTGGACGGCATCGAGAAGATGTCCAAGAGCAAGAACAACTACATCGGCATCAGCGAAGACGCCAACACGATGTTTGCCAAGGTGCTGTCGATCTCCGACGTGCTGATGTGGAAGTGGTACACGCTGCTGTCCTTCAAGAGCGAGGCCGACATCGCGGCGCTGAAGGCTGAAGTGGAAGGCGGGCGCAACCCCAAGGACGCCAAGGTCGCGCTAGCCAAGGAAATCACCGCGCGCTTTCACTCCGCGGCCGCGGCCGAGGTCGCCGCGCAGGACTTCATCAACCGCAGCAAAGGCGGCGTGCCCGACGAGATTCCCGAGGTGTCGCTGACAGGCGCACCCATGGGCATAGGCGCGCTGCTCAAGGCCGCGGGCCTGGCGCCTTCCGGCAGCGAAGCCACGCGGCTGATCGACGGCGGCGGTGTGCGCGTTGATTCGAGCGTGGTGAGCGACAAGGCGCTCAAGCTGGCGGCCGGCACCTATGTGCTGCAGGTCGGCAAGCGCAAGTTTGCGCGTGTGACGCTGGGCTGAGCCTCAGCCGCACCCGCGGATTGCTATCTTTTCAGGAGCTGTCTACCCATATCTGTATTGGGTCAGAGGGCTTTTTGATCAACGAACTTCAATGGTGACCCGCCGGTTGCGCGGCTCGTCGACTTCGTCGGCGGTGGGCACCGCCAACTCGCGCTCACCCCGCCCGGCGGCTTCGATGCGTGCCGGCGGAAACTGCCGGTCCGCCAGCATCTGCCGAACCTGCTGTGCCCGCTGGGCTGACAGCGCATCATTGCTGGCGCCGGAGCCCACGGTGTCGGTGTGGCCGGTGATCACCATGTCGCCGCCGCTGCGGGCCAGCGCCGCGGCCAGCACTTCTTCCAGCGTTTGCTGCGACTCGGCCGTCAGCACCGTGCCGCCTGCGTCAAAGTACAGGGTGTAGTGCTGTGCCCGGGGCGGCGCCATCTCAAAGAGCCAGCGATTCTCGGCCTGCACCTTGGCCGGGTCGGCCTGGTCCAGGCCGGGCGCGCGTTCTGCGCCCAGCGC